>NZ_JBQSYU010000029.1:0-30435 GCF_052379645.1 Arthrobacter sp. 179 | reverse complement strand
GGACAAAGAGCCGAACGGTGTACTCACCTAGTGACTCGGCCAAGGTGTCGATGCCGCTCGGTGGGCACCGCGATCCTCTTTACTTTGCGGCGGTGTTTTTGCGGAATGCCTCGCCCATTTGTCGTACGGCGCGTTTGAGGATGGGCGTCGGCATGGCCAGGTTGAAGCGAAGATAACCCGCACCGTTGTCCCCGAACCCGGCACCGTCTGAACAAGCGACTTCAGCATTTTCGAGAAAGAACTCAGCCGGGTGGTTGCCGAGGTCGAGACTCCGACAGTCGAGCCACGCGAGGTAGGTACCTTCAGGGGCGTGATACCGGACCTCGGGAAGGTGCTCGGCAAGCAGGACAGCCAACTGTTGTCGGTTGTGATCCAGATAAGTGATCACCTCGTCCAGCCAGGGTTTACCCTCGCTGTAGGCGGCAGTCGTCGCCAGGACACCCAGATATCCGACGCCGTGTTCGGCCATGAAGCTCGCCGATGACCAGGTGTGCTGATCAGTACTGTTGCTGAAGATGATCTGTGCGCATTTGAGACCCGACATGTTCCAGGCTTTGGTGGCGGAAGCCACTGTCACCGTGTGTTTGGCGGCTGCTGGTGAGACCGAGGCGTAGGGGACGTGGCGGCTACTCGAGAAGACCAGCGGTGCATGGATTTCATCGGAACAGACTCGTGCACCGTGTTTTTCCACGATCTCGGATAACTCGAGCATCTCGGCCCGTGAGTAGACCTTCCCGATCGGGTTGTGGGGGTTGCAGAAGATCAGGAGGCCCCCGCCCGCGGCGAACGCGGCATCGATTCCCTCCAAGTCGAGCTTCCACTCGTCGGCACCGAAAGTCATGGGGACCTGGATGATGCGGCGATTCAGGCTCGCTGGGATCTTCAGGAACGGCATGTGGGCCGGAGTCGGAAGGACAATCGCCGACCCGGGTGCCGAGTAGTGGGTGATGGCGAGGACGATGCCGGCCAGCACATCCGGGATGGGACGAATATCAGTGGCGGGAACAGTCCAGCCGTAGACGCTCTCGAGCCAGGCCGAGCAGGCACGTGTCATGTCGTCCACGGCGGTCACCGGGGCGTATCCGAGGGCGGCGGATCCCACCGGCTCCTGAAGCGCTGCCTGGACCTCCGGGGCCGTACCGAAATCCATCTCTGCGATGAAGGCGCCGATCGCGTCCGGGTACGTAGTCCACTTCCTGCTTCCAGCGCCTCGTAGTTTGGTCTCCGTCAGACCATCGAAGTAGTCCGCGTGATTCATCTGGGTCCCTCGCTGGTTCGTGGATATCGGCGTAGCTGTGGTTCCCAAGATACACATAAAAGTACGTACATTTAGTGCTGGGAGGACATAGTCAGCACCTTCTTTTTTCGCGCCCTGGTCCGAAAGGGAGCTACAAGCGGTGGTGGACGCCTTTTGTGGGGGTCACGTCGGCAGCTTCGTCGCGGAGGCCTTGTTCAAGGATCCCGCGGGCAGCCAGTGCGTCCCCGGTCTGATGGGCGAAGGCGACGGCCGAAACCACGACCGGGCCCGCCAGCGCAATAGGATTCCGGCCCAGGCCCCGGGCTCGCGCCGCGTCGGACACATCGGCGATGCACCCCAGTACGGCGGGGATGCTGCGCAGCATGAGGCCTACCGCCAGGGCCACCAGCTCCGGGTTGACCCCCACCTTGCGCAGCGGGGAACACGCCCAGGCCATACCATCGATCAGATCGGATTGGTCGGTGGTCAGCAACAGGAGGCGAGCCAGTTGCAGCGCCGCGAACATGCCTCCGACGACCATGAACGCGGTCCACGGGCCGTTCATCCACCATTGGTAGGCCGCGAGCAGGGCGAAGATCCACCACAGCAGCCGCAGTGGGGACGCCCAGGCGGCGAGGACCCGTGCTCCGGCGACCGCATACAGCAGCAGGCCCACCACCAGCAGGGCGGCCGCCGTGGTGGGGGAGCGGAGGAAGACGACGGCGGTTCCTGCCGCGACCAGCACCAGGTACTTCAACCACAGCGGGGCCCGGTGGACCATCGAGGTTCCGGGGATTCGCAGGCCCAGCAAGAGGGCCTGGCCGCGCATCAGGAACCTTCCCTCGACGCGGAAAGCGCCAGCTGTCGGTAGTGCTCGATGGCCTCGCAGGGTGTTCCATCGTGCACGATGTGGCCGCCCTCGACGACCAGGACCCGATCGGCACGGGCGGCGAAGTCCAGGTCATGGGTGGCGTAGATGATCTGCTGATCGAGGGCGAACAGGGTGTCCTGCAGCAGGATGTTGTTGCGTAGATCCAGCAGGGTCGTCGGCTCGTCGGCGACCAGGATGTCCTGTCCCGCAGCCAGCACGCTGGTCAAGGCGACGAGCTGGCGTTCGCCGCCCGAGAGGTCATGGACGCTACGGTCGGCCAGGTGGGCCAGGTCCATGGAATCCAGATGATCCATGGCGACCTGACGACGTCGTACCTTGTTCTTGAGGGTGGGCTTCAGGGACAGTTCCACGTCCTCGCGAACCAGCGGCATGACCAGCTGGGAGAGCGGGTCGCTGAACAGGAAGGCAACGCGTCGGCGCACCGCCGCGACGTCCCGGGCCACATCCTTCCCGTCGACCACGACACGGCCCGTCGACGGGCGGGCCAGCCCGTTGATGAGCCGGAGGAGAGTCGATTTGCCGGATCCGTTGGCGCCGATCACCGCCACTCGGGACTCGCGTAGGTCCAAGCTCACCGGGGCGAGGATGACGGTGTCGTCATCGCTGCCATCGGGGTTCGGGACGCTGAGGCCTGCGGCGTGGAAACTGATCACTTCAATAGCCTAGGCATCGAATTCGCGCCGGGCCATGCGGGGGAACGCCTTGAAGACCATGACGGCCACCAGGGCCGCGATGATGTTCTTGATGATGTCTCCCGGCCAGTACGCCAGGTCGACGACGACTGCCTGCGCCCAGGGGATCTGCCCGTTGATGCTCATTCCGAGGATGCCCAACGGGTGGGTCATCAGGATGGACCCCGCCATCGCGGCGGCGAAGAGCCAGGGCATGCCGGCCGTCCGCTTGCGGCGCAGGATGAACGTGGCCAGGGAGCCGGCCACCAGCGCCGCCAGGGGGAAGGCAAGCAGGTAGCCGGCCGTCGGGCCGGCCAGGACGCCGAGTCCGCCGGTGAATTTCGCGAATACGGGAACACCGGCCAGGCCGACCACCACATAAAGCAGGACACTGACCGAACCGCGGAGGCCGCCGAGGCAGAGGGCCACCAGCGACACCGCCAGGGTCTGCAAGGTGATCGGAACGCCCAAGGGGCCGACCGGGATGGCCGGGACGAGGGTCAGGGCGGCCATCAAGGCGGCGAAGACCGAGATCAAACCCAGGTCACGGGCGCCCCATCTGCTGCGGCGGGCGGACAGCCGAGGGGCGTCGAGATACGAATTCGTCATGCTGCACATAATACTTGATCACTGTTCAAGCCGGTATTTTGGGGTGAGATGGCACTCGTGGGGTGGATCGGCCTTAGGCGGTCATCGCTCGCACGCGTACACTGGAAAGGTTGCGTGACAGCGCATCACATTCCATTTGAGAGGTTCCCATTGATTTCCGTTGCCGACCTTGAGCTCCGTGCCGGCGCTCGACTCCTGATGGAGGGTGTCAACTTCCGCATCGATCAGGGAGACAAGATCGGCTTGGTCGGACGCAACGGCGCCGGCAAGACGACGATGACCCGCGTCCTGGCGGGCGAAGCGGAGCCCACCGGAGGAACGGTGACGCGGAACGGATCCATCGGATACCTTCCGCAGGATCCCCGGACGCCGAACATGGGACAACTGGCCCGCGACCGGATCCTTTCGGCCCGCGGCATGGATGAGATCGTGACCAAGCTGCGCAAGTGCACGGACGAGATGGGCAGCGAGGACGAATCCATCCGCACCAAGGCGATGAACCGGTACGACCGGTTGGACGCAGAGTTCATTTCGCGCGGTGGCTACGCCGCCGAAGCGGAAGCCTCGGCGATCTGCAACAACCTCGCCTTGCCCGAACGGCTCCTCGACCAGACGCTGGACACGCTCTCCGGCGGTCAGCGCCGACGCGTCGAACTGGCACGGATCCTCTACGCCGACGCCCAGACGCTCCTGCTCGACGAACCCACCAACCACCTTGACGCCGACTCGGTGGCCTGGCTGCGCGAGTTCCTGCGCAACCACCAGGGCGGGCTGATGGTCATCTCCCACGACACCGACCTGCTTGAATCGACCGTCAACAAGGTCATCCATCTCGATGCCAACCGCGCGACGATGGACCTCTACAACCTCGGGTGGAAGCGGTACCTCGAGCAGCGGGAAACGGATGAGCGTTCCCGCAAGCGCGAGCGTGCCAGCACCGAGAAGAAGGCCGGCGCCCTGCTGGCCCAGGCCAATAAGATGAAGGCCAGGGCCTCCGGCGCCTCCGCGGCGCAAAGCATGCTCAAGCGCGTGGATCGCCTCATGGGCGGCCTGGAGGAAGCCCGGGCCCAGGAAAAGGTGGCCGCGTTGCGGTTCCCGGAACCGGATCCCTGCGGCAAGACCCCCATGATGGCCAAGAACCTGAGCAAGTCCTACGGCTCCCTGGAGATCTTCATGGACGTGGATCTTGCCATCGACCGCGGCTCCAAGGTGGTCATCCTGGGCTTGAACGGTGCCGGCAAGACGACCCTGCTGCGCATGCTGGCCGGGGTTGCCGAGCCCGATACCGGCGAAGTCATTCCCGGCCACGGACTCAAGGTGGGGTACTACGCCCAGGAGCACGACACCCTCGACGTGGAACGCACGGTGCTGGAAAACATGCGCTCCTCCGCGCCGGATAAGCTCGGCGACGCTGAAGTACGCGGTATCCTCGGCTCCTTCATGTTCAGCGGAGACGACGTCAACAAGCCGGCAGGGGTCCTCTCCGGCGGCGAGAAGACGCGTCTGGCACTGGCCACGATCGTTGCTTCCAGCGCCAACGTGCTGCTCCTCGACGAACCGACCAACAACCTGGACCCGGCCAGCCGCGCCGAGATCCTCAATGCGTTGAGCAACTACAGCGGCGCCGTCGTCATGGTCAGCCACGATGAGGGTGCCGTGGCCGCCCTGAACCCGGAACGGGTGGTCCTCTTGCCCGATGGCGACGAGGACCTGTGGAACGAAGGCTATCTGGACCTGGTCACCCTGGCCTGAGTCACCTTGGCCTCAAGGCCTGCAAGCCCCGCCGGTGAATCCGGCGGGGCTGCTTCCTTTTAAGACCGGCGCGCCCGGCTCACTAGCGTCGGGCCTGGTCCTCGAAGCGGTCGAGGTAGGCGTCCTCGAGCTCTTCGTCGGTGGGCACGTTGCCCTTCCTGCGGGTGGGGCGTTGACGGGGTGCGCGGTAGGCGGAATGGATGACTTCGGTGCCCGCCGCGGCGGCCTCTGCCGCCTCCTGTGCATCCTCGCGATTGAGCCGGGCCTGCTGCCGGGCCGCGTATCCCAAGCCGATGAAGGACAGGACCCCGAAGGCGAACCACTGCAGCGAATAGGACAGGTGGTTGCCCTCATCGATCGAGGGCCGTTCCAAGGCGGTGGGGGTCGTCGCCGGGGCCGGTTGCTCCCGGGCGATCACCCCGTAGGCGCCCGTCGCGATGGGATAGCCCAGATCCTCTTCCAGGGCGGGAAGCTCGACCGAGGCCACCTGCCCTTCGGGGGCCGAGCGGCGGACCGCCGGCTCACCGACCTTCATGCGGGCCGTGATCTGAACCTGGCCCTCCGGCGGGGCAGGGACGCTGTCGGGCCTGCCGGCGGAGTCGTCCCCGATGGGCAGCCAGCCGCGATCGATGACGACCCGGGTTCCTTCATCGGTTTCGAAGGGAACCAGGACCTCATAGCCGGGTTGTCCGTTGGTGGTGCGGTTGCGCACGATGCGCGTATCCCCGGGGAGGTAGCTGCCCTTCATCGTGACCGGGGTCCAGGCCCGGTCCGCCGGAAGCGTGTCGAAGTAGGGGAGCGCCTGCCGGAAATCCAGGGGAGCGGCGTCGTAATTGGCCTTGACCAGGTCGTTGGCGGCCCGGGCTTCATCGAGCCGGTTCATCTGCCATTTGCCCAGCCCCACGCAGGCCGCCGCAAAGACGCAGACCAGCAGCAGCCAGCCAAGCCAGCGGGTGCTGGCCAGGAATCGGTACACGGATTCACCCCTCCTGGGCGTCGGCGGGGAGCGGCTGTGATTCCTTGAAGAGACCGCGTTCCGTGAGGTAGGTGGTCAGCCATCCGCGGTGGTCGTCACAGGCCAACCAGATCTTCCGGCGCTCCGGGGTATGGATCCTGGGGTTGTTCCAGAGCAGTTGCCACTGGGCGGACTGCCGGCATCCCTTGCGCGAGCACTTCGGCACCGCGGGGCCCTCAACGCCTGAGAGTTGGTCGAAAATGCTCATCCGTGCTCCCTTTCGCTTCCTGGCCGGTGGCGGTGGCCGTGATGGTGATGGACCCGTTCTTCCTGCTGTGGTTCCTCCGCCTCGTCGGGGACGTACCAGTGCCCCGAGAGCAGGTCGGGTTCGGCGTCGTCCTGCGGGCTGGTCGAGCCGGAAGCCGGGTCGAAGGGTCCGGTGGTGGTCCCTTCGCTGCCTTCCGTCGGGTCATCAGTGTTCGACTCGTCCTTCGCCGTGGGGTCCTGCGGGGCCTCGTCCTTCGTGCCGTCGGCTGCGGCGCCGGCGAGCATGGCGGGCTCCGTCGGACCGCCGTCGTAGTAGTTGGTCTCCGTACGTTTGGCCAGATCGGCACCGCTGGCGTTGGCCACGACCACCGCGAAGTAGGGCAGGATCACCGCCAGGATGAGCATGACCACCTGGATCCACCCATGGACGAAAAAGGCAGCGATGAAGCAGGCCATGCGCACGGACATCGAAATCGTGTATTTGACGGTGCGCGAATGCATGTCCGCCGAACGTGACTCATCGGCGTCGGTGATCCGCTGCGGGTGGCCGGCGGGGACAGGCTGGTTCAAAGGATACGAATGCTGGCTCATGTCTCTTCCATGGTGTTCCCCTCCATTGTGTCACCGTCGCGACGATCCGCCGAACCCTCCACGGCTAGAATGGTGCGGAACCGTTGACGTACCGACTTGGAGGACCCATGACCGAAACCGCCCAGCCCGCCCCGCGCAGCGTATTGATCACCGGTGGCAACCGGGGTATCGGCCTGGCCATTGCCCGGGCATTCGAAGCGAACGGCGATCAGGTGGCCATCACCTATCGCAGCGGCGTGGTCCCCGAAGGTCTGCTGGGGGTGAAGGCGGATGTGACCGACTATGCGTCCATCGACGCGGCGTTCACCGAGGTCGAACAGGCCCACGGTCCCGTCGAGGTCCTGGTGGCCAACGCCGGGATGACCAAGGACATGCTGTTGTTGCGCATGAACGAGGACGACTTCAGCTCGGTGGTCGACACCAACCTCACCGGCGCCTTCCGGGTCATCAAACGGGCCTCGAAGGGAATGATCAAGCTGCGCAAGGGCCGTGTCGTGCTGATCTCCTCCGTGGTGGGCCTGCTGGGCTCTCCCGGTCAGATCAACTACGCGGCGTCGAAGGCGGGGCTGGTGGGCATGGCCCGGTCGTTGACCCGTGAGCTGGGGTCCCGGGGCATCACCGCCAACGTGGTGGCCCCGGGGTTCGTCAACACCGACATGACCGCCGCACTGCCCGAAGACACGCAGAAGGAGTACCTCTCGGGCATCCCCGCGGGACGGTTCGCCGAGCCCACCGAGGTGGCAGGAGTCGTCCGCTGGCTGGCCAGTGACGAGGCCGCCTACATTTCCGGCGCCGTCATTCCGGTCGACGGCGGTCTGGGCATGGGGCACTAGGCCCACCTGCCGTTCGTCTTTGGAGCATTCCCACAACGGCACGACGCCGGATGGGCTGGCAAGATGGAGGAAAGTGCCCGCGACAGCGGGCTCCCTTGCCGCATCCGCGCCATGGCCGCGTGAACCCCAACTAGGAGAATCCATGTCAGAACTCAACGGAAAAACAGCCATTGTCACCGGGTCCTCCCGGGGCATCGGCGCAGAAGTGGCGAAGAACCTCGCAGCGGGGGGTGCCTCCGTCGTGGTGAACTACCGGCAGAAGGCTCCCCGTGCCCATAAGATCGTCCAGGGCATCACCGATGCCGGGGGCCGGGCCGTGGCCGTCGGTGCGGACCTGACCGCCGAGGGGGGCGCCCAGTCACTGGTGGATGCGGCGCAAGAGAACTTCGGGTCCCTCGATGTGCTGGTGCTCAACGCCTCCGGCGGCATGGAAGCCGATCTCGGCGAGGACTATGCCCTGCGACTGAACCGCGACGCCCAGGTCGACATGCTGCGCACCGCGGCCGCCGTCATGCCCGCCGGTTCGCGTGTGGTGTTCGTCACCAGCCACCAGGCCCACTTCATCGACCAGACGGCGACGCTGGATGCCTACGAGCCCGTGGCCCGTTCCAAGCGCGCCGGGGAGCTGGCCCTGCGTGAGGAGATCCCGGCGCTGGAGGCCAAGGGCATCTCGTTGGTGGTGGTCTCCGGGGACATGATCGAAGGGACCGTCACCGCCACGCTGCTGGACCGGGCCCAGCCAGGGGCCATCGAGGAGCGCCGGCAGGCTGCCGGCAAACTGCTCACCGTCCAGGAGTTCGGGGTCGAGGTCGCCGCGATGGCCACGGCCGACGTCCCCACCGGACATACCGAATACGCTGGGGGAGCAGGACACTTCCTGGACTAGAACACACCGGCAGTACACGGAGCATCAAAGGCGGCGGCTCCACCCTCCCACGGGTGGAGCCGCCGCCTTTGGCGTCGGTGCGGGGGTTAGGGCTTCTTCCCGCAGACGACCTTGTTCCAGGGCTGATACGTCCAGTGCAGGCTGTCCTTGAGCGTCTCCGAGCCCGCCGTCCGGGTGCGGTGCACATCGACCGAGAACCCCTTCTGGCCACCGGACTCCGCGACACACTTCTCGGCGTCGTTGTAGGTGGTCTTGGGGTTGGTCTTGTTGTAGTGCCCCGAGGTCTTGGAGGTGACCTTGTACTTCTTGGTCCCCCAGAGACGGGTCTTCACATGGCTGTCGGTCACCCAGGCCTGGATCATCACGGCGTGGCCGGTGTTGTTCTTCCAGGCCATGTCGATCTGGCCTTCCCACAGGGTGGATTCACGCCCGGCGGGGTAGCGGTCGAACCAGCGGCTATGCGGCCGGTGGGTGACATCGTCCATGCCCCCGAGCCATCCCACGTTGAACAACTGGGTGGAGATCTGCGACAGACCACCGCCGATGGCTTCGGTGGTGAAGCCGTCTTCCACCACGCCGGACTTGAAGTAGCCGTTCGCCTCCGTGATGGGGGCCAGCGCCTTGGTCAGCGAGAAGGTGTCGCCGGGCATGACCAGCATGCCGTTGAGCTTCGAGGCCCCGGCGCGCAGGTTCTTGGTCCGGACCGTGTCAAAGGTGGGGTACGGCGTGGAGAACTCGACGATCACCTCCTTCACACCCAGCTTCTTCGCCTTCGCGGTCGTCAGTTCCGGCTTGGTGACGGCGACGTCGATCTTCGCGGTCCGTGAATCGGTGGTCGCGGCGGTGAGGATCTTCTCGGTGAGGTTCTTCGTCTCGACGCCATGGCCCTTGACCGCGGGGATGATCTTCGGCTTCCCGTCCTTCAGGACGATGCGGGCGTCCTTGGCCGTCGACGCCATCTTGGGATTGGCCTTGAGCAGACGGTCGGCGAGCTGCTGGTTGTCCAACGACATCTTCACCGCGCCGTCAGAGACCTTGAAGGACGCCGCCTGGGCCAGCTCGGCCGGCTTCAAGGTGGCCTTCAGGTCATCGGCGGCCACGGTCACGTTCCCGGCGACCAGGGGCTTGGCCTGCTCATCGCGGACCTTCTCGAACGCCGAGGCGGGGGTCTTGGGCTCCACCGTGGTGGTGGCCACCTCGATGGGTTCGCTCGCGCCGAACCAGGAATTGCCGATGGCGTCGCCGGCCTGGTCCGCGTCGACCTTCTCGCCTTCGGACGGGGCGTCGTACTGGACCTTGGAGTCCTTGAAGGCAATCTTGCCTTCGGTGGCCTTGGTGTCCAGCTTGGGACGCAGATCCTCGATGGCGGCGTGCAAGGCGTCGTCGTCCTGGGTCAGGACCGGCTTGATGGCCGAACCGCCGGTCAGGCGTTGAAAGAGGACCATGGGGTTCAGGGTGTACCCGGTCCGGCCCTGCAGGGTGGCCTCGATGTCCAGGCCCAGGCCGGATTCGTCGGGGGTCAGCGGCGCGGACTGTTCCCCGGCGGCGATCGTGACCGGTTCGGAAGCCAGCGGGTCCAGGTCCCGGTGCAGTCGGGCGGCGGCGTCGGAACTGCTCAGACCGCCGATCTCGACCCCGTGGACCGTGGTCCCGTTGGGGATCTGGTCGCCGAGCAGCGACGCCCCGCCTGCGTAGGCGCCCGCCAACAGGATGATGGCGCCACCGCCGATCAGCCAGCCCTTTTTCTTCTTGCTCGTGTCTTTTTTGTCCCGCATGATTGCCCGCGAATGCTCCATGTTCATCGACGCCGTGCGCCCGTCGGAACGCGCACCACAAAAGATCCTAGCGCCGCGGGCTCGCGCAGATGCGCCGTTGATGTCCGCGGGGCCCGGTAGTTATGCAATCGTCATGATCAAATACCTGCCAGATGACGAATGATGTCCAGCCGTGGCAGATCGATCACCGCGTCGGCGGCGGTACGCAACGCGGGTTTGGCGCAATAAGCGATCCCGAGTCCGGCAGCCCGGACCATCAACAGGTCGTTGGCTCCGTCGCCGGCGGCGATGGTGTGTTCCACGGGGAGGCCCGCCTCGACGGCCCACTGCCGCAGGGACGACTCCTTGGCGGCGGCATCGACGATCTCCCCGTTCACGGTTCCGGTCAGCCGGCCTTCGCTGACGCCCAGATCGTTGGCCCGGGCGAAGTCCAGCCCCAACCCGTCGGCCAGCGGCCGGAGGATCTGGAGGAACCCGCCCGAGACAACGCCCACCAGATGCCCGCCCTCGTGGCAGGCCGCGATCAGTTCCCTGGCCCCGGCCGAGAGAACGACGGCGTCGCACACCCGATCGATGACCCCGGCCTCCAGCCCGGCCAGGGTGGCCACCCGGGCGTGGAGACTTTCGGAGAAGTCCAGTTCGCCGCGCATCGCCGCCTCGGTGACGGCGGCGACTTCGGCCTCACGCCCGGCATGGGCGGCCAGCAACTCGATGACCTCCTGCCGGATCAACGTGGAATCGACGTCCATGACCAGCAGCTTGCGGGGCGCCTCGATCAGGCTGGCCGGGACCAGGGCATGCTGCGCGGAGTCGGCGGCGAGCCGGTCCAGCAAGGCGGCGGAGCGGTCTGCGTCGGGGCCTTCCGGCGTCGTGCGGGTCAACGCCCTGCGTGTTCCGGCGTACCCCAGCCCCGAGAACGCCGTGGAGGAGGCCGTGGAGAACCCGTGGTCCCCCAGGAGCGCCTCGATCCGTGCCGGTTCGAACCGGGTCGCCTCCGGGCCGTCGGCGGCCGTCGGAGTCGCGGCACCGTCGTCGGGGGAGGACGCGGTGCCGTGATGGGAGACGAGGTAACTGCTGATCTTCATGGAACGATTCTCCCGTGCGGTGCCTGCTAGGCGCTACTTCGCGACGTCGCGGGGCGGCACACCCGGTAGCATTTGGCCGATCACCTAGGTATTGCCTTAGTGTTTTGACCATGAATGATGTGCTCTCCTTTACCGGTATCGACGTGGTCCGGGGTCAAAAGAACCTCTTGACGAGCATCGACTGGCAGGTGAAGGAGGACGAACGATGGGTTGTTCTGGGTCCCAACGGGGCCGGGAAGACCACCCTGTTGCAGATCGCCGCGGCCCGCATGCACCCCACCCGGGGCACCGCCGAGATCCTCGACGAGACCCTGGGACGGGTCGACGTCTTTGAACTGCGTCCGCGGATCGGGTTGTCCTCCGGGGCCCTGGCCACCCACATCCCCGCCCACGAGAAGGTGTTGAACGTCGTGGTCACCGCCTCCTGGGGCACCACCGGCCGCTGGCGTGAACAATATGAGGCCATGGACGAACGCCGGGCCTTCTCACTGCTGCACGACTGGGGGATGTCCACCCTGATCAACCGGAAATTCGGGTCACTGAGCGACGGCGAACGCAAGCGGGTGCAGATCGCCCGGGCCCTGATGACCGACCCCGAACTGCTCCTCCTGGACGAACCCGGGGCAGGACTGGACCTGGCGGGGCGCGAGGACCTCGTCGCCCGCCTCTCCGAGCTCGCCGCCGCCGACGAGGCACCGGCCATGGTCCTGGTGACCCACCACCTCGAGGAGATCCCCCCGGGCTTCACCCATGCCATGCTGCTGAACGAGGGCAACATCGTCTCCGCCGGCCCCATCGCCACGACACTGACCGAAGCCAACCTCTCGGAGACCTTCGAGATGGATCTGCGCCTGCGCGTCGACGACGGCCGCTACTCGGCCGTCGCCCGACTCGGCGCCTAGGGCCAGCGCAGCGCATGGATTTATGGAGGGAACTGCTCGTCCTCTTTGCCGGGCTCTGGGCGGGCACGATCAACACGATCGTCGGCTCCGGCTCGCTGGTGACGTTCCCGGTCCTTGTGGCCCTGGGCTTCGCGCCGGTCAACTCCATCATCTCCAACGCCATGGGCCTGGTCGCCGGCGGGTTCTCCGGCGCCTGGGGATACCGGCAGGAAGCCCGCACCGTCCCCAAGACGATGCTCAAACTGGTTCCGGCCTCGCTGCTGGGCGGCATCCTGGGCGCCTTCCTGCTGCTCCACCTTCCCGAAACGGTCTTCGGGTATGTGGCCCCGGTCCTCATCGCGATCGCAATCCTGCTGGTCATCTTCCAGCCGCGGTTGGCCCGGTGGGTGCGTGAGAGGCAAAGCGGCGGGGCCCTGCGGCCTTCCCATGCGGACGAACAGAAACTATCGCCGCTGGTCTACGTCCTGGTCTTCCTCATCGGGGTCTACGGAGGCTACTTCACCGCGGCCCAGGGCATCCTGCTCATGGCCGTGCTGGGCATCTTCTTCCATGGTTCGCTGCAGCAGTCCAATGCGATCAAGGTCATCCTCTCGCTGGTGGTCAACCTGGTCGCCGCCGTGTCCTACCTGCTCTTCGCCTTCGACCGCATCAACTGGCTGATCGTCCTGCTCATCGCCGGCGGTTCCCTGGTCGGTGGGTTCATCGGCGCCCGGGTCGGCCGGAAGCTCTCACCGCTGCTGCTGCGTTCGTTCATCGTGGTGCTCGGGCTCGTGGCCCTGGCGGTCATGATCGGCAAGCTGGTCTCCTGATGCCGATCATCACCCTGGAATCTGCCTCCGACCCGCGCGTCTCCGATTACGTCCGGCTCTCCGATGCGGCCCTGCGGCAACGAACCGATCCGGGGCGCGGGCTCTACATCGCCGAAAGCTCCAAGGTCCTGCGTCGGGCCCTGGCCGCCGGACACGTCCCGCGCTCCTTCTTCCTGGCCGATAAATGGCTCGAGGGGCTCTCCGATGTCCTCGAAGCCCACCCCGAGGTTCCGGCCTTCGTAGGGGCGCCGGGCGTGTTGGAGGAGATCACCGGCTTCCACCTGCACCGGGGTGCGCTGGCTGCCATGAACCGGCCGCAACCGGTTCCGGTGGCCGACGTCGTCGCCGGGGCCCGCCGGGTGCTGTTGTTGGAGGACATCGTGGACCACACCAACCTCGGCGCGATCTTCCGTTCGGCGGCCGCCCTGGGAATGGACGCCGTCCTGGTCTCCGCCCGCTGTGCCGATCCGCTGTACCGGCGTTCCATCCGGGTGAGCATGGGTGGGGTCTTCCAGATCCCGTGGGCGCGGCTGGAGGACTGGAATGAGGGGCTGGACCGGCTGCGCGGGGACGGATTCCGGTTGGCGGCCATGGAGGTCACCGACTCGGCCCGGCCCATCGATGAAGTAGCCGCCGAGAACATCGATCGGTTGGCCCTGGTGCTGGGCACCGAAGGGGCCGGTGTCTCGGACGACACCCTGGCCCGGGTGGACGAGGCCGTGATGATCCCCATGCGCCCGGGCGTCGATTCGTTGAATGTCGCTGCGGCCTCCACCGTGGCCATGTGGGAATTGCGGGCGAGGTAGGCGCGGCGAATGTCGTGGGCGCAGGCCGGGTCTCCTGGATGGTTCGCCGGAGTGGCTCCGGCCCTCTCAAAACGCGCCCTAGAAAGCTGGCATGACTCCAGCAGGGGAGTGCGAGCCCAATGAGAGGCGTGATGGTCGTGGTTCATCAGAGCCAGACGTGGACGTTGGCGCTCGGCACTGAAAGCCAGGGCTTGAATCCGACTGCAGGCCATGGACTCGTTGATCCTGGGCTGACGCCTCGGACGTACTCGAACAACCGGCGCTGAATATTACCCGATGAGCAGTTGGTGAGCGCCCAACGCCGAGTAGTGCCGGCTTTGAGCGGGATCCCGGTAGTGCAAACCATCAGCAGCAGGGCGACGAACCGATCGTTCTTCTACCTGGCGAGAGGGTGTTGTTGTGGCAGCTCGTCCCTGTCCAGGCACTCAGGTCTTCACCAACGACTGGGGCGAGTGGCGGACCGCCGAATCATCCAAGGTCGAGGTCGCCCGTGAGCCACTCATATGCACGATGCTTTTCGGCAGTGAGGGTGAAGTTCAGGACGTCGTCTAAATACGGGTCGAATGCGTCAAGTGTCAGTGAGTCGCCAAGGGGGATAAATTCGGCGTCGTCGTCTTCGGCGCCGAAATCAGCGGTCGCTATTGCCGTACCGGCAACAACGAGCGAGGTGAACAGTCTTGCTTGTCCGACAAGGTGGACCAGTCGAACTTGGACTTCGTTTGTTCGGTTGTTGACGGCAACGTGTTCGAGCGCGGCTGCGGACTCGGGAATTTCCGAGTAGTCGTAGTGACCGTTGCGTTCGCAGTAGCGCGCCAGTTCGATTTGATTGATTGCCGGGCGCGCGTCGCCCAGCAGCTCGGTCAGGAACTCGTCTCTGGGGTGGAGCCCGGTATAGGCATCCTGGAATTTGTCGTAGAGATGGCCCAAGGCAGCGAGCGTGATGAGTTGGGATGCATAGTCAGGACTGGATTCGTCCACGATCGGCTCGAGGTCCCCCTCTCGGGAAATCGCCGCCCAAGCCCACGGGATCCAATGGTGCTTATCGTGGTACTCAAGACCAGAGGTGATGATTTCCAGTGTTTCCTCGGGAATCTGGACGTGCATCTGTGAAACGGTATCCATGGTTGTCCTTTCGTGTGTTGCTCGCTTGACTGTGAAAGCAGGCTGTCATGCAGCCCTGACATTTTGCCCGCGCAGGTAAGCGCTACGTGCGGATGTCAGTGAAGCTGTCCCACGAAACCATCGGGCTGCGGATCCCAGCGTCGATGCCCCCCATCCGGGGACCAGCCAGGGAGGTAGCCGGTGGGGTGCAGGAGGGGCGTGGCTTTTCGTGTTGGCACCGGACTACGCACCCAGTAGGCGCGGCGATTTTTCCGGGCATCTGTCGATGGGATACAGTGAATGGTCGGTTCCGTGACGAACGGAACGGCTGTACCCGTATGGCTGCTGGCAAAATCCAGTGGCTCGAACAAAGGTTTTCCACATGAAGTCCAATACCCACCCGAAGTACGAGGCGGTCGTGTTCAACGACCTCGCCTCCGGCGAAAAGATCCTGACCCGCTCCACCCGGTCCTCGAGCAAGACGATCGAGTGGGAAGACGGCAAGACCTACCCGGTCATCGACGTCGAGATCTCGGCAGCATCACACCCGTTCTACACGGGTAAGCAGCGCATCATGGACTCGGCCGGCCGCGTCGAGCGCTTCAACGCCCGCTTCAAGAACTTCGGCAAGAAGTAAGCGGACCCTTCATGTGGCAAAAGGACCCTTCGGGGTCCTTTTGTCGTTAACGGCCCGGGGCCGACGCCGCCCCGCCGGGCCGTTCCGGGACCCGTGGGCCCGGCGGGTTCACTAGGATGGAACCATGCCAGTCGAGAATCTTCCCCAGCCGGACAGCACGCCCTACACCCACCACGGAGAATTCAAGGTCCACGGAGGAAAACTCGTGGTCGCCGATCTCGAGGTCGCCGGTGAAGGGGCGGAGGCGCGGATCGTGCGCGCCAACATCAACGGGGACTTCTTCCTCGAACCGGATGAGGCGCTGGATGACATCAACTCGGCCCTGGTCGGAATGGAGGCCTCGGCACCGCATGCGGTGATCAGCGGAGCCGTCGGCAGGGCGGTCGGCCACGACGCGGTCATGTTCGGTTTCGATCCCGCGGCCGTGGCCACCGCGGTGCGCCGGGCCCTGGGCCTGGCGACGACGTGGGCCGACCACGACTGGGAAGTCATCGGACCCCGTTCGTTGCCCATCGCCGCCAACGTCGCCCTGGACGAGATCATGACCCGTGAGGTCATGGAAGGGACCCGGAAACCCACCCTGCGGATCTGGGACTGGAACGAGCCCGCCGTAGTCATCGGCAGTTTCCAGTCGGTCCGCAACGAAATCAACCCCGACGGGGCCCGGAAGCATGGGGTGACCGTGGTGCGGCGCATCAGCGGGGGTGGGGCCATGTTCATGGAGGCCGGGAACTGCGTGACCTATTCCCTCTATCTTCCCGCGTCGCTGGTGGATGGCATGAGCTTTGCCGACTCCTACCCGTTCCTGGACGCCTGGGTGATGGAGTCGTTGAAACGCCTAGGCGTGGAGGCGTTCTATAAACCATTGAACGACATCGCGACCGACCAGGGAAAGAACGGCGGAGCCGCGCAGAATCGTATCGCCGGGGGAGCGATCCTGCATCACGTCACGATGAGCTACGACATCGACGCCGAGAAGATGACCGAGGTGCTGCGCATCGGGCAGGAGAAGATTTCCGATAAGGGGATCGCCAGCGCCAAGAAACGGGTGGATCCACTCAAGCGGCAGGCGGGCATCCCGCGGGCCGAGATCATCGAGACGATGATCTCGACCTTTGCCGAGCGCTATGGGGCGACCCGGACCGAAATCGATGAGGCCACGTTGACCCGGGCCGAGCGTCTCGCCGACGAGAAGTTCCGGACCGATGGATGGCTGAACCGGGTTCCCTAGCCGGACCGGGCCCCTGGACGGGCCGGCGCCGGATTGGGCCCGGCGCCCGCCTCATCCGATTGCCGGTGAGCTCAGTCCCGTGACGCCAGGACGGCGGCCTGCCCGTGCAGGGTGCGCACCAGCTGGTCGCGCTGTTCGATGATGATCCGACGCAGGGCCCGTGGAGCCTCTGCGTGGTCGGCGAGCCAGGCATCGGCGCTGCGCACGACGCGATGCTGCTCCGGTGCCTCGGTGCCCAGATCCTGATCCAACGGGAACAGGCCCTGCACGATCCGGGTGGCCAGGCCGATGCTCATCTTCTCCCAGATATCGGCCAGGGCCGGCCAGTAGCGTTCGTAGTAGCCGTCGATCTGCTCATGTGAACCGATCAGGAAACCGTTGACCGTGGCACTGAGGACATCGTTGGAGAGGACCGCGCCGTCGGCGTCGGTTCCGGACAGGGCGGCGTCGAAGGCCGCCTGCTTCACCTGCGCCTCCGGGCGTGCTGCCCAGGCGAGCGCCTGCCCCACGGTGGCGACCGCCGACGGGTTGGCCTGGCGCTCGGCCTCCAGGGTGGAGGTGGAGATGTGTCCCCGGGCCGCACCGGCCTGCAGCAGGGCCCAGCGCAACTGCTCGTCGACGGTAAGTCCTTCGACCCGGAGGCTGCCGTCCAGCAGCCCGGCCACGACATGGTCGAGTTCGCCGGCGCGGGCCAACTCGGCCAGGGCCCTGGCGAAGGCCAGCTGGGCGTCGGATCCGGGATCAGCAGCGAGCAGGAAATCATGCAGCGACTGGGCCAGCTGCCGGTGTTCGGCATCCCTGACATGGGGAGGGCAGTACCGTTGGACGGCGGTCTCGGCCTGCCCCAGGATCATCGACAGGACTCCGACATCGGTGATCGTGGAGACATGTCGGCGGACCGCGCTCAGGAAGACCGGTGCCGGAAGCAGGCCATCGCGGACCATGGACCAGAGGGCTGCCCAGGCGGTGGCCCGCGACAGAGGCTCTGTCAACGTGCCGAGGTGTTCGAGCAGGACCTGCAGGGAGGACTCGTCGAATCTGACCTTGGCATAGGTCAGGTCCCCGTCATTGGGCAGGACGACGGCGGGGCGGGGCCGGCCGACGAGTTCGGGGATCTCGGTCCGGGCCCCGGTGGCATCGAGCCTGAATCCTCCGGTGCGCTCCAGCTTGCCATCGCGCAATTCGAAGGTGCCCAACCCCAGGGTGTGTGGACGGATGGCGGCGGATCCCGTCGTGGGATCCGCGCCCTCCTGGACGATGACCGCCGAGGTGACTGCGCCGTCGTGCTCCTCGAACTCGACCTCCAGGGAACCGACCCCCGCGGTGCGGAGCCAGGATTCGGACCAGGCCCCCATATCGCGGCCGGAGGCCTCGGCCAGGACGGCCAGGAAGTCCGCCAGGGTGGTGTTGCCGTATTCGTGGCGACGGAAATAGGTACGGGCCGCGGAGACGAAGGCCTCGCGCCCGACGTAGGCATCGAGCTGCTTGAGCACGGAGGCGCCCTTGGCGTAGGTGATGCCATCGAAATTCTGCCGGGCCGCTTCCAGATCGGGGATGTCGGCGACGATCGGGTGGGTGGTCGGCAGCTGGTCCTGGACGTAGGCCCAGGCCTTGCGGCGGTTCGCGAAGGTGACCCAGGCGGTATCGAAGTCGGTGGCTTCGGCCACGGCCAGGGTGCCGATGAAGTCGGCGAAGGATTCCTTCAGCCACAGGTCATCCCACCAGCGCATCGTGACCAGATCGCCGAACCACATATGGGCCATCTCGTGCATGATCGTATTCGCCCGGCCCTCGTACTGGGATTCGGTGGCGCGGGAGGTGAAGACGTAGTTCTCAGTGAAGGTGACCAGACCGGGGTTCTCCATGGCGCCGAGGTTGTATTCGGGGACGAAGGCCTGGTCGTATTTGCCCCAGGGGTAGGGGTAGTCGAAGAGGTCATGGAAGAAGTCCAGCCCCTGCCGGGTGGTGGTGAACAGGGCATCGGCATCGAAGCTTGCCGCCAGCGAGGCCCGGCAGCTCAGGCCCAGCGGGACGGTCAGCGTGCTGCCGTCCTCGAGGCGGCGGGACCAGCTGTCGGTGACGTAGTGGTATGGCCCGGCCAGGATCGTGGTGATGTAGGTCGAGATCGGCAGCGTCGGGGCGAAGACCGAGGTGGCCATGCCGTTGTCGTGCTCGGTGCGTTCGGCCACCGACTGGTTGGAGGCGACATGCCAGTGGGCGGGCGCCGTGACGGTGAAGCTGAAGGGTGCCTTGAGGTCGGGCTGTTCGAAGTTCGCGAACACCCGGCGGGCGTCGGCCGGCTCGTACTGGGTGTAGAGGTAGGTCTGGCCGTCCACCGGGTCCACGAAGCGGTGCATGCCTTCCCCGGAGGTCGAGTAGAGGGCCGTGCCATCGACCTCGACGAGGTTGTGGCCCGCCGTGGGAGTGAAGTGGATCCGTGACCCACGGACCGCGGTCGCGGGATCCAGGGGCTTGCCGTTATGGACCACCGAGGCGACGCCACCATGGATGAAGTCCAGGAAGGTCTCCTCGCCGGCGACCTGGGCGGTGAGCGCGATCCGCGTCCGGGATCGGTAGCCGGAGACCGTGGGATCCGGGGCGCCGGTCAGATCGAGATCGACTTCATAGGAGTCGACACTGAGGATCCGGGCGCGCTCGGCGGCCTCATCGCGGGACAGGTTCTGGTTTCTGGGCTGCTGATTCTCCACGGGGCCATTCAACCATGAAACAGGTGTTGAAGATCACCGTCCGGCGTGGATCCGTGGATTACCAGGGGGAGGGACGGTAGTCCTTGATGAAGCAGCCCCGCAGATCCGTGCCCTCCTCGCCGGCAACGATCGGATGGTAGACCCGGGCCGCGCCGTCGATCAGATCCAGGGGTGCATGCCAGCCTCCGGCGGCGTGTCGGATCTTGGACTCGTGCGGGCGTTCGTCGGTGATCCACCCGGTGTCCACGGCCGTCATCAGGATGCCATCGGTGTCGAAGAGCTCCTCGGCGGACGTGCGGGTCAACATGTTGATCGAAGCCTTGGCCATGTTGGTATGGGGGTGACCGGGGCCCTTGTAGACCCGGGAGAACTGCCCCTCCATCGCCGAGACATTCACGATGTACTTGCGGTTGAACGAGGAGGCGGCCATCGCCGGACGCAGCAGGCTCGCCAGCAGGAACGGTGCCGTGACGTTGCAGAGCTGGACCTCCAGCAGTTCCAGCGCCTCCACTTGGCCCAGCGTGTGGGTCCAGCTGTTCACGCTGACCAGATCGGGGACCAGCCCGCCGGCATCGATCGCGGTTCCTGCTTCCACCCGGTCCAGGGAGGCCGATCCGGCGGTCATCGCCAGCTCGGCCAGCCGTGCCGGATCCCAGGCGGCGGAGGATTCCAGGGCGTCGGTGTCCAGGTCGAAGGCCGCGGCCAGGGCCCGGGGGTGGGCTTGTGGTGCCTGGCCGGCGCCCCAGAGTTCCGGGCCACCTCGGGCCTGGCTGAGCTCGGGGGGCAACGGCCGGGCCTCGGCATCGATGAGGTGGCGGTAGGCCTGGCCGGAACGGCGGACCGTCTGGGCCGCATTGTTGATCAGGATGTCCAGCGGCCCGGCGGCGATGAGTTGCTCGGTCAACGACACCACCTGGGAGGGGTCGCGCAGGTCGATCCCGACGATGCGCAACCGGTGCAGCCAATCGCCGCTGTCATCCAGGGCGGCGAACCGGCGGGCCGCATCGGCGGGGAAACGGGTGGTGATGGTCGTATGGGCCCCGTCGCGCAGCAGCCGCAACGCGATATGCATGCCGATCTTGGCCCGCCCGCCGGTGAGCAGGGCCCGGCGTCCGGTCAGGTCGATGCGGGCCTCGCGCCAATGCCTGCCGGCGGTGGCGCAGTCGGGGCACAGCAGGTGGTGGAAGGCATCGACCTTCGTGAAGGGCTGTTTGCAGACGTAGCATTTGCGCGGCTGCTGGTATTCCCCGGCGCTGGAGCCCGCGGAGGTCGAGGACAGGTCCAGCCCCTCGGTCTCGTCGTCGAGCCGGTTCGCGGCGCCGGTGGCCGTGCGTTCCATGACCTGGCGGTCGGCCTCGACCACCGCCTGGCGGGCCTCGGTCCGGCGGGCGCGTTTGACCTCCTTGAACATCTTCGCAGTGGCCCGGCGCACGGCGATGAATTGTTCGTCGTCGTCGGGGAGTTCGTGGATGCGTTCGAGGACGCCCAGGCAGGCGGCCAGATCGGCGGCGGCGATGGGGGAGGAATGCTCAGTCATGACGGCAGAACTATACCGCCCCGGCGCGACATCCACCCAGTCGGGTCAGCCGTCGATCTGCTGTCCCTTCGCCAACACGGTCAGCCCCGAGTCGGTGACCAGGAATCCGCGGGCCCGATCCACCGCGTGGTCGATGCCGATGCTGGCGCCGGCGGGGACCACCACGTTCTTGTCGATGATCGCGTGGTTGATCGTGGCACCGGCTCCGATGACGACGTCGTCCAGCAGGACCGAATCGGTGACGCAGGCCCCGTGCTCGACGCGGGCGTCGGTGGAGATCACCGAGCGGGTGACGACGCCTCCGGTGATCACCACACCCGCAGCCAGCAGCGAATCGTGTGCTTCGCCGGGGACGCCGTTCTTATCGCGGACGAGCTTCGAGGGCGGGGAGCTGTGGTGCCGGGTGTGGATCGGCCATTCCTTGTTGTACAGGTTGAACTTGGGGATGGGGGAGACCAGATCCATATGGGCGTCATAGTAGGAATCCAGCGTGCCGACGTCGCGCCAATAACGCACCAGCCCGTCGTCCTCGCCCGGGACGGGGTTGGAGGAGAAGTCATAGACCCCGCAGTCACCGCGTTCGACGAAGCCCGGGATGATGTCCGCGCCCATGTCGTGTTTGGTGTCGTCGCTGAGGTTGTCGGCGTCCAGGGCCTCGAGCAGGGCATCGGTGCTGAAGACGTAGTTGCCCATCGAGGCCAGGAAGGAATCCGGGTCATCGGGCAGCCCGGGGGTCGATGCGGGTTTCTCACGGAAGGCGGCGATACGCCCTGGGTCGTCGTCGTCGACCTCGATGACCCCGAATTGATGGGACTGGTCGATGGGCTGGCGGACCGCGGCGACGGAGGCCGAGACCCCGGCGGCGATATGGGCGTCGATCATCGCCGAGAAGTCCATCCGATACACGTGATCGGCGCCGACCACCAACACGTATTCTGGTTTGGCGTCGTGGATCAGGTTCAGGGACTGGTAGATCGCGTTGGCCGAGCCGAGGAACCAGTCCTTGCCCAGCCGCTGCTGGGCAGGAACCGAGGCGACATAGTTGCCCAGTTGGGTCGACATGCGCCAGGTTTCGGACACGTGGCGGTCCAGGCTGTGGGATTTATATTGGGTGAGCACCACGACCCGCAGATATCCCGAATTCACGACATTGGACAAGGCGAAGTCGATCAGCCGGTAGCTGCCGGCGAACGGTACGGCCGGTTTGGCACGATCCGCCGTCAGGGGCATCAGCCGCTTGCCTTCCCCACCGGCCAGAACCACGACGAGGACTTTTCTCCGGGGCATGCCGTCTCCCTGCTCCTTGTTGCCTCCCGGCGACGTGGACGCCGGGCTTCACCTGCACGCCTCAGACTATGGCAGAAGTCACTTAAACGGCTACGTTGGTGCTGTGAGAGTAGACATTGTGACCAAGGAATTCCCGCCGGCCATCTATGGCGGGGCCGGTGTCCACGTCGCCGAGCTGTCGCGGGTGCTGGCACCGCTGGCGGATCTGCACGTGCACGCCTTCGGAGCGGAGCGCCCCGCGGACTACCACGGCGCCACCGTGGCCAGCTATGCCGAGCCCGGGGACCTGGGGGAGGCGAACCCCGCACTGGCGACCCTGGGGACCGATCTGCGCATCGTTCCCGCGCTGGCCGGGACGGATATCATCCACTCGCATACCTGGTACGCGAATTTCGCCGGCCACCTCGGCTCGCTGATGCATTCGGTCCCACATGTGCTCAGCGCCCACTCGCTGGAGCCCCTGCGCCCCTGGAAGGCCGAACAACTCGGCGGGGGATACGCCGTCAGCTCCTGGGCCGAATCCACCGCCTACCACGGGGCCGACGCCGTCATCGCGGTATCCGCGGGCATGCGCCGGGACATCCTGCGCGCCTACCCCGACGTCGATCCGGAACGGGTCCACGTGGTCCACAACGGGGTCGATGTCGAGGCGTGGCATCCGGCACCGGATCTACAGGCACTGCCCGGACTGGGGATCGACCCGGACCGACTCACGGTGGCCTTCGTGGGACGGATCACCCGACAGAAGGGGGTGCCCTATCTGCTGCGGGCCGCGGCACTGCTGCCGCCCGACGTCCAACTGGTGCTCTGTGCCGGAGCCGCCGACACCCCCGAACTGGCCGCGGAAGTCGCCGGGCTGATCGCCACGTTGCGGGCCACCCGGGAGGCCGTGGTCGTCATCGAACGCATGCTGCCACGCAACGAACTCATCCAGGTCCTGAGCCAGGCGACCGTCTTCGCCTGCCCGTCGATCTATGAACCGCTGGGGATCGTGAACCTCGAAGCCATGGCCTGCGGCACCGCAGTGGTGGCCAGCGCGGTCGGGGGGATCCCCGAGGTGGTCGCCGATGGCGAGACCGGACTGCTGGTGGCCCTGGAACAGCTCGACGACGCCTCGGGCACGCCGGCGGATGTCGAGGGTTTCGTCGCCGATTTCGCCGCAGCGCTGACCCGGGTGCTGGAGGACCCCGAACGGGCCCGGGTGATGGGCGCCGCCGGCCGGAAACGCGCCGCCAGCAACTTCAGTTGGGATGCCATCGCCCAGCGGACGTTGGAGGTCTACCAGGACGCGATCGACTCCTACCGACCCTGAGGGCCCGGGCGCCGTCACGGCCCCGACAGACGACGACGGCGGTGCCTCCGGAATCCGGAGGCACCGCCGTCGTGCCGTGGCCGGGTCGGTCTAGGCGCCGACCTTCTTGCCCTGGGTGGCCGCCGACTTCGCGGCCTTGCGCTTGGCCTTCTCGGCCGCCTTGCGACGGGCGACGAGGATCTTCTCGTCGATGGGGGCATCGGGTTTGGCCCGTTCCCGGCGCAGGTACTCGGCCGCTTCGTCCTGACGCTCCGCCTCGATGCCCGAGGAGATGTCGGCCCGCAGGTGCTCGGGGCCGTAGCCGAAGGCGTCGACCAGGTCCTGGGCGTGCGGACGCAGACGGGCCAGCAACCGGTTGATGTACGGGCCCAGGGTCCTGGCCCGCTGGTTCGAGAGGCGTCCGTGCATCACATACCAGGACAGGTCCTTCTCGATCAGCTGCAGGCCGTAGAGGTCCCGGACCCAGGTCATGACCTGGCGGGTGCCCTCGTCCTGGATCTTGCCCAGGGCCGTGGTGAACGACTCCCAGAGCAGCAGATCGGCGTGGGCGCGGGCCGCCTCGATGATCTCGTTCTGGTGCTCGTTGAAGACCTTGGCGCCTTCGGCCTGGGGCAGCTTGGCGGCCCCGCGCATCGCGTCGGCGACCTCACCGACCGCGGTGCCGACACGGTCGGTCAGCAGACCGCGCTGGGTCTCGGCATCCTTGAGGAAGTTTGCCGAGCGCTTCTCCGAACCGGTATCGGAGAAGGTCTGGGCCAGCTGGCGCAGACCCGAACGGTTGATCGCCACGTTGCCGGCCTGCCGGACCACATAGCGGGCCAGGACGCCGGCATCGAGGTGGCGGAACTCCTGGGCGTAATCGGTCAGCAGGCGCTTGGCGACCAGCTGCAGCAGCACCGTGTTGTCGCCTTCGAACGTCGCATACACGTCGAGGTCCGCGTAGAGGGAGGTGAAGCGGTTCTTCGTCATGTAGCCGGAACCACCGGTGGCCTCGCGGCACTCCTGGACGATGTCCAGGGCGTTCCACGTGGATGTGGGCTTCAACGCGGCAGCCAGGGTCTCCAGGTCCTGCCGGTCCTCATCGGAATCGGCGGTTCCGGAGAACACGCCGTCGAACTTCTCCAACAGCTCCTCGTGGGCGAAGGACATCGCATAGGTGGTCGCGATCCGCGGGATGAGGCGACGCTGGTGGCGCTGGTAGTCCATCAGGGTCTCCTCCTGCACCGTGGAGGTCGCGTTGAACTGGCGACGCTGGTGGGCGTAGGTGGTGGCGATCTGCAGGGCCACCTTGGAGGCGGCCACCGCGGCACCGTCGAGGGAGACCCGCCCCTGGACCAGGGTTCCGAGCATCGTGAAGAACCGGCGCCCCGGGCTGGAGATGGGGGAGGTGTAGGTCCCGTCGACGGCGACATCGCCGTAGCGGTTGAGCAGGTTGGTGCGCGGGATGCGGACCTGGGTGAAGTGCAGGCGGCCGTTGTCGATGCCGTTGAGCCCGCCCTTCAGGCCGTCGTCCTCGCCGCCGACGCCGGGCAGGAACCCGTTGTCATCGCGGATGGGTACGTAGAAGGCGTGGACCCCATGCTTGACCCCGTTGGTGATCAGCTGGGCGAAGACCACGGCGGCGCGACCGTGCTTCGCGGCGTTGCCCAGGAACTCCTTCCACGCGGCCCGGAAGGGGGTGTGGATGACGAATTCCTCGGTGGCCGGGTCATAGGTCGCCGTGGTGTCGATGCTGGCGACGTCCGACCCGTGGCCGATCTCCGTCATGGCGAAGGCCCCGGGGATCTCCAGGTTCATGATCCCGGGAAGCCACTTCTGGTGGTGTTCGGTGCTGCCCAGGTGCTGGACCGCGGAACCGAAGAGGCCCCACTGCACGCCGGCCTTGATCTGCAGGGACGGATCGGCGACCACGAGTTCCTCGAAGGCGGCGATGTTCCCACCGTGGTTGTTCGCACCGCCCATCGTCTCGGGGAAGGCGCGCTGGATGGCGCCTTCGTCCACGAGGATGGACAGCTGGTTGAAGACGCGTTCGCGGTGCTCGTCCATGGACTGGCCCTCGATGCGCTGGAGGTCGTCGCGGCCGGCGAGCCGGCGTGAGGTGCGGCGGTCCTCGGCCCACTGGCCCAAGAGCTGTTCGGCGAGTGCGGCGACGTCGATGCGGGGGTCTGTCCGGCCGGAGCCGGCGGTGTTCTGCTGGGTCACGTCGTGTGCCTTTCCAATTCGGTAGGTTCGTTGCTGGGATGTCGGGGCTGTTCGGTCCCACCGGGGGGATGCCCGGTGATACCGGAGACCAGCCAGGTCGTGATGGTTTGGGTCAATTCGAGTTCATCGGGTTTGCCGGGGCTCGCGGCGGTCCGCAGCCAGGCTTCGCCCGCGGCCCGGACCATGCCGATCGAGGCGGTCGGCCAGAGTTCCAGCGCCGGGCTGGTCGCCCCTGCCGCGCCATGCCGGCCGTTCAGGTAGGCATGCATGCGTTCCTTCATCATCGAGGTGATCTCCGCGAAGAAGTCGTCCAAGGGGGCGTCGCCCGTCGTGGCGGGGGTCGGCCGGAACGGATCACGGGCGGTGTCGGTGACGAAGAAGTAGACGTTCGGTGACGTCTGGGCCATCTGCAGGTAGGCCTTGACCATGGCCCGCAGACCGGCTTCCTCGGTGGTGGCCCGGCGGGCGGCGTCGACGACCTTGGCCCGCATCTGGCCGATCGCCATCTCACCCATGGCCTGGCGCAATCCGTCCTTATCGCGGAAATACCGGTAGAACACGGATTTGGAGGTTCCGGCGGCTGCGGCGAAGTCGTCCATCGAGGCCGAAGGGCCCATGCGGTGGATGACCGAACGGGCGGCTTTGACCAGTTCGGTGCGCCGGGACTGACGGTGGGCGTCCCACCGGGCGGAGCGCCCGTCTCCGGTGGCGCCCGCCCCGCCGGTTGCGGAGGGCTCTGAAGTGTTCACGATACCCAGCGTATCAGGTACGCTAGGTATCGGTAATCAACTTCACATCGTCAGGAGTCATTCCATGGCCGACCCGGCTTCCCCCGCCCAGTCCACGACGACCGGCACCACCGGTCCGCGTCCCGCCGTCGTGATCGGCGGCAACCGCATCCCCTTTGCCCGGTCCAACGGCAAATACTCCACCGCCTCGAACCAGGAGATGCTCACCGCCGCCCTGGACGGCCTGGTGGCTCGTTTCGGGCTGCAGGGCCAGCGCATCGGGGCGGTCGCCGCCGGAGCCGTCCTGAAGCACTCCAAGGACTTCAACCTGGTCCGCGAATCAGTCCTGGGAACGGCACTGTCGCCGACCACGCCCGCCTATGACGTGCAGATGGCCTGTGCCACCGGCATGGAAGCGATCGGGTCGCTGGCCAATAAGATCCGCCTCGGGCAGATCGAATCCGGGATCGGCGGCGGGGTGGACACCACCTCCGATGCGCCCATCGCCGTCAGCGAGGGCCTGCGCGCCGTCCTGCTGGAACTGACTCGGGCCCGCACCCTGCAGCAGCGGCTCTCGGCACTGTCGAAGTTCCGTCCCAAGGATCTTTCGCCCGCCGCACCGGGCACCGGGGAACCGCGCACCGGGCTGTCGATGGGCGACCACCAGGCCGTCACCACGGCCGCCTGGGGCATCACCCGCCAGGCCCAGGACGAACTCGCGCTGGCCAGCCACAAGAACATGGCCGCGGCCTATGACCGGCACTTCTTCGATGACCTCATCACCCCCTTCCGCGGGGTCAGCCGGGATACGAACCTGCGTCCGGACAGCACGTTGGAGAAGCTGGGCACCCTGAAGCCGGCCTTCGGCAAGAACCTGGGGGATCAGGCCACGATGACCGCCGGGAACTCCACCCCGTTGACCGACGGGGCCGCGACCGTGCTGATCGGTTCGGAGGACTACGCCCGCGCACACGATCTGCCGATGCTGGCCAACTTCGTGGACTTCGAAGCCGGGGCCGCCGATTTCGTCAACGGCGGGGACGGCCTGCTGATGGCCCCCGCCTACGCCGTGCCGCGCCTGCTGGCCCGCAACGGACTGACCTTGCAGGACTTCGACTTCTACGAGATCCACGAGGCCTTCGCCGGGACCGTGCTCAGCACGCTGGCCGCCTGGGAGGACGAGGATTTCTGCCGCAACAACCTGGGGCTCGAAGCCCCGCTGGGGTCGATCGACCGCAGCCGATTGAATGTCAACGGCTCCTCGCTGGCCGCCGGCCACCCGTTCGCCGCCACCGGCGGACGCATCGTGGCCACGCTGGCCAAGATGCTGCATGAGAAGGGTTCGGGCCGTGGCCTGATCTCCGTCTGCGCAGCCGGCGGCCAAGGCGTCGTGGCGATTTTGGAGGCACGCTAACCATGGCCGACAACTACCTGAAGCTCGTCAACACCGGGTTCACCAAGGATCTGGCCAAGACGCTGGGTCTCCCGCGTCCCACGATCCTGCGCCGCTATGAGCCCGGCAAGCCGCTGGTCCCGGGACCCGTCGTCGTCCTCGGCGCCGGCTCCGCCGCCCATGACCTCACGGAGACCCTGTTGGGTTGGGGACTCGACGTCCGCCGCCATGCCGGAGGCCCCGAGAAGCTCGGCGCGCTGATCCTGGCCCTGGACGCCGTGGAGGCCCCCGGCGATCTGTCGGCCGTTGCCCTGGAGGCGGGTGCCGCGTTGCGCAGCCTGCTACCCGGTGGGCGCGTAGTCTCCATTTCACGCCCGGCGACCGTCAACGACGCCCCCGCCCGGTCGGCTGCCCGGATGGGCGTCACCGGTCTGCTGCGCTCCCTGGGCCGTGAAATGCGCGGTGGTGCCACCGCCAACGGGATCCTGCTCGCCGAAGGCATCGGCGCCGCAGCCCCCTCGGCGGCAGCCGCCCTGCACTTCCTGCTCTCCGGACGCAGTGCCTACGTCGATGGACAGTTCATCAACGTCGAGTCCGAACGCGGTGTCCTGCCGGCGGACTGGGACCAGCCGCTGGCCGGCAAGGTCGCCGTGGTGACCGGCGCAGCCCGGGGCATCGGTGCGGCCATCGCCCGGACCCTGCACCGCGACGGTGCCACGATCGTGGCCGTCGACGTCCCGCAGGCCGGGGAATCACTGGCCGCGGTCGCCAACGGGATCGGCGGTACCGCACTACAGCTCGACATCACCCGGGACGACGCCGCAGCGGTGATCATGGAGCACGCCTTGGGCCGCCATGGACAGCTGGACATCGTCATCCACAACGCCGGGATCACCCGGGACAAGCTGCTGGCCAACATGGACGCAGCACGCTGGGATTCGGTCATCGCAGTGAACATCCAGTCGCAACTGCGCATGAACGAGGCGTTCCTGGCCGCAGACCTGCAGGGGCTGCGCATCGTGTCTCTGGCCTCCACCAGCGGCATTGCCGGGAACCGCGGTCAGACCAACTACGCCACCTCCAAGGCCGGGGTCATGGGCATGGTCGCCTCCACTGCGTCGGCGATGGTCGAACGCGACGGTGGCATCAACGCCGTCGCCCCCGGCTTCATCGAAACCGAGATGACCGCCAAGATCCCCGTGGCCACCCGGGCCGTGGGGCGGATGCTGCTGCCCTCGCTGATGCAGGGCGGCCAGCCGCTGGACGTGGCCGAAGCCATCGGTTTCCTGGCCTCCGACGCCGCCGGGGGCATCAACGGACAGACCCTGCGGGTCTGCGGACAGTCGCTGGTGGGCGCATGAGCCGCCGCCTCGTCGACCTGGATGCCGTCCCGGCGCTGCCGAAGCTCTACGCCGAAGCGGTGGCCCATCAGGTCCGCAACCAGCTGAGCCGCTCGAGCAGCGAGCTGGTGCTGCCCGAGGTCGAACACCGGGTCCATGGCGTGGTCCCCGACCAGACGCGGTTGGAGGCCTACCAGCGACTGGTGGGCGATACAGTGCGTCCGAACCTGCCGAGCGTCTTCATCCACGGGACCGTCTTCCCGGTGGCCATGTCCGTGTTGGCCTCACGCGACTTCCCGTTGCCCCTGCTGGGGATGGTCCACCTGTCCAACCAGGTCGAGCATCTGCGCCCGGTGGGTGTCGATGAGGTCCTGAAGGTGCGGGCGTGGACAGAGAAGCTGCGCGACCACCAGGCCGGCACCCAGCTGGACGTGGTGTGCGAGGTCAGTGTCGGGGAAGAAACCGTGTGGGTGGGCACTTCGACGTACCTGGCCAAGGGCGTCTGGGCCGGGGAGCGTCCCGAACGCCGGGGCCAACGACCCGAATTCGTCCCGCTCCGGCAGACGGGCGCCTGGCGTTTGGGGGCGGGGACCGGGCGTAAATACGCCGCGGTGCTGGGGGACTACAACCCCATCCACCTCGGGGCCCTGCCGGCCAAGGCCCTGGGCATGAAACGCCAGATCGCCCACGGCATGTTCCTGGCCGGCAAGGCACTGGCCCAGACGGCACCGCTCGAGGGCGGATACCACTGGGACATCGTCTTCGAATCCCCCGTCCTGCTGCCGTCCACGGTGAGCTTCGGGGTGATCAGGAACGAGAAGCTCCTCGGCTTCGAGGGCTGGAACGCGAAGAAGGGCCGCCGGCATTTCCACGGAGCGGTGCGCACGCT
>NZ_JBQSYU010000028.1:0-34015 GCF_052379645.1 Arthrobacter sp. 179 | reverse complement strand
GCGCCCCGGACCGGGGCCGGAAGGCTACTCGGTGAAGGCGCTGCGGGCCCAGTCGGGCCACCAGCGGGTTTCCTCGGCGCGGCGCTCCTGACGCTCCCATTCGGCGTCGCGGGCCGCCTTTTCCCGGGCGGCCTGCCGTTCTGCCGCGGCTTCCTTCTTCGCGGTCTTGGACTTCTGCTTCTTCCGGTCGGCCACCAAATGATCGGAATACTCTTCGAAGGTGGCCATGTCCTGCTGGTCCATCCGTTGTGCCGCCTTGGTGCCGACATAGCGCAGATGCCACGGCTCGAAGTTGTAGCCGGTGGTTTCGTGCTCGTCCTGGGGGTACCTGACGATGAAACCGTAGTCGGCGGCATGGGCGGCGATCCATTTGCCGGAGGGCAGATCGGCCAGGCAGGCCTTCAGGGCGCATTGGCCACTGGCGGCTCCGACGTCGGCGGAAAGCCCGAGCTGATGTTCGCTGGTTCCCGGCTTGGCCGAGATGCGTGCGGCATAGTCCTTGCCGTACTTCCTCGTGTACCGCTGGAAGAGGGCGAGCTGGTGGTCATAGGAGCGGTAGGCGCTGATGACCGTGAGTCGTTGCCCATCCCGGGCGCCGCCGGCGATGAGCTTCTTCATGGCCTTGGCGGCGCGGGGAACCATCTCGGTGCCGTTTCCGGAGACCGAGACCAGATCCTTGGGCGCGTAGTCGCGCGGCTGCAACGGATGATCCTTGTTGACCAGCACCAACGGGGAGGCGGGGTCGGTGCTGTAGGCGGCGTACTGGTGATCGGAGGTGGAGGACTTCGAATTCTTCCCGGGCGTCGCCTCTGCGGTGGCCGCGCTGGAGGGCGTGGCCTGGGTGCTTTGCAGGTCACCGACGGGGGAGGCCTGGGCCGTGGCGGCAGGCAGCAGGAAGGCAGCCGCGAGCGCGATGCTGGTCGCCACTGCGGGAAGACGGCGGAGCGTGTCGGGTGTAGTCATCATGGTGTGTGTGGTGCGTGGAGCAGCCTGCGGACCTCGCAGGGCCGTTCGACCCACCGAGCTACAGGATAACGCCGGGGGCCCGGCATAGGCTATTTTGGGAACCGTGCTGATATCTGACCGCGACATCCGGACCGAACTGGACAGCGGGCGCATCGGGTTGGACCCGTATGAGCCCGGGATGATCCAGCCCGCCAGCGTCGACGTCCGCCTGGACCGCTATTTCAGGCTTTTCGACAACCACAAATACGCCCATATCGACCCCTCGCAGGACCAACCGGAGCTGACCCGCCTGGTGGAAGTCGACCCCACCGAGGCGTTCGTCCTCCACCCGGGGGAATTCGTGCTCGGCTCGACCTACGAACGGGTCACGCTGCCCGACGACGTCGCGGCCCGGCTCGAAGGGAAGTCATCGCTGGGCCGGCTGGGACTGCTCACGCACTCCACCGCGGGCTTCATCGATCCAGGCTTCTCGGGGCATGTGACATTGGAACTGTCGAACATGGCGACCCTGCCGATCAAACTGTGGCCGGGATCGAAGATCGGCCAGCTTTGCTTCTTCAAGCTCACCTCGCCGACGGAGCACCCCTATGGTTCCGGACCCTACGGGAACCGCTACCAGGGCCAACGCGGTCCGACGGCGTCGCGGAGTCACCTGAACTTCCACCGCACCGACCTGCAGGCCTGAACCGGCTCAGCCGCGACCGGTGAACGGCATGCCGGTGGCCGTGATGACCAATGAGTCGACGGTGACCTCCAAGGGGAGTTCGGCCAGCTGCCTCACCGCCCGGGCCGCATGATGGACGTCGAAGACCGGCTCGTTCTTCGTGCTGCCGTCGGCCTGGAGGGTCCCGGTGGTGAATCCCGCCGTCAATTCGGTGGCGGTGTTGCCGATGTCGATTTGTGAGGCGGTGACCCGTGAGGTGCGCCCATCGAGGGCGATGGACTTCGTCAGCCCGGTGATGGCATGTTTCGTCGTCGTGTAGGCCACCGATTGCGGTCGCGGTGCGTGGGCGGAGATCGACCCGTTGTTGATGATCCTGCCGCCCTGCGGATCCTGGGACTTCATCGCCCTGACGGCCGCTGCGGCGCAGAGCATGCTGCCGGTCAGATTCACGGCCACCACGTCGTTCCAATCCGAAAGCGGGATCTCGTCGACCGAGGCGCGGGGGCCGAAGGCGCCGGCGTTGTTGAACAGGACGTCCACCCGGTTCCAGGTTCCGGTCACCGTCGAGAACAGGGCCTCGACCTGCTGGGGGTCGGTGATGTCCGTGGGGACGACCAGGGCCCGGTCGTTGGCCCGTGCCGTCTGTTCCAGGGCCCCGGACCGTCGTCCTGCCAGCGCGACGTACCAGCCGTGATCCAGTAGTTCATGGGCCACGGCCCGGCCGATCCCCGAGCCGGCACCGGTGACGACGGCGACACGGACGGTTGATTCCGGGGTGTTCGGGGGGATGGTCATGCGTTCTCCTGATCGGTTGAGGGGGTGGGTTTGCGCACCGGCAGCAGCAGGAGCAATCCGAACAGCAGGACCAGCATGATCCCGAGGATGCCGTAGCGCTGGGCGCCGCCTTCAGCCACGTGGCTCGTGGCCAGGACGATGGCCATGGTGAAGAAGCCCGGGGCCAGGAAGGAGACCGCGCGGCCGGTCGTGGCATACAGGCCGAAGAGCTCGCCTTCGCGGCCTTCGGCGGCCAGCCGGGCCAGAAACGCGCGGGACGAGGCCTGTGCGGGCCCGACGAACAGGGTCAGCATCAGGCCGAAGATCCAGAAGCCGGTGGCGTCGGGGGAAAGGAACACCCCCCCAGCGGCGACGAGCAGGCCCACGAGGGAGCCGATGATGACCGCCTTGGGGCCGATCTTGTCATCCAGCACCCCACCGACCAGGGCGCCCGCGGCAGCCACGAGGTTCCCGACGATGGCAAAGACGATCACTTCGGAGAGTTCGAAGCCGAAGGTTCCGGCGGCGATCACCCCGCCGAAGGCGAAGACGGCGGCCAGCCCATCGCGGAACACGGCCGAAGCGATGAGGAAGAAGACCGTGTTCCGCTCGGTGCGCCAGAGCGAGGCGACGTTGCGGCCCAGCTGTCTGTAGGACTCCAGGATGCTGACCTTGGCCATCTTCTGCCGCCGGGAGACCTCGGGGACGGCGAAGAGCACCGGCAGCCCGAAACCGAAGAACCAGAGGGCGGAGAAGACCGCGACCAGCCGGATGTTCAAGGCGTTGTCGGTGTTGGAACCCGGCCAGTCGACCACGGGCTGGACGAAGAGGAACAAGACCAGGGACAAGGCCAGGATGCCACCGACGTAGCCCATGCCCCATCCGAAGCCCGAGATCTTGCCGATGGTCTTCGGGGTGGAGATCTGCGGGAGCATGGCGTTGTAGTTGACGCCGGCGAATTCGGAAAAGACGCTGGCTGCGGCGATGAGACCGACCCCCAGCACCAGGAAGCGCGGATCGGGGAAGACGAAGAAGGCGGCGGCGGTGGCCAGGGCCACCAGGGCCGTGTTCACGCCCAGCCAGAAGCGGCGGCGGCCGCCCGCATCCGACCGCTGGCCGGTCACCGGGGCCAACAGGGCGATCGTGAAACCGGCGACGGTCAGCGCCAGCGACAGCGCGGAGGTGTTGGAATCGGTATCCCCGAACGCGGAACTGGTCAGGTAGACGGTGAACACGAAGGTCGTCATCACCGCGTTGATCGCCGAGGCGCCCCAGTCCCAGGAGGCCCAGGCAATGACTTGTTTCGAAATCGTTCGTGCTCCGCGCTCGGGCAGCGCCGTGGGCGTGGCGTTCGGGCTCATTCCTGAAGCGTAACGCCCTGCGCGAAATTACCGGCCTATTAAGGTGCTTTCTACGGAATCGGATTGATGAACTGTTAAACTAAATTAATTACCTGACCGAGTGCTGCAGTGTCGAACCATGCGTGGCCCAGAACCCCTCAGGAGAACATCGTGGCCGTGGTCCTCATCGCGCTCTTTGCGGTGAGCGCCGTGGCGCCGCTTTTGTTCCGCCGCTTCGGCCGGGCTTCGTTCTATCTCCTCGGTGCCGTCCCCGCCGCCGCATTCGTGTGGCTGCTGGTCAACTTTGATTCCTTCATCTCCGCCGACCAATCGGCGGCCGCCGGGGAACCGAATGCGCCACCTGGATTACTGCTCCATTGGATCCCCGTCCTGCAACTGGACCTGGCTTTCCGGATGGATGCGTTGGCCGCGGTCCTGAGCTTGCTGATCCTGGGCGTCGGTGCGCTGGTGTTGTTCTACTGCGCGCGCTATTTCAAGAACGAGGACGCCAACATCGGGCCCTTCGGCGCCCAGCTGCTGGCCTTCGCCGGGGCCATGTTCGGGCTGGTGATCGCCGATGACCTGATCCTCCTGTTCATCTTCTGGGAAATCACGACGATCCTGTCCTATCTGCTGGTCGGCTTCGCCCGGACCCGCATCTTCGCCCGCCGCTCCGCCCTGCAGGCGCTGCTGGTGACCACCTTCGGCGGATTGGCCATGCTGCTGGGCCTGGTGATGATCGGCCAGACCGCCGGCACCTACCGGCTCTCCGAAATCATGGCCATGGCCCCGGAACTGGCCTCGCGCGGAACCCTCATCGATATCGCCATCGCCCTGGTGCTTCTCGGGGCCGTGAGTAAATCGGCACTGGTACCCTTCCATTTCTGGCTCCCCGGTGCCATGGCCGCACCAACCCCGGTATCCGCCTACCTCCATGCCGCCGCCATGGTGAAAGCAGGGGTCTACCTGGTGGCCCGCCTGGCCCCCGGATTCTCCGGGACCACCTACTGGGACGGGATGATCATCGGGCTGGGGCTGGCGACCATGCTCGTCGGTGGCTGGAGGGCCCTGCGACAGACCGACATCAAACTGGTGCTGGCCTACGGGACCGTCTCCCAGCTGGGTTTCATCATGTTGGTGGTGGGGCAGGGCACCGCGGATGCCGCCCTCGCCGGGCTGGCCCTGATGCTGGCCCACGGTTTCTTCAAGGCGGCATTGTTCCTGGTCGTGGGGATCATCGACCACCAGGCGGGAACCCGCGACGTGAGACTGCTGTCGGGACTGTGGCGGACCGCTCCGAAACTGTTCGTCGTGGCGGTGATCTCGGCGGCTTCGATGGCCGGCATCCCACCGCTGTATGGCTTCGTCGCCAAGGAATCGGTGCTCGAGGTCCTATTGGCCGGTGCTCATGACATCGCGGGGATCATCGTGTTCCTGGGGGTGCTGCTCGGCTCCGTCTTCACCGTCGCCTACAGCGCACGATTCATCTGGGGCGGCTTCGCTTCCAAACCGGGCATGCCGGCCACGGCGTTCAAGGCCGTCCCGTGGTCCTTCCTGGCGGCGCCGGCGGTCCTGACCGCGGCAACAGTGGTGTTCGGGTTCCTCCCGACGCCGCTGGGGAAGGCTGCGGCCGGATTCGCCTCGTTGTTCCCGGCCTCCGAGCACCCGGTCCAGCTGGCCCTATGGCACGGTCCGACCCCGGTGCTGGGCTTCTCGGTGCTCGTCATCGCCGCCGGGCTGCTGGTGCATCGGTGGCGGGCCGGATTCGGCGCCCTGCAGTCCCGCGTCCCGGCCCTGCTCGAAGCCGAGCAGGTGTACAAGTGGTCGCTGAACGCGGTCGACGAGGTCTCCGTCTGGACCACCGGGCGGACCCAGCGTGGTTCGCTGCCGTTCTACCTGGGCGTCATCCTCCTGGTTGCCCTGGTGGTCCCGGCGGTCGCGGGGCTGACCAACCAGACACCCCTGCCGGAGAACATCGTCTGGTTCGACACCCCCGCCCAACTGATCGCCGGACTCTGCATGATCGTCGGGGCCCTGGCGGCCATCCGGGCCAACCGGCGCTTCCTGGCCGTGTTGATGGTCTCCGTCACCGGGTACGGCATGGCCTTCATCTTCGCCCTGCAGGGTGCCCCGGACCTGGCGCTGACCCAATTGCTGGTGGAAACGATCGTCCTGGTGGCGATGGTGCTGGCGCTGCGGGTGCTTCCCCCACCGCTCTGGACGCTGAACCCCACGGGGCACCGCATGGCGCGGGCCCTGCTGGGGATCGGGTTCGGGGTGGCGATGATCGGCATCGCCGCAGCCGCCATGGCCTCACGTACCGCGGACCCGGTGTCGCTGTCCTTCCCGGAACTGGCCTATTTCGGCGGGGCCGGCAAGAACATCGTCAACGTCACCCTCGTGGACATCCGTGTCTGGGACACCTTCGGGGAGATCACCGTGTTGGCCGTGGCCGCCACCGGGGTGGCCTCGCTGATCTTCGTCCGCGGCCGGGGCGACATCAGGCACCGGGTGGTCGAGGCGGAACCCGGATCCGTGGGGCGGGCCAGACCACAGCCCGGCGGCACCCGCGCCGCGGCGGCCCTGGCGACCGCCCGGCATTTCGCCCAGTCGGCGAAGGACGCCTGGCTGGTGGCCGGCAAGACGCTGGCCCCCGAACGCCGGTCCATCATCTTCGAAGTGGTTGCCCGGCTGGTCTTCCACACGATCATCATCTTCTCCATCTACCTCCTGCTGGCCGGACATAATTCCCCCGGCGGCGGATTCGCCGGCGGGCTGTTGGCCGGACTGGCCCTGACCATCCGTTATCTGGCCGGCGGGCGGTTCGAACTCGCCGAAGCCACCCCCATCAGCCCCGGCACGTTGCTGGGCCTCGGTCTGGCCACCTCGGCCCTCTCCGGCGTCGTCCCCCTGCTGCTGGGCGGCCAACTGTTCCAGACCGCGGTCCTTGAATTCGCCCTGCCCGTCTTCGGGGAGCAGAAATTCGTCACCTCCACGTTCTTCGACATCGGGGTGTACCTGGTGGTGGTGGGGCTGGTCGTGGACGTGCTGCGCAGCCTCGGCTCGGAGATCGATGAGAAGACCGAGAAGCGCGGACTGCTCTCCGGCGGGGTGCGCCGGCCTCGCCGGCCCGTCGTCCAACGGGCGGGGGACCGGCAATGAGTGTGAACATGACCCTGCTGATCGTGATGGGCGTGCTCTTCGCGGCGGGGATCTACCTGTTGCTCGAACGCAGTCTGACCCGGGTGCTGCTGGGCATCATCCTGGTCGGCAACGGGGTGAACCTGCTGATCCTGGCCGCCGGCGGGCGCAGCGGGCTCGCCCCCCTCTACGAGGCGGGGACCCCGGCGGAGGACTATGCCGACCCGCTTCCGCAGGCGCTGATCCTCACCGCCATCGTCATCACCTTCGCGGTCACCGCGTTCCTGCTGGCCATGATCTACCGGTCCTGGGTCATCGCCCGCCGGGACGAACTCACCGACGACGCCGAGGACCGCCGGGTAGCCTCCAAGGACACCTTCGACTTCGAGGAGGACTCCGAAGTCGAGCTGGAGACCTCGGAGTTCCCGGCCGATATCGATGACGAGGGGGAGGGGGTCCACACCGAGGAATCGCGGAGGGCGGCGGCCGCCCGGGTCGCCGGGGAACGGCTGGCCAGCGAACTGCGGCAGGCCTCCTCCGAGGAGAGTGCGGGAACCAACAACAAACGACGCAACAGGAAGGCCCGATGATGGAGGACCTGGCCGCGATCGACGTCGCCCCCCTGGCGGTGCTGCTGCCCATCCTGGGCGCCGCCCTGGCCTTCGTGCTGCGACGGCACCCGCTGGCCCAGCGCACCGCGACGATCGGGACCCTGTGCCTGACCCTCGCCCTGGAATCCTGGCTCCTGGTATCGGCCTGGAGACATGGGGCGCAAGCGGTCGTCATCGGCGGATGGGCCCCACCGTTCGGGATCTCCATGGTGGTCGACGAGTTCTCCGCACTGATGCTCGTGGTCTCCACGGCGGTCAGCCTGACCGTGCTGCTCTACGCCACCGGCCAAGGCATGGCCGACGGGGACGAGGACGGGCCCATCTCGGTGTTCCACCCCGCCTACCTGATCCTGGTCGCCGGGGTGTCCAACGCCTTTCTGGCCGGCGACCTGTTCAACCTCTACGTCGGTTTCGAAATCCTGCTGACCGCCTCCTACGTGCTGCTGACCCTGGGCGGGACCACGGCCCGGATCCGTGCGGGGGTCACCTATGTGGTGGTCTCGGTGGTCTCCTCGATCCTGTTCCTGCTGGCGATCGGGCTGGTCTACGCCGCGACCGGGACCGTGAACATGGCCGATCTGGCCGGCAAGCTCGCCGAGATCGACCCCGGAACCCAACAGATCCTGCATGTGATGCTGCTGGTCGCCTTCGGCGTCAAGGCCGCGGTGTTCCCGCTGTCCTTCTGGCTCCCCGACTCCTACCCGACGGCTCCTGCGCCGGTGACGGCCGTGTTCGCCGGCCTGCTGACCAAGGTGGGTGTCTATGCGATCATCCGGACCGAAACCCTGCTCTTCCCCGGGGGCCGGCTGAACACGGCGCTGCTGGTGGTCGCCCTGCTGACCATGCTCGTGGGGATCCTCGGCGCCCTCGCCCAGGCCGACTTCAAACGCATGCTCTCCTTCACGTTGACCAGCCACATCGGCTACATGATGTTCGGGGTCGCCACCGGCAGCGCCGTCGCCCTGGCGGCCACCGTCTACTACGTGGCCCACCACATCATCGTGCAGACCTCGCTGTTCCTGGTCGCCGGGCTGATGGAACGCCGGGGCGGGACCTCGAACGTGGACCGGCTCGGGTCGTTGGCCAAGCTGTCACCGGTGCTGGCGGTACTGTTCTTCATCCCGGCGATGAACCTGGCCGGCATCCCGCCGTTCTCCGGGTTCCTGGGCAAGGTCGGGTTGCTGCGCGGCGGCGTGGACCTGGGGACCCCGCTGGCCTGGGTCCTGCTGGCCGGGGCCCTGGTGACCTCCCTGCTGACCCTGTTGGCCGTCGCCCGGGTCTGGAACCGGGCGTTCTGGCGTCGCGCCGAGGACGCCGAGGACGCCGACCCGATCCTGCTGATCGCCGCGGAGGAGGCCCGCCGTCCCGCCACCGGGACGACCGGCGTCAAAACCCAGCCACATCGCCTGAGCGGACGGGGGGATGCGGCCGTGCTGCCCCCGACCATGGTCTTCGCCACCGGGGTGCTGGTGGCCCTGGGGGTGGCCCTGACCATCTTCGCCGGGCCGCTCTTCGACCTGGCCGACCAGGCCTCGCAGCAGATGCTCGAACGCACGCCCTACATCGAGGCCGTCCTGGGCGCCTCCGAGACGGGAGGCGGACGATGAGCCCGCACCGGCATCCGCGTCCGGCACGGCCCTCGGAACTGCTCACCGGGGCCCGCAGCGCCCGGACCAGGGCACGACGGCGTCGTGCCCGCTTCCTGATCGAACTTCCCCTGATGTTGTGGCTGGTCCTGGTGTGGGGCGCCCTCTGGCGGGACTTCAGCCCCGGGAACCTGATTTTCGGGTTCGTCATCGCCCTGGGGGTGGTGACGACCTTCAAACTGCCTCCCGTGGAGCTCTCCGGCCGGTTCAACCCCTGGCAGGGGCTGGTGTTCACGGTGTTGTTCCTGCGTGAAATCGTGCGGGCGAGCATCCAGGTGGTGCTCGTGGTCCTCCGGCGCGGGCCGAAGGTGCGCAACGCGGTCATCGGCATCCGCATGCGCAGCCAGGAAGACCTCATGGCCACGGTCCTGGGGCATGTGCTGACCCTCATCCCGGGGTCCTTCGTCGTGGAGATCGACCGGACGACCTCCACGCTTTACCTGCACGTGCTGGACATCAACACCGTCCAGGAGGCCGAGGACTTCCGGCGGCAGGTCAGGTCCATCGAAGCGAGGATCATCCGGATGATGGGCAGCCGGGAGGAACTGGCGGCCCTGGACGCCGAGGGCCCCGCAGGCCCCGACCCCGCAGCACGAGCGAACCGATCGATGAAGGAGCACCCATGATCATCGTCGCTGCCTGGATCGCCGGGGTCGCCCTGGCGCTTGGCGCCGTCATGGCACTGATCCGGTTGGCCAGGGGCCCGTCGATCCTGGACCGGACTCTGGCCCTGGACGTCCTGTTGATCATCATCCTGTGCGGACTCTGCGTGGACATGGTCGTGAACCGGCATCTGAACCACATCGTGTTCATCGTCGTCGGGTCGCTGGTGGCCTTCATCGGTTCGGTCACCATCGCCCGCTACGTCACCGATCGGAGGGGGCAATGATCGTGCTTGGACTGACCGAGGGCGGGATGCTGGACCAGGTCCTGGACTGGATCGTGGTGATCAGCATGGTCTCCGGGGCTCTGCTGTCCGTGGCCGCAGGCATCGGCCTGCTGCGTTTCCCGGACCTCTTCTCCCGCATGCACGCGGCCACGAAACCGCAGGTCCTGGGATTGTTCCTGATGCTGCTCTCCGTCGCCCTGCAGATCAGGGCCTGGTCCGCGGTGCCGATACTGGTGCTGGCCTGGTTCTTCCAGCTGCTCACCGCCCCGGTGACCGCCCATATGGTCGGTCGTGCCGGCTACCGGACCCGGCACCTCAAACAGGAGACGCTGGTCCTCGACGACCTCAATGAAGTGGTCTCCGAGGCCCAGCGCCGCCTGGACGAAGGCCGCTGACGAGGATCAGACCTCGTCGGCCGTGTGGTTGAAGCGGGCAATGGCCCGCTGCGTGCCACGGTTGGTCAGGACCTGGATCACTGCGGACACCACGGCGGAGACCACAGCGAACCCGAGCGCATGACGCATCGATGCCTCGGCCTGGGCTTCCTTGTCGTTCGGCTTCGGGGGGTTCTCTCCGGTGACCTTGTACCAGATGGTGTCCACGAGCTTGCCGCCGACGAAGCCGGCGCCGATCGACACGACCGCGCCGACGATCTTCAATAATGCGTTCACGAACGATTCTCCCGTCGGTAGGTGATTACCTGCCCAGCATAACGCGCTGTAGACTCGGCCCTACTGAATCACCTACGACAGGGGAGCGTCGCCGACCGGCCACGGCCGGAATCTTCGACGCTGAGAGTGCGGAACACCGCAGACCCTCGAACCTGCTCCGGCTCGTACCGGCGAAGGGAGTCGAGAATCTCAGGACCCGCGGAACCGCCGCGGGGTCCTCCCCTCCTTGGACCCAAGGAGGAACACCACATGAGCAGCACCCTCTCGGCGGCACCGACCGCCCGTTACACCTGGCGCGTCGTGGACATCGTCGTCGCCTCCGTCATCGCCGTGGCCTCCGGGGTGATCTTCTGGGCCTGGAACACCACCCACCACGCCTTCGACTTCATCTTCGTGGCCTTCCCGCCCTCATCCGCCCTGCTGGCCGGAATGTGGCTCTTCCCCGCCGTCCTGGGGGCACTGATCATCCGCAAACCAGGGGCCGCACTGTTCTGCGAGATGGTAGCCGCGGTCGTTTCCTCGCTCCTGGGCTCCGAATACGGCTGGACGGTCTGGGCCTCGGGGATCATCCAGGGCCTCGGCGCCGAAATCGTCTTCGCCGTGCTGCTCTACCGCCGCTGGTCGCTGCCGGTGGCGCTGTTCGCCGGGCTGCTGACCGGGATCTTCGGTGGAGTGAACGACGCCTTCGTCTTCTCCTGGTTCCCCGACTACACCGAGAGCATGAAACTGGCCTATGTGGTGTTCATGGCCATTTCGGGCCTGGTCATCGCCGGATTGGGATCCTGGGCACTGACCCGGGCCCTGTCGCGAACCGGGGCCTTGTCCTCGATGGCGTCGCGGAAGGCCGCCCAGGAACGGGTCCTGGGTTGAACCGATGACACATGATGCACCGACCGGGGCCCGGGGCCCTTCACCGGCCACCGGGGTCGGCGACGTCCGCGCGGCGGCGGTCAGGGCCAGCGGTTGGGGATGGCAGCATGCCGGACGCGAGGAGCCCGCCGTGCTGGGGCTGGACCTGGACATCGACGCCGGGGAGAAGGTGTTGCTCGTCGGCCCGTCCGGGGCCGGTAAATCGACCCTCATGCATGCCCTGGCCGGGGTGTTGCAGGACGATGAGGACAACGCCTCCGCAGGGGAACTGCTCATCGATGGCCGACCCGCCGCGGCCGCCCACGGCCGGACCGGGCTGATGCAGCAGGACCCCGAGACCCAGATCGTCCAGGCCCGGGTGGGGGACGACGTCGCCTTCGGGGCGGAAAACCTTTCGGTGGATCCGGAACTGATCTGGCCCCGCGTCATCGAATCCCTGCACGCCGTCGGGCTCAGCCTGCCCCTGGACCACCCCACCTCCTCCCTGTCGGGGGGACAGAAGCAACGACTGGCCCTGGCCGGGATCCTGGCCATGCGCCCGGGACTGGTCCTGCTGGACGAACCCACCGCGAACCTCGACCCCGAGGGGGTGCTGGAGGTCCGTGACGCAGTGATCGACGCCGTGGGCGCCAGCGGGGCGACGATGATCATCGTCGAACACCGGCTGGCGGCCTGGGCCGACGCCGTGGACCGCGTGATCGTCCTGGAGCCCGGCGGCGGCATCGCCTACCAGGGCACACCGGCCCGGCTCTTCGCCCCCGGACCCATCCGGGACCGGCTCATCGACGCCGGGGTCTGGGTTCCCGGCCACACTCCCGTGCTGCCGGCCCGGCCGAAGCCGGCAGCACCGGCCGCCGGCCTGTTGAGGGGACGGGGGTTGGCCGTGTCCAGAACGGCCCAGGGTCCTGCCGCCGTATCGGGTCTTGACCTGCGGATCGACGCCGGGCAGGCGCTGTGCATCACCGGGGCCAACGGGGCGGGCAAATCAACACTGGCGTTGACCCTGGCCGGGCTGCTGCCCGAACGGGCCGGCAGCGTCGCCGCCCTGCCGGGCCTCAGCGGCGACCAGGGCGCCGCGGGGGCCTCCGACCCCGGGGACGCCGACCGGCCCTACCGGTGGCGGGCCGGGGAACTGGTCGCCCGGATCGGCACCGTCTTCCAGGAGCCCGAGCACCAATTCGTCACCGCCACCGTGCGCGAGGAACTGGCCTTCGGCCCACGACGGGCCCGCAGACCGGGGTCGAAGACCCGGCTGTACACCGACGAGGAAATCACCGGACGGGTCGATGAGCTGTTGGACCGGTTGGGGCTGAGGCATCTGGCCGAGGCGAACCCGTTCACCCTCTCGGGAGGCGAAAAGCGCCGGCTGTCGGTGGCCACCGTGCTCGCCGCCCGCCCCCGACTACTGATCCTCGACGAACCGACCTTCGGCCAGGATGCCAATACCTGGAGGGAACTGGCGCTGTTGCTGCGCGAACAACTCCAGGACGGCGTCGCCGTCGTCGCGGTCACGCACGATGCGGGCTTCGCCGCCGCCTTGGGGGCTTCCACGGTCGAGGTCGTCGCCGATCGACGCCCCTGCCGGGAACCGGGCAGGACCACACCGCAGGGCCCGGACCCCACCACCGCCCGGGCCTCCGGGGGGATGCCGGGGCTGGAACCCGATGCCGGGGCCCGGGCGAGCTTCTTCGGGCTGTGCAACCCGTTGGCCAAGCTTGCTGCGGTGGTGCTGGCCACGGTGCCGTTGATCGCCTCCCTGGACCTGGTGACCTCCAGCATCGTCGTCCTCGCCAGCCTGCTGCTGCTCCGGCTCGGGGGGATCGCCCCGGGACGCTTCCTCCTGCGGGCGTGGCCTTTACTGGTGGCGGCCCTGTTTGCCGCCTGGGGCACCGCGCTGGTCGGCAACGATGCCGGCGCGGTCCTGCTGGACCTGGGGGTGGCCACGATCAGCGAGGGGTCCCTGGTCTCCGGGGTGGCCACCGGACTGCGGATCTTCGCGGTAGCGGTTCCCGCGGTCATCGTCCTCTCGAGCACCGACCCCACCGATCTGGCCAATGCCCTGGCCCAACAAGCCAGGCTTCCGCACCGTTTCGTGTTGGGTGCCTTGGCCGGGATGCGCCTGATCGGGCTGCTGGCCGAGGAATGGGTGACGTTGGGCATGGCCCGCCGGGCCCGGGGCGTGGGCGCCCAAGGAGGATTCGTGCAGCGTCTGCGGGCCAATGCGGGGCAGAGCCTGGGGCTGATGGTCCAGGCCATCCGCCGCGCCTCGCGGCTGGCGGTCACGATGGAGGCCAAGGGCTTCGGCGGGACCCACCGCACCTGGGCGCGGACCGCCACCTTCTCCTGGCGGGACGGGGCCCTGGTGGCCGGAGGCCTGTCCCTGGGGGTGGTGGCCACGGCGGCCGCCCTGCTCACCGGCGCCTGGAACCTCGTCTGGGGCTAGCCGGTCCTAGCCGACGGCTTCGAGCAGGGCCGCCAGTTCGGTGCCCAGGGCCCGATCCCGGGAGATCGGGGTGCCATCGATCGAGGTGACCGGGGCCAGCAGCCGGAGGCTGGAGACCAGCCATACGGCGTCGGCATCGAACAGGTCCGCCGGTTCCAACGGGCCGTAGCCCAACGTCCAGCCGGCGGCTTCGGCGGCCGCGAAGATCGCGCCCTGGGTGGTTCCGGGAAGGATTCCGGTCTCCACCATCGGGGTCACCAGCTGCTTGACCCCGTTCACTCGGGTGGCCAGCAGCACCGTGGAGGTCGGCCCCTCGAGCACGCGTCCGTCGCTGGAGGTGAAGATGACGTCCTCCGCCCCCAGTGTGTGGGCATGACGCAGGGCGGCCATGTTCACCGCGTAGGAAAGCGTCTTGGCGCCCTGGAGCAGCCACGGGGCCCGTTCGGCCAACGAGGAGTCGTAACCGCGGTCCAGGAGCACGACGGCGACACCCTCGGTGCGTTGGCGGCGTCCGGACTCCGGGGCGGGGGAGACGGTGACCCAGGCGGTGCCGTGGGGCTGGTCCTCCGGGCCCCGGGTGGCGATCAGTTTCACCACGGCCTCATCGGGGTCCTCCGGGTCCGCGGTACGCTCCTGGTCATACCGGGCCACCGCGGTGGCGATGGCCGCCCGCCAGGACTGCTCCCCGGGCAGGTCCAGGTCGCAGCTGGCCGCCGAGCCCCTGAGCCGGGAGAGGTGGGCGTCCAGTTTCCGTACGGCGCCGGCGGTATACAACATGGACTCGAAGACCCCGTCGCCGCGGATGACCCCCTGATCGGTGACGAGCAACTGCGCGGCGGAGGCATCGGCGAGGCGGCCGGCCGGCCTGGAGGGGTCCAAGAACACCAAGACTGTCATGGGCCAAGAATACCCTTGCGGTTTGTTCCTGCCACTAGGCTTGGACCGTCCCGACATCGTTGAGAGGTGCGTCCTTGACCGAATCGCTGTTCCTTTGGCAGAACCTTCCCGGATGGATGGTGTCGCTCCTCTGGGTGGTCGACCTCGGGATCCGGATCGTCATGCTCGGTGTCGTCCCCGGGAACCGGCGGCCGACCACCGCGATGGCCTGGCTGCTGTCCATCTTCTTCTTCCCCGTCGTCGGACTGGGTCTGTTCCTGCTGTTCGGGAACTTCAAGCTCTCGCAACGCCGGATCGACCGGCAAACCGACGTCAACCAACGGGTGATCGATGCCACCGCGACCCTGGACGTGGACAACGGCCCCCCGGACGCCCCGGAGTGGGTCCGGTCGGCGATCGAACTGAACCGCAACCTCGGGGCCTTCCCCCTGCAGGAAGGAAACCAGTTCGATTTCATCACCGATTCGAGCGAATCGATCCGCCGGATGACCGAGGCGATCAACCAGGCGAAGGACTACGTCAACGCCCAGTTCTACATCGTGGGCGACGATCCCGAGCTCACCGGCCCCTTCCTGACGGCGCTGGAGGATGCCGCCGACCGCGGGGTGCGCGTCAGGTTCCTCTTCGACCATCTGGGCACCATGCGCACCGAGGGATACCGCGAGTTGTTACGGCGTCTGCGCGGCAGCGGCATCGAATGGCGGCGGATGCTTCCCATCTCACCGCTGCGCTGGAAGTGGCGGCGCCCGGATCTGCGCAACCACCGGAAGATCCTGGTCATCGACGGCGAAACCGCCTTCACCGGGAGCCAGAACCTCATCGAGCCCGGCTATAAGCGCAAGTCCTCGCATAAGCTCGGCCGCGAATGGATCGATTTGATGGCCCGCGTCGGAGGACCGATGGTCACCGGCCTCGACGTCGTCTTCGCCACGGACTGGTCGCAGGAGACGGACGAGTACCTGCTGGAGGACCTCAACGAGGGCGGTGTCCCCCTGCCTTGCGGGACGACCACCGGACAGATCGTTCCCTCCGGACCGGGATTCGAGTCGGAGAACAACCTGCGCCTGTTCAACACGCTGATGTATTCGGCCACGGAGAAACTGACGATCACCAGCCCGTACTTCGTCCCGGATGATTCGATGCTCTACACGGTCACCACCGCGGCCCAGCGGGGGGTCGAGGTCGAGCTGCTGGTCTCCGAACGCGGCGACCAGGCGTTGGTCCATCACGCCCAACAGTCCTACTACCTGCAGTTGTTGAAGGCCGGGGTGAAGATCTACCGGTATCAGCAGCCGATGGTTCTGCACACCAAGTGCTTCACCGTCGACGACGAGGTGGCGGTCTTCGGGTCCTCCAACATGGATATGCGGTCCTTCTCGCTGAATCTGGAAGTGTCCCTGATGCTGCTGGGATCCCGGGCCGTGGGGGAGATCAAGAAGGTCCAGGACGCGTATAAGGAAAAGTGCACCCTGCTCACCCTGGAGGACTGGCTGGACCGTCCACGCACCATGCGCTACCTGGACAACGTGGCCCGGCTGACCGCAACCCTGCAGTAGGGCAAGGCGGTCAGTCCCCGGCGTCGAACCCGGTGCCCAGGGCCGAGAGCACGCCCCGGGATTTGGTCGTGACCTCATCCCATTCCCCGGCCGGATCCGAATCGGCGGTGATGGCCCCGCCCAGTCCCAGGCCGAGTCGCCACGGGCCGGGGGCTGCCTGCGCGACGTCGGGCCCCGAGGTGGTCCCCGGATCCTGTCGGGCGACCAGCGTGCGGATGACCACGGCCAGATCGGCGGCCGAGGTGTGGGAGAAGTATCCGACGGCCCCCGAATACACCCCGCGGGGCCGGCCCTCCTCGAGCCGGTCCAGGATGGCCATCGTCGAGATCTTCGGGGCCCCGGTCATGGACCCCGGCGGGAAGGCGGCGGCCACGGCCTCGGCCCGCGGGGCGTCGGGGAGCAGCCGGGCCTCGATCGTGGACACCAGCTGGTGGACGGTCGCGTAGCTCTCCACCGCGCACAGGCGCGGAACACGCAGGGTCGAGGGAACAGCAAAGCGGGAGAGGTCGTTGCGCAGCAGATCCACGATCATGATGTTCTCCGCCCGGTCCTTCGGCGAGGTCGCCAGATCGTGGGCCAGCCTGCCGTCCAGGGTCGGGTCCTGCGAGCGCGGGCGGGTGCCCTTGATCGGTTCGGCCCGCAACAGGCCGGCCGCGTCCAGGGACAGGAAACGTTCGGGGGAGGAGCTGGCCACCACGGTGCCACCCCACCGGATGTAGTGGGCGAACGGGGCGGGGCTCGTCCGACGCAGGGCCAGATACGTCCGCCACGGGTCGAAGGCCTCCGGGGCGACGGTGGCCTCCACCGTGGTGGTCAGACAGATCTCATAGCTGTTGCCCTCGGTGATCTGGGCTTGGGCGGCAAGGATCTTGGCCAGGTATCCCTCCCGGGTGTCCCGTGCGGTGAAACGCGGGGGTGGGTTCGTGGCGGCGGCGGGCTCCGGGGGGAGGGGCGGTTCGCCCATGGCCGGATGGGCCCGGGGGCCGGGGAGCCGCCGGAGTGCGTCGGCCGTGGAATCCAGCCAGTTGCGGGCATCCGGGGACTCCAGGGCCAGCAGCCAGGCTTCGGCGCGTTCATGGTCGATCACGAGGGCCCGTCCCGGGTGCAGGAGAGCGGCATCGGGGGTCGGGCTGGAGGCGTTGGGGACCGCCCCGGATTCGCGGCCGAGCTCGTAGCCCAGCCAGCCGAGCCACCCCAGGGCGAAGCCGCAGTCCAGTCCCGCCGGCCCCTGGAGCCGGGCGGTGCCCCAGTTGCGGTCCAGCCAGGCGAAGAACGGGCCGGCCACCCGCACCCGGGCACAACCGATGACCACCTCGGTCAGGCCGTCATGGTGTTCGGCCCGGGCGGCGGCCTCGCCGGCATCGTCCGCCAGGATGCTGAAGCGGTTGCGGGTGGCCCCGGGGCAGGAGGCGTTCGAGGATTCCAGCAGGACGGCATGTTCGCCGGGGAAGAACCGTTCAAAGAGGCTGGTCGCGACCTGTGGGATGTCAGGCAGCGGCAGACGGCGGGCGAGCAGCGACCCGTTCGCTGCCGCCTGGAGTTCGGGCCGCAGGGGTTCCTGCAGCACCGGCAGCTGGGTCAGGGCCCGGAGTGCATCGGGCGGGGCACTGCCGTCGGCATGGTTCGCCACGATGACATCGGCGCGTTCGATCACCGGGTCCTGGTCCAGCCACCCCTGCTCCTGTGCCGCCCAGCGCTCCCAATGCGGGGCGAAGGTGTCGCCATCCCGTGCCAGGGCACGCCGCCGTCGGACGTCGTCCTCCACCTCGACCCAGATGCTGGCATCCAGATAGGCGCGTGCTTGACGGCAGGAGGCCCCGACCCCCTCGACGATGACGACGTCGGCGGCCACCGTGGTGCGGCGCTCGCCGTCGGTGCCGTGCTCCCAATCCCAGGAGGTCCAGCGGGCGTCCTCACCCCAATACAGGGAGTCCAGCACCTCGGTGACATAGCGTTCGCGGCCGCGGGCGAGCCCGTCCCAGCCGGTGTAGATGTCCTCGAGGTGGAACAGGGAGACGCTGCGGTGGACCCTCAGACTGGTGGCCAGTTCCAGGGCCAGGGTGGACTTGCCGGCCCCGGAGCGGCCATCGACCGCAATGATGACCGGTGATCTACGCGCCACGCGGATCCGCGGTCCGGGTCCTGATGTGGCGTACCAGCCCCGGCACGGCGGCGGTGATGAGTTGTTCGGTGATCGCGAAGTCCGCCTCGTCGCCGTACCAGGGGTCGTAGATGCCTTGCTGGGCGGGGGCCTTCTGGGCCACCTCGGGGTCGAAGGACCGCAGCATGTGGACCTTTGAACGATCGGATTCGTTTCCGGCCAGCCGGCGCAGGGCCCCGAAGTGGTCGGTGTCCAGGGCCAGGACCAGATCAGTGTCGGCGAAGTCCTCGGCGGCGAACTGGCGGGCGGCATGCCCGGACGGGTCGAGGCCCTGGCGCCTGAGCAGCTCGGCGGCCCGCGGATCCATGGGACGCCCGATCTCCCAGTCGCTCGTTCCCGCCGAATCGACGTCCACGCCTTCGATGCCGGCCTCCTGCAGGGCGGCGCGGAGCAGGTGTTCGGCCATCGGGGACCGGCAGATGTTGCCGGTGCACACTGTCGTGATCCTGTACATGCTGCCAGTCTAGGTGCGCCGTGGTTCCGGTGACAGCCTCACGCCCCGGCGGGGCTACTGGTGCATCAGCACCAGCAGGGCGGCCACGAAGATGAACAAGGTCCCGAAGCAGAGGTTCAGGATGCGTTGGCCGCGGGCATTGCGGGTGAAACGGCGGAATCCTTTGGCCGTGGCGGCGAAGAAGAACCACATGACCAGGATGTCCACCGCAACGATGGTCCCGATGAGGATCAGGTATTGGGGCAGCAGGGGAGCGGCGGGCCGGATGAACTGCGGGGTGAACGCCAGGAAGAAGACGATCGCCTTCGGGTTCAGGAGGTTCACCCAGAGCCCGCGCCGGAACATGGACACGCCGGACTCATGGGCCCTGACGTCCACCGCCGCCGTATCGGGGTCCGGTTTGGCCCGCAGCAGGCCCACGCCCAGATACACCAGATAGGCGGCGCCCAGATAGCGGATGGCGGCGAAGGCCACCGGTGAGTTGGCCACCAGCACCCCGATGCCGGCGGCGACGATCATCACGTGCACCAGCAAGGCGGCCTGTTGTCCCAGGATGCCCCAGAACGAGCGCCGGAACCCCGCATTGAGGGCATTGTTCATGGTGTTGATCGCCCCGGCGCCGGGGGTGAAGCTGATCAGGATGCAGGCACCCAGCAGCGAAAGCCAGAGGGAGAGGGTCACCCAAGGATTCTAGGGGTCCGGAGCCGGCTACGTGGTTTCGGGGCGGTGCGATCCGGTCGCCCGGTCCACGGCCGCCGAGGCGTCGGCCATGAATCGGGTCAGGACCAGGCGCTCGGCGGGGTCGAAGCGGGCAATGACCTCGCCGAGCTCGGTGGCCAGGGCGGTGAACATGGCCTGCCCGTCCTGCGCGGCACTGGCGGTGCTGCGGATCCTGACCACCCGGCGATCGTCGTCGTTGCGTTCGCGGGTGATGTGTCCGGAGGCGGCGAGGCGGTTGAGCAGGGCGGTGGTCGCCGGTGAGCTCAGGTTCAGCACGGCGGAGAGGTTGCTGGCCGTCGGGGCCTGGCCTTCCTGTTCGGTGCGCATGACGACGGACAGCGCATTGAGGTCGGTCCGGTGCATTCCGTGCCCCGCGCCGGCGGTCTCCACGTAGCGGTCCGTGGCCATGACGAACCGTTGGAGCAGTTCGATGAGGCGACGATCCGGTGGGCTTTCCATGCAGACAGTTTATGTCGGGCAGGCGTGGAGGCGGATAATTTTATCAGAAAATCATATTATTTCATGGTGGAACTAAAGTAGGATCTGGGGAGAAACAAACATCGGGGACGGCCGTGCCGCCCGGGCCGAGGAGTAGAGATGACCCAGCAGAGCCAGGACCCCCAGACCGGTTCGCCCTCGACACCGGCCGGGAGCCGCCGGAACCGGGGGCCGGTGCTTCGGGCCCTGTTGGCGGTGCTCGTGGTCGCGGTCTGGCTCGGGGTGGCCGGGGTCGGAGGTCCGACCTTCGGGAAGCTGGACCAGGTGCAGACCAACGACCAGGCGGGGTTCCTCCCGGCCACGGCCGAGGCCACGCAGGCCCTGGACGCCCAGGCCGGCTTCAGCGACAGCGAAGCAGTCCCCGCCGTCGTGGTGCTCGAAGGAAGAACCGTGGCCGATGTCGAATCCTTCGATGCCGACGCGCTGAAGAAGAAGATCGAGGCGGAGCACCTGGTCTCCGGGGACATCGCCGGGCCCTTCCCGTCCGAGGACGGCACGGCGCTGGAACTGGTGGTCCCGCTGACCGAGGACATGGAAGCCGACGCCGCCGTGGCCGAGCTGCGCGAGGTCCTGGCCCAGCAGGTCCCCGACGGGGTGGACGCCTATGTCACGGGCCCGGCGGGATTCACCGCCGACCTGGTGGAGGCCTTCGCCGGGATCGACGGGATCCTGCTGCTCGTGGCCCTGAGCGCCGTCCTGGTGATCCTGCTGTTGGTCTACCGTTCCCTGCTGCTGCCGTTCACGGTGCTGTTCACCGCCGTCGCCGCCCTGTGCCTGGCGATCCTTGCGGTGTTCTGGATGGCCAAATGGGACTGGATCAAACTCGATGGACAGAGCCAGGGGATCCTCTCGATCCTGGTGATCGGCGCCGCCACCGACTATTCGCTCCTGCTGGTGGCCCGCCATCGGGAGACCATTGCAGCCGGCCACCGCGGATTCGATGCCGCCGCCCGGGCGCTGAAGGGGGCCGCCGAACCCATCGTCGCCTCGGCCGGGACGGTCACCGTCGGGTTGTTGTGCCTGACGTTCTCGGACTTGAACTCCAATAAGGCGCTCGGGCCGATCGGGGCCTCGGGGATCATCTGTTCGGTGATTGCCGTCCTGACGTTCCTGCCGGCGGCACTGACCCTGTTGGGCAGGACCGCCTACTGGCCGTTCGTTCCGCACCATGCCGATCATCTCGATCCCTCTCCCGTGGCCGCGATCGGCCTCTGGGGCTCGGTGGCCCGGCTGGTTGGCAGGCATCCACGCCGGATCTGGATCGCCACGGCGCTGGTGCTCATCGTCGGGTCCCTGGGCATCACCCAGCTCAAGGCCACCGGGGTGCCCCAAAGCGAGCTGGTGTTGGGCGAGACCGAATCGGCGACCGGCCAGGACGTCCTGGCCCGGCACTTCGACGCCGGAGCCGGCAGCCCGGCGGTGCTGATCACCGCCAGCGGCAGCGCCGGGACAATGCTCGAGACGGTGAAGAAGGACGACGGCGTGGCCTCGGCCTACCTGCAGGCGGAGGGCGGCGGGCCGGCAGGGGTCGGAGCCCCGGGGCGGGAGCGCCCCGCCCAGGAGGTGGACGGACGGAACCTGATCTCCATCACCCTCGACGCGCCGGCCGATTCCGCCGCAGCGGAACAGTCGGTGGTGTCGCTGCGCCGAGAAGCGCGGCAGGTGGATCCGGACGCACTCATCGGCGGTCCCACCGCGATCTCCCTGGACACCAACGTCACTGCCGAGGAGGACCTGGTGAAGATCATCCCGCTGATCCTGTTGGCCATCCTGGTGATCCTCATGCTGCTGCTGCGTTCGATCCTGGCCCCGGTGCTGCTGGTCATCACCACGGTGCTGTCCTACGGGACGGCCATGGGCGTCTCGGCCTGGGTGTTCAACGGGATCTTCGACTTCCCCGGGGCCGACCCCTCGGTTCCCCTGTTCGGGTTCGTCTTCCTCGTGGCGCTCGGGGTGGACTACAACATCTTCTTGATGACCAGGGTCAGGGAGGAATCGCTCAAGCACGGCACCCGGGAGGGGGTCTTGCGTGGGTTGGCGGTCACCGGCGGGGTGATCACCTCGGCCGGCGTCGTCCTGGCTGCGACCTTCGCCGCCTTGGGTGTCATCCCCATCATGTTCCTGGCCCAGCTGGCCTTCATCGTCTCCTTCGGTGTGCTGTTGGACACCCTGGTGGTGCGCTCCTTATTGGTGCCGGCACTGGCCCACGACCTCGGAAAGGCCATCTGGTGGCCCTCGAAACTGTCCAAGGTCGGGAACTAGCGGAGGTCGGCCGGTCGGCCTGCTGGTAGGATGGGCCCTTGTGGCTCGTCCCACCGGCAGGATGTGCGGTGGACCAGCCATGCGTCGACAGATTTGATCCTTTTCCCGCCGTCGTCCCGCCTTGAGCGGGGCACTACGTTGCGGCGGAAGGCCGGCCACCCCCGTGGAGGTCCGGCGGAGCCCAGAACCACCGGGCCCAGGCATTCCTTTTCTTCGGCGAGATAGCGCGCCGAACCCGGTTGCGCACAGCAACGACCGAAAGCAGCCCCGTGAGCGTTTCCTTTACTTCCCTCGGCGTGCCCGCACGCCTGGCGACCATCCTGTCCGGCCAGGGCATCGACACCGCCTTCCCCATCCAGGAAGCCACGCTTCCCTCCACACTGGAAGGCAAGGACGTCCTGGGTCGGGGCCGGACCGGCTCCGGCAAGACGCTGGCCTTCTCGCTGCCGCTGGTGGCCCGGCTGGCAGCGAACCCGAAACCGCGCAAGGCGCGTTTCCCCCGGGCGCTGATCATGGCTCCCACCCGTGAACTGGCCACCCAGATCAGCCGGGTCGTCATCCCGCTGGCCGAAGGCGCGGATCTGCGCACCACGGTCATCTTCGGTGGCGTCTCCCAGGTCCGCCAGGAGAAGGAGCTGAACTCCGGCGTCGACATCGTCATCGCCTGCCCCGGCCGCCTCGAGGACCTGTTGCGCCAGAAGGTCGTGGACCTCTCCCGCGTCGAGGTCTCCGTCCTGGACGAAGCCGACCACATGGCCGACCTCGGTTTCCTGCCCGTGGTCAAGCGGATCCTGGACCAGACCCCGCGCGGCATCCAGCACATGCTCTTCTCGGCGACCCTGGACAACGGCGTCGACAAACTCGTCCAGCGCTACCTCGACCAGCCCGTCGTCCACTCGGTGGATTCCTCGCAGGCCGCCGTGGACACCATGGACCACCACGTGTTCGTCGTCGACGCCGACTCCAAGAAGGAGCTGGTGCTCGAACTGGCGTCGGGGACCGGACGACGCATCATGTTCATGCGCACCAAGCACCACGCCAAGAAGATGGCCGTCTGGCTATCCAAAGCGGGGGTCCCCGCGGTGGACCTGCATGGGAACCTGAGCCAGAACGCCCGGGACCGCAACCTGGCGGCATTCTCCGGTGGGGATGCCCGCGTGCTGGTGGCCACCGACGTCGCCGCCCGTGGTGTGCACGTCGATGGCGTCGAGCTGGTCGTCCATATCGATCCGCCCGCCGAGCACAAGGCATACCTGCACCGTTCCGGCCGGACCGCCCGCGCCGGATCCGCCGGCGCGGTGGCAACCATCGCGACCCCCGACCAGCAGGGGGACGTGAAGTCCCTGATGCGGGCCGCCGGGATCAAGGTCCCCTTCGAAAAGGTCAGCCCGCAGTCCGCGGCCGTGGCCGCCGTCCGCGGCGACAAGGCCGAGCCGGTCACCTATGTGGCGCCGCGCCCGCAATCGAACCCGCGCGCCAAGACCCTGGCCGATTCCGATGCCGCCGGAGGCCGTGGACGCCGCCGGGGCGGGCGCGGGAACTCACGTCCGGGGCGTCCGGCGGCTCGTGGCGAAGGCTCCGCAGCCGGTGTCGACAGCCGTGGCGGACGCGACGGAGGCGAGCGGTCACGTGATGACCGGCCCCGTGGCGAGCGCGGCGGCCGTCCGGGCCCCGTGCGCGGGGAACGCAACGGTGAGCGTGCCGGAGGGCGCAATGGCGGCCAGCGTGCCGGAAGCCAGCGTTCCGGGGGCGGCCGCAGCCGTTCCGGACAGCGCCAGGGGTCGGGGCGTCCCGAGGGGCGCGATGCCAACACCAGCCGCCCGTCCTCGTCCCCGCGTCCCACCTCATCGGGGGCCCGCCAGGGCAGCACCATCGGTGACGCCATCGGGCAGAAGACCCAGGAAGCCCTTGGCGCCGGACGCCCGGGGCGCGGTCGCGGTAGCCGTCGAGCCGGAGCACCGCAGTCCAATTCCAAGGGCTAGACCTCCACGCATGAGGTGAATCGGATCACCCCGTTCACCGTCCCAGGCGCCGTTGCCCCGTCATTTGACGGGGCAAAGGCGCCTTTTGCGTGCCCGGATCGGGGCCGGAATCCAAACTTGAGCCAACTGCGCTCAAGTTCGAATTGACAATGAAATGAGCCCGAGTAGACTTGAGTGCAGAACGCTCAACCTCCCCGGTTGGGCGGAGGAACCAGCATTTCCCACCGGAAAGAAGGATGCATTATGTCTCGTGCCGTAGGTATCGACCTCGGAACCACCAACTCGGTCGTCTCCGTCCTGGAAGGCGGCGAGCCCACTGTCATCGCCAACGCCGAAGGCGCACGCACCACTCCGTCCGTGGTGGCCTTCTCCAAGGCCGGCGAAGTCCTGGTCGGCGAAATCGCCAAGCGCCAGGCAGTCAACAACATCGATCGCACGATCTCCTCGGTCAAGCGCAGCATGGGCACCGACTGGAGCACCACCATCGATGACAAGAAGTACACGGCGCAGGAAATCTCCGCCCGTACCCTCATGAAGCTTAAGCACGACGCCGAGTCCTACCTGGGCGAAAAGGTCACCGACGCGGTCATCACCGTCCCGGCCTACTTCAACGACGCCGAGCGCCAGGCCACCAAGGAAGCCGGCGAGATCTCGGGCCTGAACGTGCTGCGCATCGTCAACGAGCCCACGGCTGCCGCACTGGCCTACGGCCTGGACAAGGGCAAGGAAGACGAGCTGATCCTCGTGTTCGACCTCGGCGGCGGCACCTTCGACGTCTCGCTGCTCGAAGTCGGCAAGGACGAAGACGACTTCTCCACCATCCAGGTGCGCTCGACCTCCGGCGACAACCGCCTCGGTGGCGACGACTGGGATCAGCGCGTCGTCGACTGGCTGCTGTCCCAGGCCAAGGCCAAGGGTGCCGACCTGTCCAAGGACAAGATCGCCCTGCAGCGTCTGAAGGAAGCGGCCGAGCAGGCCAAGAAGGAACTCTCCAGCGCCTCCAGCACCAACATCTCGCTGCAGTACCTTTCGGTCACCGCCGATGGCCCGGTCCACCTGGACGAGCACCTCTCCCGCGCCAAGTTCCAGGACCTCACCAAGGATCTGCTGGAGCGGGCCCGCAAGCCGTTCAACGACGTGATCAAGGAAGCCGGCGTCAAGGTCTCCGATATCGCGCACGTCATCCTCGTCGGCGGCTCCACCCGCATGCCGGCCGTTGCCGAGCTGGTCCAGGAACTGGCCGGCAAGGAAGCCAACAAGGGCGTCAACCCGGATGAGGTCGTCGCCGTGGGCGCCGCGCTGCAGGCCGGTGTCCTGAAGGGCGAGCGCAAGGACGTCCTGCTGATCGACGTGACCCCGCTATCGCTGGGCATCGAGACCAAGGGCGGGGTGATGACCAAGCTCATCGAGCGCAACACGGCCATCCCGACCAAGCGTTCGGAAACCTTCACCACGGCCGACGACAACCAGCCGTCCGTGTCGATCCAGGTCTTCCAGGGCGAACGCGAGTTCACCCGGGACAACAAGCCGCTGGGCACGTTCGAACTGACCGGCATCGCGCCGGCCCAGCGTGGCGTGCCGCAGGTCGAGGTCACCTTCGACATCGACGCCAACGGCATCGTGCACGTCTCCGCCAAGGACAAGGGCACCGGCACCGAGCAGTCGATGACCATCACCGGCGGTACCTCGCTGGCGAAGGAAGACATCGACCGCATGGTCCAGGAAGCCGAGGAGCACGCCGCCGAGGACAAGGTGCGCCGCGAGGCCGCCGACACCCGCAACTCCGCCGAGCAGTCCGCCTACTCCGTGGACAAGCTCATCAAGGACAACGAGGACAAGCTGCCCGAGGAGGTCAAGACCGAGGTCCAGGCCGACGTCGACGCCGTCAAGGCTGCCCTTGAGGGCCAGGACAACGACGACGAGGTCAAGGCCGCGTACGAGAAGCTCCAGGAGTCGCAGACCAAGCTCGGCGAAGCCATCTACGCCCAGGCCGAGTCCGAAGGCGCCGCCGGTGAAGCCGGGGAGTCCGAAGGCACCGAGGCGCCCGACGAGGACATCGTCGACGCCGAGGTTGTCGACGAAGAAGACGAAGAGAAGAAGTAAGGCGGTTCGAATCTGATGCCAGAACACGGCAACGAAGAAGAGCACGACGGCGACGAGCCGGTGCGCTTCACCGATAAGCGCAAGGTCGATCCCGAGACGGGCGAAGTGCGCGGCGCCGAAGGGCATGAGGAAGCGACCGCTGCAGCGGAAGGTGCCGAGTCGGAGGATGCGCTGGCCCAGGCCGAGCAGATCCTCAACGAGGCAGGCGACCAGCAGGAGCAGCCCGCGGCGGCGTCCGACGTCGAAGCGGAACTGCGTAACGACCTGCTGCGTCTGCAGGCCGAGTACGTGAACTACCGCAAGCGCGTCGAGCGCGATCGGGAATCCGTGCGCGACCTCGCCGTCCAGTCGGTGCTCGTCAGCCTGCTGCCCGTACTCGACGATCTCGACGCCGCCCGCAAGCACGGCGATCTCGAGGAAGGGCCGTTCGCGGCGGTGGCGAACAAGATCGACGCCATCCTCGCGGGCCACGGACTGACCCGGATCGAGGAAGTGGGGGTCGTCTTCGACCCGAACTTCCACGAGGCCCTGATGCAGCAACCCAGCTCCGAGGTCCCCGAGGACCACGTGGCCCAGGTCCTGCGGATCGGCTACCAGAAGGGCGAGCGCGTCATCCGTGCCGCCCAGGTGGTTGTCTCCACGGGAGAATGAACCACCCCCGGCCGCCCCACCACCGGTGGGGCGGCCGGGACCCCATTAGCTTGAGAAACAACCAGGAAACAGGAGGCGCCCGATGGCCAGTCAGGATTGGGTCAACAAGGATTTCTACGCCACCCTCGGCGTCTCCAAGGACGCCAGCGACGCCGATATCAAGAAGTCCTACCGCAAGATGGCGCGCAAATACCACCCCGACACCAATCCCGGCGATGAGGCCGCGGAAAAGAAGTTCAAGGACATCACCGAGGCCAATTCGGTGCTGTCCGACCCCGAGGAACGCGAACAGTACGACGCCATCCGGGCGATGGGATCCGGCGCCCGGTTCACCTCCGGAGGCGCCGGAGGGCCCTCCGGTGGCGGCGCGGGATTCGACGACGTCTTCGGCAACCTGTTCAACCAGGGGGGCGGGGGACGCCGCGGTGGCGGGTTCCCCGGAGGCGGCCAGGTTCCCCCCGAATTCGCGGACCTCTTTGGTGGTGGCGGATTCGGCGGCTTCCAGCAGGCCCCGCAGAAGGGCGCCGATCGGACCGCTTCGACCACGATTTCCTTCGCCGGGTCCATCCGCGGCACCAGCATCGGACTGCGCGAACCCGATGGCGACGTCATCGACGTGCGCATCCCCGCGGGCATCCGTGACGGCCAGAGTGTCAGGGTCCGGGGCAAGGGCCAGCGCAGCCCGGCAGGAAACGGGGACCTGTTGGTGAAGGTTTCGGTCAAACCGCATGCCTTCTTCGCCCGCGAGGGCAACAACATCCGGATCCACCTGCCGGTGGGCTTCTCCGAGGCCGCCCTGGGAGCCACGTTGGAGGTCCCCACGCTGACCGGGGAGACCGTGAAGATGAAGATCCCCGCCGGGACCTCATCGGGGCGGACCCTGCGGCTGAAGGGGCGCGGGGTGAAGACGTCCAAGGCCGTCGGCGATCTGCTGGTCACCGTCGAGGTCGTCGTACCGCAGAAGCTCAATGCCGAGGCGCAGGAAGCCGTCAAGGCCTTCGCCGAAGCAACCGCCGACGCGGATCCCCGCGCCGGGATCGCCACCAAGGCGGTACTCTAGCGGCGGGCCCGGGGCGCGGGAAGCACGGCGGAACCGAACACACCAGGAGGAGGCAAGCACATGGCGGTAGGCAAGGCACTGGCCATCAACGATCGTTTCATCCCGGTATTCGTGATCTCCGTCGCGGCCGAACTGGCCGATATGCACCCGCAGACACTGCGCCAGTACGACCGCATGGGATTGGTCTCGCCCTCGCGGCAGCGCGGCAAGCAGCGGCGCTATTCCAAGCATGATGTCGAATTGCTGCGGGAGGTCCAGAGCCTCTCGAAGGCGGGGGTCTCGCTGGAAGGGATCCGGCGGGTCCTGGAACTCGAGAACCAGGTTGCGGCGCTGCGTTCCCGTGTGGCGGAACTGAGTCAGGAACTGGCCGAAGCCGACCGCAGGTCCTCGGAGATGGAACGGGTCTTTGCCGCCGGAGCCGGCGGCGGTGACGTCGTCACCCTGGCCCGGGGGGAACGCCCCAGGGCCCGCAGCCAGGCCGTCGTCATCTGGCGAGCCCAGGACTAGGCGGACACCTCATGGTCCCCGGGACGCTGGCGACCGTTGCCGAGCTGATCGAGCGGGCGGAGCGCGGCTTCGAGATCACCAAGGGCCGGCGTGACGGATTCGATCAGGACCGCAAGGCGGCAGTGGACGGGGTCGCCCATGCGCTGAGGCCCACGTCCATGCACCGGCGGCTTCCCGCCAGACGGCTGCTCTTCCTGGACCTGGAAGGACCGCATCCGTTGGCGGCCGTGGTGCTCGGGGACCCCGACCATGCCACCCACCTGACCTGGCAGGTCTCCGGGGCAGGCATCCGTCCCGGAACCGCCATGTGGGGCACGGCCCGTGAAGCCGGCGAACTCCTGCTTGAACAGCGGGCCGCCGGTGCCGGAGCCCCGGCCGTCATCGCCTGGCTCGGGTATCCCGCACCGGGGATGTTCAGGGCCCTCTCGGACCGTACCGCCCGGACCTGTGCCGCGCGGCTGGCCTTCGACATCCGTCGGGTCGGGGAGCTCCTTCCCCGTACGGCCAGGATGGCGATCGAAGCACATTCCTACGGGGCGACGTTGGCCGCGTACGCGCTCGCCCGGTTGGATGCCGAACCACCCCCGGCCGGCCAGGCGGGCCCCTTGATCGACACGCTGGCCACCATTGGTTCGGCGGGAATTCCGGACCGCTTGTTGCGGGACCCGTCTGACTTGGGCATCCCATCAAGCCGCCGATACGAGGCCGTGGCGAGCCGGGACCTGCTGGCCCGATGCGGCCGGCTCCTCAGTGGGCGGACCACGGTCGCCGGGCTGCCGTTCGCCGTGGAAGGACACCCGGAATCGGGGCTGCATGCCGTCACCGGGCACAACACCTCCCGCTTCGTGCCCGGATCCGATGACCCCGAATACGGCTATCGGGACCCCGGCACGCTCTCGCTGCACAACCTGGCCCGGATCCTCATCGGGGGGACCCCTCCGTTCAGCTGACCGGCCCCCGGCGGTCCCCGTCCGCCTCCGGTTCCCGGCGGTAGGCCAGATCGAAGACCAGACGGCCCGCGGCCACGGCCTTGGCCTCGAAGCTCGTGCGCACCCGCCCCGCGTAGCGTGGGGCCCACCCCCCGAGATCGTCTGTGAAACCCGGCTCCGGGTCGTGGCCCTCCAGACCGTCGCGGCGGACCCGGCTCAGGGGGGAGTCCTCCCCGGCGCATTCGCCGGGGTGCAGGGATGTGAAATCCTTCGAGGCGTCGAGGATCGAACGCATCTGTTCGGCATACTGCGACCAATCGGTGGCCAGGCGCCAGATGCCGCCGGGGGCCAGCACACGGGCGGCCTTGGGCAGGAACGATTCCTTGATGAGCCGACGCTTGTGGTGCCGGGTCTTATGCCAGGGGTCGGAGAAGAAGATCCAGAGTTCATCCACCGAACCGGGCTCCAGCATCACATCGAGGACCTCGGGGGCGTTGGCCTGCACGGCCCGCACATTGGTCAGCCCCTTCGCGTCGATCCGGGCCATCAACTGGGCCAGGCCGGGCAGATAGACCTCCACGGCGAGGAAATCCCGTTCGGGATGGGCTTCGGCGGCTTCGGCGATGGCTTCGCCCAGCCCGGTACCGATCTCCACGGTCAGCGGGGCCCGACGGCCGAAGGCCTCCTCGGCGTCGAAGCGGAAATCCTCGTGGACCGAGGTGTCTGCATGATGGCGTGGAACCTGGATGACGTAGTCCCCGGAGAGCCGGTCCCAGGAGTCCTTGCGCTTGCCGTGCAAACGGGACCCGCGGCGGACGAAGGACACCGGATCGGTCCGGTAGAAGCGCAAATCGTCGGCGGCGCGGCCGTTGACAGGGGGCTTGGGGGCTGCGGGATCATTCATTGGGTCCACGTTAGTCGTCGCCGCGATGGACGTCATGTCAGGGTCTTCCCGGATGGCGGCGCCGGCCGCGGACGGGCACACTGGAGACATGAACGGACCCCTGAACCTGATCCTGAACATCATCTGGCTCGTCTTCGGCGGATTCTGGCTGGCCCTGGGCTACCTGGCCGCCGGGGTCGTGTGTTGCGTGCTGATCGTGACCATCCCCTTCGGGCTGGCCTCGTTCAGGATCGCCAACTATGCGCTGTGGCCCTTCGGCCGCACCATCGTGGACCGGGGCGGGCGGACCGGCTTCTTCTCCACCGTGGGCAATGTCGTGTGGATCCTCGTGGCGGGGATCTGGATCGCCATCGGGCATGTGGTCACCGCCATCCCGATGTTCGTCAGCATCATCGGCATTCCGCTGGGCATCGCCAACCTCAAACTGATCCCCGTCTCCCTGGTGCCCCTGGGCAAGGTCATCGTGCCCTCGGGGTCGCGCCTGCCGATGGGCCCGGCCGCCTGAACGGTTCCGGGTCCGGCGAACCAAGCAGCCTGCCGGGCCCGCGGATCCCGCCGCCCCGGCATGTGCCCCGAGGCCGTCGACCCGGGCCTCCAGCCGCCGGTCGGGCCGGCAGGGAAGACGATTCCTCTCGAATTGCACTCTTCCGTCCTTGACTTATGTGGCATAGTTATCGACCGTTAGTGATCGCCCCCACAATGAGAGTTGATAGCAATACATGGACCGAATAGGTCAGAGGGCCGCCGCATCGAGTCGGGAGACGACGCCGAAAGCGTCCGTGTTCCAGGACTTCGGGGGCTGCCATGAATGTTGAAATGCTCAAGAGCACCTGGGCCGATATGTCCCAGGCGGGCGACGAAGCCCCCTTGTACTTCTATTCCCATCTGTTCATCACCCATCCGGAACTGCGCGAGATGTTCCCGGTCTCCATGGCCAGCCAACGCGATAAGCTGTTCGGCGCGCTGGGGCACATCGTGAGCAATGTGGAGAAACTGGATTCCGATACCGGATTCGTCGAGGAACTGGGCCGCGATCACCGGCGATTCGCGGTGGAACCCGAACACTACTCCGCCGTTGGTTCCTCGCTGCTGGCGACCCTCAAGCAGTTCCTGGGCAGCCGATGGACCGAAAGCGTCGCGGCGGACTGGTCCGCGGCCTACGGCCAGATCGCGAAGATCATGGTCGTGGCCGCCGAGGACGCCGCCGAGGATTCACCCCCATGGTGGGATGCCGAGGTGGTCTCCGTTGACCGGCGCAGCATCGACGTGACGGTGATCCAGCTGCGGACCACCCCGGCCATGGACTACCTGCCGGGCCAATCCATGGCCATGGAACTGGGGCGGCTGCCCCGATTATGGCGTTACGTGACCCCCGCCAACCAGCCGCAGCCGGACGGCCTGGTGGAACTGCATATCCAGTTGGTGCCCGGCGGGCAGTTCAGTAGCACCGCGGTACGCAAGATCCGTCCCGGGGACACGGCCCGGCTCGGAGCCCCGATGGGCGACCAGCTCACCCGTCCCCGGAACGGGAAGGACCTTCTCCTGGTGGCCGGCGGCACGGGGCTGGCGCCTCTGGCGGCGGTCCTGGACCAGGTCGGCACCCAGTGGACGACCGAAGGAACCGGGCCGCGGGTTGACCTGTTCCATGGGGCCCGCCTGCCGTGGAACCTCTACGACCACGAGAAGCTCACCCGCCTGGCGGAACAGCCCTGGTTCACCTACCGACCGGTCGTCTCGGACGATCCGACCTTCCACGGGCTGCGTGGACTGGTGGGTTCCGCGGCGGCCGCCGAAGGCTCGTGGGCCGGCCGGACGGCCCTGGTCTGCGGGTCCCCGCCCATGGTCGGGCATGCCGTGGCCCAACTGGGGACCGCCGGACTTGCTCCGGATGATCTCCGCTTCGAGACGTTCGCAACCCTAGATGAGAGTTCCTCGGCCATCGGCCAGAGTGACGAAGAAGGATCACGATAATGCCCTATGCCAATGACACCCGATCAGCCCGCGCCCTGACACCGGAGGCCGTCCGTGACGCCATGTTCCCGGCCGTGGAGGTCGGCGGGCTCGACCCCGTGGCCATCAATCTGTTCCTGGCCGATGCCTCCGTCCAGATGGCTTCGGACCGCGAGGAGATCCGGACGCTGCGACGACGCGCTGAAGAGGATCGGGGCTCCGGCCTTGATGTCAGTGCCGAAACCGTGAACCTGCTCAGTCGGGCGCAGGTCATCGCCGATAAGCACGTCAGCGAGGCCGAGCAATATGCCCATGACCTCATCGACGGGGCCCGAAAGCAATATTCGGAAATCCTGCAGAAGGCCGAAGACAATGCGGGTAGCGCCGGTTCCGCCGCCGCCCCGGCCGTCCCCGGATACGGGGAGCCGGTCCCGGAGATCGAGTATGTCCGCACCTACACCCGGGTGGCCCAGGTCCAGTTGCGCTCCGTGATCGACGCCCTGGCCGAACAGGTGGATCAGTTGGGCCATTTGCCGCAGTTCGGCGCCACTGCCTCGGAGCCGGGCGCGGGGGGTGGCTCCTGAGCCGGCGGTAGCACTTGTAGGGTCCGGTACAATTTGAGAATTTTTGTATCGATTTTGCAGAAGTTCCTGCCAGTATGAGAATTCTTAATCCACGCAAAATGAGAACTTCTTGACGTGCGTTGAGGTGTTTCGGCTGCAGCTGCGAAAGAAGTCCGGTTGCAAATAGTCGGAGGAGGACGAGACTTTTTAAGACGGAGCTTCCGATAGCTCTTGTTTAGACATCCCGTAGCGCGGGCACGGCTATCGGATAGCACTTTCTCACCATCGGCAAATAGGCAGTCGAGGTCCTTGACGGTGAGCGATTTGCTCTCCTCCCGCCTGCACTGCTGCTTGTCGACGAGCGCGCGCCAGGCCTTGGCGATCGCGGCGCGAACAAGCGGCCCTCCTTTCGTTCTGCGGATTGGGGGCGCGTTCACGAAAGCAAGGCAAGCACTTGGCGGAAGTTGGTCATGAGCGGGGTCTTGCGACATTCACCCACGGCCGCGGTGACCCCCAGTTGGACGGTGGCGAAAACCTCCGCGACACCGCTACCCGCACACTTGCTACCACTTCGTTACACAGGCGCTACCCGAAGCTCCGTCTTAACACGCCCAGCGCAGGTCCTCAAAGTGCCCGGCGTTCGGGGCCTCGTAGGGCAGGGAAGCTTTGCACATCAGGTGGCTAAACAAATATCCCTATACCCCAGATCGTTCCACGACGAGCCATACGGAGGAACCGCTCAGACGGGTGTACCGGCTTCATCGAATACGCGCAGGAGTGTTGAGCGGCGGTTCATGCTCGGT
>NZ_JBQSYU010000027.1:0-42484 GCF_052379645.1 Arthrobacter sp. 179 | reverse complement strand
GGTGCTTCGGGCCGGTTGAGGACCGGGAAGTTCACCGACCGGGCGATGAAGCACAACCGGTGGGCCTTCTCATGCAGCGTGTCGGCCAGGTCCCGCTGGGACTCATCGGCCAGAACGATGCGCGGCCGGAGCAGGACCTGGGTGAATTCGCCGCTGCCGTCACGGTTCAGGCGCAGCGTCCCGGTGGCGGCGTCCGTGTATCCGGTCACCGCCACCGAATGTTTCACCGCCACATGGAAGTAGGACAACATATGGCATTGGGCCAGGGCGCCGAGCAGCAGTTGTTCGGGGTTCCACCGATCGGGGTCACCGTGGAAGGTGGGATCGGCGGTGCCGGGAAGATCCGGCAGACCGTCCACCCGCAGGAGATGTTCCCTGCCGTAATCGCGATGGCCGGTGGTCCCGGTCCCGCGATTTCCCGTCCACTGGACATCGACCTGGTACTGATGCAGATACGGATCCATGGCACCACTGTAGGCCCGAATTCCCGGGCGATTAACGTCCCGGGTCCCGGCTCCGTGGGGAGCCGGGACCCGGGGGATCAGTGCATCAACCAGTCAGGGCCCTAGCCATCCACGGCCTGGGCGGCCAGGGCCCGGACCATCGCATCGCGGCTTTCCACCAGCATCCGGCGCAGTGCAGGGCTGCCGGTGCCCAGCTGCTCCAGGAAGGCATCGGTGGCTTCCAGCGTGGCCTCGCTGGTCTGGGCCATCGGGAACAACCCGACGATGATCTGTTGGGCGATCTCCCAGCTCTTGGACTCCCAGACCCCCTGGATGGTCTGGAAGTACTTCTCCACGAACGGTTCCAGCAGGGCGGGATCATGGGCCCGCTTGAAACCGGTGATCGCCGAGCGCTGATGGGTGTTGGACAGCTCTCCGCCATCGATGATGGCCTCCCAGGTGGCCAGCTTCGAGGCGGCCGTCGGGATGGCGGCCCGGGCCACTTCGGCGGCCAACCGCCCGTTGGCCGTGTCGTCGGCGGCGAGTTCTGCCGCGATGTCCGCGGCGGCGGCCCGCCCACCGGCGACCAGCGCGGTCAGCAGGTGCCAGCGCAGATCGGCGTCGACCTGCAGTCCGTCGAGCTTCTGTTCGCCGGTGAACAAGGCCGCGACCGTGTCCAGCTGGTCGGCGGTGTGCGACCGGGAGGCGAAGGCCTTCACGAACTGCAGCTGCTTATCCGAACCGGATTCGGCCTCGCGGGCCAGCACCCACAGCCGGTCGGCAGCCTGGTCGCCGATCCGCTCGCGGTCCTCCTCGCGTACGTAGTAGTCCAGGACCGTGTTCAGCTGGCCCAGGATGACCAGGACCACCGAGGAATCGGACTCGTGGCCGATGTTGCGCAGCACCAGCTCGACGAATTCACGCGCCGGGGTCTCGGCGTCGCGGGCGGCGTCCCAGGCCGAACCCCAGACCAGGGTCCTGGGCAGGGAATCCTCGAAGTCCTTCAGGTGCTTCATCGCGACCTGCAGCGAGGCGGGGTCCAGACGGATCTTGGCATAGGCCAGATCGTCGTCGTTGACCAGCACCAGGTCCGGGCGCTTCCTGCCCACGAGGGCCTCGACGTCGGTGCGTTCCCCGGCCACATCGAGTTCCTGGCGGTGGGTGCGCACCAGCTGGCCGGCGTCGTTCAGGTCGTAGAATCCCACCGCGGCCCGGTGGGGGCGGATGGTGGGGTGGGACTCGGTGGCCGATTGCACGACGGCGAAGGACGTGATGGTGCCGTCGTCGTCGGTGGCGATCTCGGCTTCAAGCTTGTTGACCCCTGCCGTTTCGAGCCATAGGCGGGTCCATTCGGAGAGGTCGCGGCCGCTGGAGGCCTCGAGTTCGCGCATCAGGTCGGCCAGCTCGGTGTTGGAGTAGGCGTGCTTGGCGAAGTATTCGCGCACCCCCGCCATGAACTCCTGCTGGCCGACCCAGGCCACCAGCTGGCGCAGTACGGAGGCGCCCTTGGCGTAGGTGATCCCGTCGAAGTTGACCTGCACGTCCTGCAGGTCGTTGATGTCGGCCTTGATCGGGTGGGTGGAGGGCAACTGGTCCTGTCGGTAGGCCCAGGACTTCTCCATCGAGGAGAAGGTGGTCCAGGCCTGGCTGAACTCGGTGTTCTCCGCAGCGGCCAGGGCCGACATGAATTCCGCGAAGGACTCGTTGAGCCACAAGTCGTTCCACCAGCGCATGGTCACCAGGTCCCCGAACCACATATGGGCCAGTTCGTGCAGGATGGTGATCGCCCGGCGTTCGACCATGGCATCGGTGGGACGGGACCTGAAGACGTAGGACTCCAGGAACGTGACGGCCCCGGCGTTTTCCATGGCCCCGGCGTTGAACTCCGGGACGAAGAGCTGATCGTACTTCTCGAACGGGTACGGGGTGCCGAACTGCTCCTCGTAGAACTCGAAGCCCTGGCGGGTCAGGGTGAAGATGTTCTCCGCATCCAGGTGTTCCATGATCGACTTGCGGGCGAAGACGCCCAACGGGATGGTCCGCCCGTCGGAACTGGTCAATTCGCTGCGCACCGCCTCATAGGGCCCGGCGATCAGCGCGGTGATGTAGGACGAGATCCGTGCGGTGCGGGAGAAGGCCCAGGTGGCTTTCCCGTCCCCGGCGGGCGAGGGCGTGGGGGTGGGGGAGTTGGAGATGAGGTCCCAGTAGTCGGGGGCGGTGACGGTGAAGGAGAACGCCGCCTTCAGGTCGGGCTGCTCGAAGACGGCGAACATGCGCCGGGCGTCGGGTACCTCGAACTGCGAGTACAGGTAGACCTCGTCGTCGACCGGGTCCACGAAACGGTGCAGGCCCTCACCGGTGTTCATGTACAGGGCATCGGCGACGATGCGCAGCTCATTGCGTGCGGCCAGACCGGGCAACTGGATGCGGACGCCGTCGCTGACCGTCCCCGGATCCAGCTCCACCCCGTTGAGCGTGACCGAGTGGACGATGTCGGTGACCGCATCGATGAACGTGTCGGCCCCGGCGGTCGCCTCGAAGTTCACGGTCGTGGTGGACCCGAACACCTTCTCGCCCCGGGTGAGATCCAGTTCGATGTCGTAGCTCTCGACGGTGACCAATCCGGCGCGTTCGCGCGCTTCGTCGCGGGTGAGATTCAATCCTGGCACGGTGATGCCTCCCTGTTTGTCTTTCGCGGTTGATGGCGGTCCAGAGAGCGCGGATATCTGAAGCGATTCCTGAACATTACGGTTATTGTCTCACTTAATGGGCGGGATGGCGCTACCTGGGGCCATCCGACCCGGCCAGGGGCGCCGGGGCCCATGTCCGCGCCGGGGACAGGCCGGATAGGATCGGTGGACGGGATCCGTCCCGCATCCCCCCGCGTCGATGACCAGGAGAAGCACCGTGAACCAGACCCATGTCTACGTTGGCTGCGCCAAGGCCGGAACCGTCGAGACCTTCGCCTTCGATCCCGGGGCAGGAACCTTCGGCCCCGCCGGTGGGCCGGTGCCCGTGGACGGGGTGCGGTCACTGGCCTCCAATCGGGAACTCGGGCTGCTCTACGCCGGGGCCTCCAGCAAGCCCCCCAGGCTCACCGCGCTGCGCATCGATTCCTCCACCGGCCGGCTCGGCGAGACCGCGAGCGTGCAGTTGGCGGACAACACGGCCTACATCAGCCTCGATGCCGACGGACGGACGGTCCGCAGTGCCTCCTACCACCAGGACGCGGTGAACTCCGTGGCGCTGGACGACCAGGGGCTTCCGGTCGGTGACGCGGTCCAGGCACCCAGCCCGGGGGAGAAGGCCCATAGCGTGCGGGCATCCCCCGACGGCCGCTACGTCTACGCGGCCTCCCTGGGCAGCGACCGGGTCGTCTGGTATGCGGTGGCGCCGGGGGAACTGACACTGGTCGGTTCCGTCGAGGCCCCCACCGGCTCCGGCCCACGCCACCTGCTCTTCAACGCGGATGCCTCGCGGGTCTATGTCATCCACGAGATGTCCGGGGAGGTCGCCGTCCATGAGCGGGACGCTGTCTCCGGGGCCCTGACCGAGATCCAACGCATCGACTCCGTCCCGGCCTCCCTGGGCCTGATCCCGGGCTTCGCCCGCCACCCCGGTGGCCCGGTGCCCGGCCCCGACGCCATCTGGTGCGCCGATATCCGCATCGGGGGACGGGGCAGGTTCCTGTTCACCACCGAGCGGTCGACCTCGACGATCTCCACCTTCTCCATCGACCCGGACACCGGCATGTTGGACTACCTGCGCACCACCGACACCGAGCAGCAGCCCCGCGGGGCCGGCGTGGATGCCGGCGGGGACCACCTGCTGGTCTGCGGGGAACTCTCGGGCCACCTCAGTGCCTATGGGATTTCCGCCCAGGACGGCACGCTCACCGCGACCGACCGGGTGGCCACGGGAGCAGGCCCGCTGTGGATCGAGGTCGTCGCCCCCTTGTAAGGTGGGAAATGTTCCCCTGCCACGGATGACCCGAAGGACACCATGCGCGTTCATATTGCCACCGACCATGCCGGACTCGATCTCAGTGCCCACCTCGTGGCGCATCTGCGCAGTGCCGGCCACGACGTCGTGGACCACGGCCCGACCTCCTACGACGCCGAGGACGACTACCCGGGATTCTGCATCAACGCCGCCGAAGCGGTCGCCGCCGAACGGGCCCGCGGGCTGGATTCGTTGGGGATCGTGCTGGGCGGTTCGGGCAACGGCGAACAGATCGCCGCCAACAAGGTCAAGGGCATCCGGGCCGCATTGGCCTGGAACCTGGACACCGCCCGGTTGGCCCGCCAGCACAACGACGCCAATATCGTCGCCGTCGGCGGCCGCCAGCACAGCCTGGAGGAGGCCACCGGACTGATCGATGCGTTCCTGGCCGAACCATTCAGCGAGGACGAACGCCATATCCGGCGGATCCAGCAGATCGGTGCCTACGAAACCACCGGCCAGCTGGAGCACTAGGGGTGCCCGAGGGGCACTCCGTCCACCGGCTGGCCCGCCAGCTGGACGACGTCTTCGCCGGACAGGTGCTACAGGTCTCCAGCCCGCAGGGACGGTTCGCCGCCGGGGCTGCACTGTTGGACGGCCATGAACTCCTGGAGGCCACGGCCCACGGCAAGCAGCTCTTCGCCCGGTTCTCCGGCGAACGGATCCTGCGGGTGCACCTGGGCCTCTACGGGGCCTTCGGCTTCGGAGGGGACCAGACGTTCCGGGGTGCCTCAAGCATCGGGGCACCCCGGAGGATCGGCGAAAAGGAAGCGTACGACGACGAGGCTCCCGCCGCCTACGACGGCCCTCCCGCCCCGGTGGGCCAGGTCAGGATGCGCCTGGTCTCCGCCCACGGCTGGGCCGACCTGCGGGGGCCCTCGGTCTGCGAGGTCCTGACCATCCCGGAGGCCGAAGCGGTTCGGTGGCGCCTGGGACCTGACCCGTTGGGGGCTGATACCGCTGCGGGGGAAGAGGAATTCGTTGGCCGGATCGGGGCCACGGGCACCGTCATCGCCGCGGCCTTGATGAACCAGTCGCTGATCGCCGGGGTCGGGAACATCTACCGGGCCGAAGCACTGTTCAGGGCCGGACTGGATCCATGGATGCGCGGCCGCGATGTCCCGGTTCCGGCCCTGCGTGCGCTGTGGGCCGATATCTGCGCGATGATGGCCGATGGGGTCAGGGATGGCCGCATCATCACCACCCGGGTCCGGGACCGCAGCGATCCCGAGGCCCCGGTCTGGCCCGATCATGCCTATTACACCTACCAGCGCCAGGGTCGGCCATGCCTGATCTGCGGCACCCCGATCGGGCTGGCCGAACTGGCGGCACGCAAGCTCTACTGGTGCCCCGGCTGCCAAGCCCCGACCCGTCGGGTGCCCTGATCCGGCCGGAGGATCGCGGCTTCAGCCGGCCGTGAGCTGTTCAAAGGAGGCGATCAGTGCCTCGAATCCCGGATCGTCCTGGGCCCGGTGCCCGCTGCCGGGCAGGATCCGGTGCCCGGCCCCCTGCCGGGCCAGGACCTCGGCGACGGCCTCGTAATGCTCGTTCCACCCACCGCTGAGCACCAGGGTGGGTAGCGCCTCGATCAGGTCCGGGCTGATGTCGTGTCCCCACGGTGGTGGAAGGGTGCTGAACCGACGGGCGTGGGGCTCGTCCTGCGGCCAATCCGCTGCCAGTGCGGGCCCGCCGAACAGCCGGGGCTTCACTAGCGCCCAATAGCCGAAGAGATCGCCCTCGGCGGCCTTTTTCCGGGCCCGGGTCATGACCGCGATGTGCTCTTCCACGGATGCGGTGCCACGGATGAGGTCGAAGAGCGCCGGTTCGACCAGGACCAGCCGCGCCGGACGCAGTGTCCCGGCGGCGATGGCCAGCAAGGTCGGAGCGGCCCCCAACGAATGGGCGATGACCGTGCCGGGCTCCGTTGTCCTCAGCTGTCCCAGAAGGGTGGCCCGCTGCTCCACGGGTGAGTCCGGGGCGAAGGAGACGTACAGTCCCTCGTCATCGGTGGACTTCGGCCAGGCGGCCCTGCCGGTGCGGTTGGCCCCGGGAACGTAGATGCGCATGGCCGGACACTAGCACCCCGTTCCGCGCCCCTTAACGACGAAGGGCCGCCCTGGGGCGGCCCGACGCATGCGGAGGGGATGACGGGAATCGAACCCGCGTCATCAGTTTGGAAGACTGAGGCTTTACCATTAAGCTACATCCCCGCAAAGACGGGCCTTGCGGCCCGTTGCTTGGACCACATTAGCAGTGGGTCCGGAGCACGGCAAAATTGACGCCGGTCCCCGGGCGGCGCATGCTCGAAAGGTCGGGATCCGACGTCGTGACGAGGCCCCGGACGGCGGGGCATGGGGGTGGAAATTGGGCGGACCCAGGAAAGTGCCGGATCTTCGGATCCTGCGGGGACTCAGCGAGCTGGGAGTGACCATCGAGCAGATCGCCGAGCGCTACGGGGTCACTGCGGCCGGCGTCCAGCGGGCCCTGGACCGGGGCCAGGCCCCCGCGGGACGGCCTTCCTACCGCGACATCCTGCCCTGGACCGTGGAGTCCGAGCATCATCGCAGCGCCGTGATGGCCCATATCCGGGTCCTGCTGCGCCAGCGGGCAGGCCGGGACGTTCCCGATGAGCAGGTCCACGCCCTGCACGCCTGGCTGGATTGGTTGCAGCGTCGGGGACTGGTGCTGAACTACCATCCGGAGGCCCCACCGAATCGTGCATCCGCGGTGGGCGGGTTCTACTACATGGACCGTTTGCCCAGTGACGAATGGATCATTCGGCAACCGGTCTCGCAGATCGCCGACGACCAGTAGGGACGGGCCCGCGCCATGGTGGGCCCCGGAGCTTGTCAGCAATTAGTTGTTCCGCGTCGATTCTGCGTAAACTAGCCTCTGCACCAATCGGGGTGTAGCTCAGCTTGGTAGAGCGCGCGCTTTGGGAGCGTGAGGTCGCAGGTTCAACTCCTGTCACCCCGACTCTGAACCTTCAGCCCCGTCAGCTCCACATCGGGGACGAGTGTGCAGTGTCTTTATAGCCCAGATCATTCAGGAGAGCTACGTAGTGAAGAGCGCCGTCGAAAACCTCACGCCCACCCGGGTCAAGCTCAATGTCGAGGTTCCCCTCACCGAATTGCAGCCGAACATCGACGCGGCCTACAAGTCCATCGCGGAGCAGATCAATGTTCCCGGCTTCCGCAAGGGCAAGGTCCCGAACCGCCTGATCGACCAGCGTGTCGGCCGCGGCTATGTGCTGGAGACGGCCATCAATGAAGGGCTCAACGAGTTCTACCAGGAAGCGGTCCGCGAGACGGAGATCGTCCCGCTGTCCCGCCCCGAGGTCGAGATCACCGAGGTCCCGGAGCCGACGGCCACCGAGGGCAACCTGGTCTTCGATGTCCAGGTGGACATCCGCCCGAAGATCGAGCTGCCGGAGTACACCGGCCTGGAGGTCCAGGTCGACGCCGTCGAGGCCACCGACGCCGACGTCGAGACCGCCATGGACGAACTGCGCGGCCGCTTCGGCACGCTAAAGAACGTCGAGCGCCCCGCCGCCGACCAGGACTTCATCACCTTGGACCTCACCGCCACGGTGGAGGACACGGAGGTCGACGCCGCCACCGATCTGTCCTACCAGGTGGGTTCCGGCACCATGCTTGAAGGCCTCGACGAGGCCGTCACCGGCCTGTCCGCCGACGAGGATGCCACGTTCGAGACCAAGCTCGCCGGCGGCGAGCATGCCGGGGAGACCGCCCAGGTCAAGGTCATCGTCAAGGCCGTCAAGGAGCGCGAACTCCCGACCGCCGATGACGAGTTCGCCCAGCTGGCCTCCGAGTTCGACACCATCGGCGAACTCCGCGAGGACCTGACCCAGAAGGCCGCCGAGTCCAAGCTCGTCGACCAGGGGGTCCAGGCCCGCGACAAGGTCATGGACAAGCTGACCGAGCTGGTCAGCGTGCCGGTTCCCGAGTCGGTCATCGACGAGCAGGTCGAGCAGCACTTCGCCCAGGGCAACGAGAACCCCGGCGAAGAGCACGACACCGCCGAGCACCGCGCCGAGGTCAAGACCAACACCGAGCGGGCGTTCCAGAACGAGGTCATCCTCGACGAGATCGCCGAAAAGGAAGAGGTCGGTGTCGAGCAGTCCGAGCTCATCGACTACATCGTCCAGAGCTCCAGCCAGTACGGCATGGACCCGAACCAGTTCGCCCAGATGCTCGACAGTGCCGGCCAGGTGCCGATGATGATCGGTGAGGTCCGCCGCCGCAAGGCACTGGCCAAGGTCCTGGAACTGGCCAAGGTCACCGATACCGACGGCAAGGACGTTGACCTGACCGACTTCGTCCGCCCGGCCGGCGAAGAGGACGAGTCCTCGGCGTCCTCCGGATCCTCGGCCTCCTCCGCTTCGGCGGAATCGGCCGAGTAGCCACACGAAACCACGGCAACCCTTCCCGGTTGCACCGGCGGGACCGTCTCATGCAGGCGGCCCCGCCGTCGTTTTTTAAGCCGAAGGCACCTGCAGTTAAGCCACGGGCGATGGGCCCCCGCCGGGGGTATGCGCCATCAGCGAACAGCGAATGATCGCGGGCGCGGCGCGTGTTGTGACTGCAGTAGTGTCAAGGAAAGCAAGCGCTACCGTACGTGGCCGGAAGAGCCACGTCGCATGGCACCCATGGAGAGGTATTCGAAAATGACGACGGAATCCCACACCCCGAAGATGGCCTCGGTCGATGCAGCCAGTCGCGAGGACTACATCTACAACCGACTCCTGAAGGAGCGCATCATCTGGCTCGGCACGGAGGTGAGCGACGAGTCGGCCAATGCCATCTCCTCCCAGTTGCTGCTGCTCTCCGCGGAGGACCCGGATAAGGACATCTTTCTGTACATCAACTCACCGGGTGGTTCCATCACCGCCGGCATGGCGATCTTCGACACGATGAACTACATCCCGAACGACGTCGTGACCGTGGCCACCGGGCTGGCCGCCTCGATGGGGCAGTTCCTGCTCTCCTCGGGCACCAAGGGCAAGCGTTACGCGACCCCGAACGCACGGATCCTGATGCACCAGCCCTCCGGCGGCATCGGCGGCACGGCCTCCGATATCCGGATCCAGGCCGAACTGATCCTGCACATGAAGAAGGTCATGTCCGAGCTCACCGCCGAACAGACCGGACAGACGCTGGAAACGATCCTCAAGGACAACGACCGCGATAAGTGGTTCACGGCCCCCGAGGCCCTGGAGTACGGCTTCTTCGACCACATCGCCGTGAACTCCGTGACGGTCTCCGGCGGCGGCGGAGTCAAGAACTAGCCACCCAGCCGACGAGCATCCCCACAGACCCCCCCCAGGAGAAGAACATGAATTACACCGGCAACGAAGGCACCGCTGGCGAAATGCCGTCCGCCCGCTACATCCTCCCTTCATTCGAAGAGCGCACCCCCTACGGCTTCAAGCGCCAGGACCCCTACGCCAAGCTGTTCGAAGACCGCATCGTCTTCCTCGGCACCCAGGTCGATGACGCATCGGCCGACGACGTGATGGCCCAGCTGCTGGTCCTGGAGTCCATGGACCCCGAGCGTGACATCACCTTGTACATCAACTCACCGGGCGGGTCCTTCACCGCCATGACGGCGATCTACGACACGATGATGTTCATCCGTCCCGAGATCCAGACCGTCTGCCTCGGCCAGGCGGCCAGCGCCGCTGCGGTCCTGCTGGCCGCCGGTGCCCCCGGCAAGCGCCTGGCACTGCCCAACGCGCGCGTGCTGATCCACCAGCCGGCCATGGGCGGCGGGGAACGCGGCACGGCCACCGATCTGCAGATCCAGGCCGAAGAGGTCATGCGCATGCGGACCTGGTTGGAGACCACGCTGTCCGAGCAGAGCCACAAGAGCCCCGAGCAGGTCGGCAACGACATCGAACGCGATCTGTTCATGACCGCCTACGAGGCCAAGGAATACGGTTTGATCGACGAGGTGCTCAGCCCCCGCAAGATCAAGCAGCAGGCCATCAACAAGTAGTCGATGATGGCTGCCGTGACCGGGCGTCCCGTAGGTTTTTCGCACCACGGGCCGTCCGGTCACCTATTCTGTCGGGCAACTCACCTAGAGTTGTAGCTAGACATCATCATGCGGCGTCCGCCGTGTGGTTTCTGTAACACGTTAGGGGAAGAACACCATGGCTCGTATGGGTGAAAGCTCCGACCTGCTGAAGTGTTCGTTCTGCGGCAAAAGCCAGAAGCAGGTCCGCAAGCTCATCGCCGGTCCAGGCGTCTACATCTGTACCGAGTGCATCGAGCTGTGCAACGAGTTGATGGAGGAGGAGCTGGCCGAGATCGAGGCCGGTCCCGACTTCGAACTGCCGCGTCCCCGCGAGATCTTCGACTCCCTGCAGGAATATGTCATCGGCCAGGAGGGCGCCAAGCGTTCGCTGTCGGTCGCGGTGTACAACCACTATAAGCGCATCCAATCGGGGACCGGCTCCACGGCAGCGGCCCAGCTGGGCGACGTGGATGCCCTGGATGACGTCGAGGTCTCCAAGTCCAACATCCTGCTCATCGGGCCCACCGGTTGCGGCAAGACCTACCTCGCCCAGACGATGGCGCGCCGGCTGAATGTGCCCTTCGCCGCCGCCGACGCCACCGCCCTGACCGAAGCCGGCTACGTCGGTGAGGATGTCGAGAACATCCTGCTCAAGCTCCTGCAGGCCGCGGACTTCGATGTGAAGAAGGCCGAGCAGGGCATCATCTACATCGACGAGATCGACAAGATCTCGCGTAAATCGGAGAACCCCTCCATCACCCGTGACGTGTCCGGGGAGGGGGTGCAGCAGGCACTGTTGAAGATCCTCGAAGGAACCGTGGCCTCGGTCCCGCCCCAGGGTGGGCGCAAGCATCCACACCAGGAGTTCATCCAGATCGACACGTCGAACGTGCTGTTCATCGTGGCCGGGGCCTTCGGCGGTCTCGAGGAGATCATCGGCTCCCGGGCCGGGCAGAAGGGGATCGGATTCGGGGCGCCGCTGACCGCACTGAACTCCGAGGATGCCAAGTATTCCGATGTCCGCCCCGAGGACCTGCTCAAATTCGGTCTGATCCCCGAGTTCATCGGGCGCCTGCCGGTCATCGCCACCGTGGAGAACCTGGACCGCGAGGCCCTGATCAAGATCCTGACCGAGCCGAAGAACGCCCTGGTGAAGCAGTACCAGAAGATGTTCCGCCTCGATGGTGTGGAACTGACCTTCGAACTCGATGCCCTCGAAGCCATCGCCGATCTGGCGTTGGAGCGCGGCACCGGGGCCCGTGGGCTGCGGGCCATCCTCGAGGAGACCCTGGGATCGATCATGTTCGATCTGCCCGGCCGCGAGGACATCGCCGAGGTCGTCATCAACGCCGAAGTGGTGGCCCGGGTGAGTGAACCGACGCTCATTTCTGCCGAAGTAGTGAATAAACGACGGAATAAGTCCGCCTGATCCGGTCGTTGTACCGAATGCGGGGCAGGCTCGTCATGGGTCGGCACCGAGTTCATGCACCGATTTCAGGAGGAACACCTTGTCCGAGACCACGGCCGTAGATTTCTGGTTCGACCCGCTTTGCCCCTTCGCCTGGGCCACCTCGCGATGGATCCTCGAAGTGGAGAAGGTCCGTGACATCGAAGTCCAATGGCATGTCATGAGCCTGGCCGTCCTGAACGAGGACAAAGATGTCGAACGCGAATTCCCTAAGGGACTGAGCAGCGCGTGGGCCCCGGTACGGGTCGTCATCGCCGCCGCGGAAGCCCACGGACAGGAAGTCGTCGGCGAGCTCTACACGGCCATGGGTGAACTCATCCACTATGCCGGAATCCAGGACTTCGCCGAGGTCATCACCCGCGCGCTGGAGCGTGTCGGGCTGCCCGCCGAGCTGGCCCAGGCCGGCGCCAACGACGAGCATGATGCGGCCCTGCGGGCCAGCCACGAGCAGGGTATCTCCCTGGTGGGCCAGGAGGTCGGTACCCCGGTCGTCGCGCTGAACGGCACCGCCTTCTTCGGACCGGTCATCACCGAGATCCCCTCGGGGGAGGAAGCCGGACGCCTCTTCGACGCCTCCGTGACCCTGGCCTCGTTCCCGTACTTCTTCGAACTGAAGCGCACCCGCACCGGGGCACCGCAGTTCACCAAGGAACGTCAGCAGTTCTCCCAGGTCAATGCGTCCTAAGCGCCTCCGGGCCCGGTAGGGTCCCGACAGTGGTGGCCGGCTCCTCGGCGGGGGCCAACACCACATCGGAGACCACGAGTTCCTCGCCGCCTTCCTGCAGGTCCAACTCCACTGCGTTGCCCGCGGCGAGCAGATCGCCCAGTCCGGCCCTGACCTGGTCCAGGATCACTGCGGGGCCGCGGACGACCCCTGAAAGCACCTGGGTGCGCTGTTTGACCTTGGCCTCGGATTTGGACTTGCGGATCCCGCCCAAGGCGTCACCGACCGTGGGCAGCACGGCGGTGTCCGCGCCTTCCACCGCGCCGGTCAGGTGGGTGTTCGTCGGCCAGGCCGACTGGTGGACCGAGCCGGTCCGCCACCAGCTCCAGACCTCTTCGGTAGCGAAGGGCAGGAACGGTGCGAACAGGCGCAACACGGCATCCAAGGTGGTGGCCAGGGCCGCCAGCACCGAGGCCTGTTCGGCCTCGCCGCGGGCCCCGTAGGCCCGGTCCTTGATCAGTTCGACGTAGTCGTCGGTGAACGACCAGAAGAACGTCTCCACGATGTCCAGGGCCCGGGCGTAGTCGTAGATCCCGAAGGCGCGTTCGGCCTCCTCGATGACCTCCGAGAGGCGGGCCAGCAGCGACCGGTCCAGACCATTGATGATCAGGTGGGCATCACCGTCCAAGACGTTGGCCTGGGTGGCCCCGAGGTTCAACACGAACTTGGAGGCGTTGAGGATCTTGATCGACAGCCTGCGGCCGATCTTCATCTGTGCGACCTCGTAGGCGGTATCGGCGCCCAGTTTCGCCGATGCAGCCCAATAGCGCACGGCGTCGGCCCCGAAGTCGTTCAGGACATCGGTGGGGACCACGACGTTGCCCTTGGACTTGGACATCTTCTTGCGGTCCGGGTCCAGGATCCACCCGGAGATCGCCGCATGCTTCCACGGGGCGCAATCGTGCAGGGCATCGCCGCGCACCGCGGTGGAGAAGAGCCAGGTACGGATGATGTCGTGGGCCTGGGGACGCAGGTCGAAGGGGAAGACCTTGGCGAAGAATTCATCGTCGCGGCTCCACCGGCCCACGATCTGCGGGGTCAGCGAAGAGGTCGCCCAGGTGTCGAGGACATCCGCATCCCCGGTGAAGCCGCCGGGGACGTCCCGCTGGTCCGCCGTATAGCCCGGAGCCGTTTCGGCCACCGGGTCCACCGGCAACTGGGCATCGTCGGGGACGAGCGGATGCTCGTAGTCCGGGTTGCCCTGGGCATCCAACGGGTACCAGACGGGGATCGGCACACCGAAGAAGCGCTGCCGGGAGACCAGCCAGTCGCCGTTGAGCCCATTGACCCAGTTCGTGTAGCGCGAGCGCATGAATTCCGGGTGGAACTCGATCTCCTGGCCGCGGGCGATCATGCGTTCGCGACGCTCCGCATCCCGTCCGCCATTGCGGATGTACCACTGGCGCGAGCTGACGACCTCGAGGGGCTTATCGCCCTTTTCGAAGAAGTTCACCGGATGGGTGATCTTGCGGGGTTCGCCGTCGAGCAGATCTGCATCGACCAGCATCGACGCCACGGCTTCCTTCGCGGAGAACACGGTCTTGCCGGCCAGCAGGGAGAAGGCCTCGCGCCCGGCCTCGGAGGTGATCCACTCGGGGGCCTGGCCCTGGATGCGGCCATCCCGGCCGATGATGGCGCGGGTGGGCAACTGCAGTTCGCGCCACCAGGTGACGTCGGTCAGGTCGCCGAAGGTGCAGACCATGGCAATGCCCGAGCCCTTGTCGGCCTTGGCCAAATGGTGCGGATGCACCTCGACTTCGACGCCGAAGAGCGGGGAGGTGACCTTCTTGCCGAACAGTGGCTGGTAGCGCTCGTCATCGGGGTTGGCCACTAGCGCGGCACAGGCGGCCAGCAATTCGGGACGGGTCGTCTCGATGTGGATCTCGGTGCCGTCCTCGGCGAAGAACGGGAACCGGTAGTAGGCTCCGTCGACTTCGCGGTCCTCGAGTTCGGCCTGGGCCACGGCGGTGCGGAAGGTGACGTCCCATAGCGTCGGTGCCTCGGCCATGTAGGCGTCGCCATCGGTCAGGTTGCGCAGGAAGGCCCGCTGGGACACGGCACGGGAGGTGTCGTCGATGGTGCGGTAGGTCAGGTTCCAGTCCACCGACAGGCCGAGGGTGCTGAAGAGGTGCTCGAAGACCTTCTCGTCCTGGACGGCCAGCTCCTCGCACAGCTCGATGAACGTCCGTCGGGAGACGACGTCCCAATCACGCTGGTTCTTCGCCGGCTTTTCCGGGGGACGGTAGGCCGGGTCGTAGGCGGTCTTGGGATCGCAGCGCACCCCGTAGAAGTTCTGCACGCGGCGTTCGGTCGGCAAGCCGTTGTCGTCCCACCCCATGGGGTAGAAGACGTTCTTGCCTCGCATGCGCTGGTACCGGGCCAACACGTCGGTCTGCGTGTAGGAGAACATGTGTCCCACGTGCAGGGAGCCCGACGCCGTGGGCGGGGGAGTGTCGATGGAGTAGACCTGATCGCGGGTGGTCTCGGGGTTGAAGGCGTAGGTTCCCTCGTCACGCCAGCGCTGTCCGAGCCTGGCTTCCAGGCCCTCCAGTGCCGGTTTGTCGGGGACGCTTACGGTCGCGGGCGTGTCTGTGCCCAAGTTCTGTTCAGCCATGGGACCAGTATTCCATGTCGGCAGGTCAGCCCCGATTCCATCCCCTGCCTCCTGGTCATCCACACGCTCCGGAGGCGACGAGCAGCACGGAAGGATTCGGCCTACCATCGAGTCATGGGCAAGATCAGAATGCAGCGGGCCTACTCGGCCCCGGACGGCGGCTACAGGATCCTGATTGATCGGCTGTGGCCCCGAGGCATCGCCAAGGAGGACGCCGAGCTCGACGAATGGGCCAAGGAAGTCGCCCCCTCGGCGGAACTGCGGGCCTGGTTCAACCACCGCGAGCACCGGTTCGAGGAATTCCGTGAGCAGTACATCGCCGAACTCGAGGACGGTCCGGCCACCGAGGAGGCCGAACGCCTGCTGGAGCTGGTCAAGGACAAGGACGACGTCGTCCTCGTCTATGCCACCAAGGACGAGGAACATAATAATGCCGTGGTCCTGTTGGAGTTCCTGGACGAAAACCTCTGAGCAGCCGCAGCCCCCAGGGGGTACTCACGCCCCGGGTGGCGGCTCATCCTCCGGGGCCCGGGCCGGGCTCTACGGCTGGTCGGGTCGGGGCATGAACGCGCTCCAGGCCATTCGGCGCCGGCGGCGCGGATCATTCTCCACGTGGTCGGTGCTTTCGATGATCAGGGTCGACCTCGTCGCCTCGTCGTAGGGCGGCCACGTCGCAGAGGTGGTGCCCGATTCGGCGAACCTGAGCCACCGCCCGCGCATCCGCTGCCCGGCGCGGGCATAGGCCTCCCGGCCTCCCAGTGAGGTGATCATCCGCGCCAAGGGCACGTCGGTGCGGTCGAAGAGGGCGAACATCTCCACCCCGTGGGTGGCGTCCAGACCGACGATCTTCAGCAGCCGCGGGGCGAAGTCGAAGCGGTAGACGTGGACCGGTGCGAAGCGCGAGTGCAGGTCGGCCACCCGGGTGGAGGGATACCAGAACCCGTAATCCCCACCGAAGTCCGCCGCCGTCCTGGATTCGGGAAGTCCGGGATAGGCGGCGTGCATCTGGGACCAGGTCTCCCGGGGGGAGCGGGAAAAGACCCCCGCGATGCGCGAGGGGGAACCGGGCAGGATATCCCAGCGGCCACGAAAGACCGATCCCTCTCGATCGTTGGTCCCGATGATCAGCGGCACCCGGGCCGCCCGGCCACTGCCGATCGCGTCGATCGGGTGTTCGGGGACGTAGCGTCCGTCGATGACCGGGGCGAAACAAAAACCTCCCGGATAGGCCTCCGGGGTGTGCACCTGCAGGATCCTGGCGGCGGCGAGCAGATCGGGGACCGAACCGTTGAGCAGCAGATCCCGCACCGGGTCCGTAGCAGGCCCCGGCCGGGAGCTGGCAGGGTGTTGTTCCCCGAGGATCGACAGGAATTCTTCCGCCCACCGTGCGGTGAGCCCCGGAGGGTAGACGGCGTCGGCCGGAGCGCTTTGGGCGATGGCGCGGGCGAACAACCCCCGGGCCTGCGGTGTGGCCATGAGGGTGGTCACCGCATTCCCTCCCGCCGATTCCCCGAACACCGTCACCCGGTCCGGGTCGCCCCCGAACGCCCTGATGTTCTGCTGGACCCATTCCAGGGCGGCCACCTGGTCGCGCAGACCCAGGTTGGACTCGATGGGACGCTCGGCGGTGGAGTACCTGCTGAAATCCAGATATCCCAAGGGGCCCAGACGGTAGTTGAAATTGACGTAGACGGCCCGCCCCGTCCCGACGAAGCCTTCCCCCTGCCCCGAGAAGTCGCGCGAAGAGCCCTGGAAGTATCCTCCGCCGTGGATGAAGACCATGACGGGCAGGGAATCCGCATCCGCCAGGGCCGGCACCGGGGCCTGGACGTTCAGGCTCAAGCAGTCCTCGCTGGACCAGTCCGGGGCCCCGGCCCGGCTGTGATGGGCCCTGGTGGGTTGCGGAGCCGTCGGCCCGAACCGGGAGCCGTCCCTGACCCCGGTCCAGCCGGACGGCGGGGCCGGGGCCCGGAACCTCAGTGGCCCCACCGGCGGCGCCGCATACGGGATGCCGCGCCAGGAAAGCACGTTGCCTTCCCGCACGCCGCGGACCACTCCGCCGAACACCTGGACATCCGGCAGGCCGGTTGCTCCCGGGGCCGGGGAACGTCGGGCCCCGTCATGCCGGGGAATCAGATGCCGGTGGTGCCTCACGGTCGCCCGCTTTCGTCGGGGTGGCAACGCCCTCCGGCGTCGGCAGTCCTCCAACTGGAGGTTTGTCCCTCCAGAGTTGCACCGTTGAAGCGGGAGGTCCACAGCTGCCGGGGCAGGGTTCCGGCCCGGGCCTCGCTAGGCTGGAGGCATGACCTCAATGACCCAGCAGTCCATGAAAAGAGCAGTTGTCACCGGTGCCAGCAGCGGGATCGGCGAGGCCACGGCCCGTCGGCTCGCGGCCGAGGGCTGGACGGTCTATGCGGTGGCCCGCCGGGCGGAACGGCTCGAGGCCCTGGCCCGGGACACGGGGATCACCCCGGTCGTCGCCGATGTCACCGACGCGGACGACGTCGCGGCCCTGCTGGCCGTGGTCGCCGGATCCGGAGGGATCGACACCCTGATCAACATCGCCGGCGGCGCCCGGGGGGTCGACCGGATCGGTACGGCTAAGAGCGCCGACTGGGACTGGATGTACCGGGTCAACGTGGTGGGCACCATGAACATGATCCGGGCGTTCCTGCCCATGCTCCGGGCCGACGGCGAGGGGACGATCCTGAACCTGACCTCCACGGCGGCTCTGGGCGGCTACGAGGGTGGGGGCGGATACAACGCCGCGAAGTTCGCCCAACAGGGGCTGACCCAGGCGCTGCGGCTCGAGGAGGCCGAAAACAACATCCGGGTGATCGAGGTCGTGCCCGGTCTGGTGCACACCGAGGAATTCGCGCTCAACCGGCTGGGAGGGGACCAGCAGGCGGCCGACCAGGTCTATGCCGGGGTGGAGAAACCGCTGACCGGAGAGGATGTCGCCGACGTCGTGCTGTATTCGGTGGCCCTGCCGCATCACATCAACCTCGACCAGATCGTTGTCCGTCCCGTGGCCCAGGCCGCCAACCACAAGATGATCCGCACCACGTGATGCGCCGCCCACTGCACGTGATCGCCTGCGCCCACGGCACCGATGATCCCCGCGGGCGCCAGCTCATCGACCAGCTCCGGGCCCAGGTCGCAGGACTGGTGGACGACCAGCACGCCGAGGATGGCTGGTCGGTGCAGGTCCATGAGGCCTACGTCGACGTCCAGGACCCGGACCTGCCCAGGGTCCTGGGACAGCTCCCCGACGGGGAGGCGGCGGTGGTGCTGCCGCTGCTGCTCTCGCTGGGAATCCACACCGGCGTCGACGTGGCCGAGGCCGTCGCCTCCAGGACGAACACCATCGCAGCGGAGCCCATCGGGGCCGATCCCCGGCTGGCCGGGGTGATGGCCCGCCGCCTGGCCGAGGCCGGATGGGGCCCCGACGACGCCGTGGTGCTCGCCTCGGCAGGGACCCGCGTGCCTTCGGGCCAACAGCAGGCCCGGGACAGCGCCGGGACCCTGGCAGCGGCCCTGGGGGCCCCGGTCCAGGCCGCGTTCTGCTCGGCGGCCGACCCCCGGGTGGAGGATGCGGTGGAGCAGGCGGGACGGCAAACCCCCGGAGTCCGGGTCGGCGTCGTGTCCTATCTGTTGGCGCCGGGATTCTTCCAGGAACGCCTCGGCGGCGCCGGGGCAAATTATGTGACCGCACCATTGCTCCCGGACGTCACGATCGCCGAATGTGTCGCCGCAAGACTTCACAGTGCCCTGTCGGAGGCTGATTTCGAGGCCGGCTGAGGTCACGAAAAGCAACGTGTCGGCTGATGACCGGCGGGCGCGACAGCGGTGAAAACCCCGCCCTAGGCTCGCAGCCATGACTCAGGCAACCGATACCCAGCCAACCCCCGGGCCCTCCAGGTCCCGCCCACCGACCAGGCCCCAGGGCCAATGGAAAGTCGACGGGACCACCCCGCTGAACCCCAACGAGGAATGGAAGCAGCACGACGACGGGCTCAACGTCCGCGAACGGATCGAGACCATCTACGCCCGGGAGGGTTTCGACTCGATCGACCCCGAGGACCTGCACGGCCGATTCCGCTGGTGGGGTCTCTACACCCAACGCAAACCCGGGATCGACGGCGGGAAGACCGCCACCCTTGAACCGCACGAACTCGAGGACCGCTACTTCATGATGCGGGTACGCATCGACGGCGGCGCCCTGAGCACCGAACAACTGCGCGTCATCGGTTCCATCTCCACCGAATTCGCCCGCGACACCGCCGATGTCACCGACCGGCAGAACATCCAACTGCACTGGGTCGATGTTCGTGACGTCCCCGAAATCTGGAGGCGACTGGAATCCGTCGGCCTGCACACCACCGAAGCCTGCGGCGACGTCCCCCGTGTCATCCTCGGCTCCCCGGTGGCCGGGATCGCCGCCGACGAGATCCTGGACCCCACCCCGGCCATCGAGGAGATCGCCGAACGCTACATCGGCAACCCGCTGTATTCGAACCTGCCACGGAAGTTCAAGACCGCGATCACCGGACACCCTTCCCTGGACGTCGTCCACGAGATCAACGACATCTCCCTGGTCGGGGTCCGCCACCCCGGACTCGGGGCCGGCTACGACCTGTGGGTCGGCGGCGGACTGTCCACCAACGGACGGCTGGCCGAACGACTCGGGGCCTTCGTCGCCCCCGACCAGGCCGCCGCCGTCTGGGAAGGCGTCGTGGGGATCTTCCGTGACTACGGATACCGCCGGCTCCGGAACAAGGCGAGGCTGAAATACCTCATGGCCGATTGGGGCCCTGCGAAGTTCCGCGAGGTGCTCGAACGCGAGTACCTCGGCCATGCGCTGCCCGACGGTCCGGCCCCCGAACCCACCAACGTGCCCGGGGACCACAGCGGGGTGCACCGGCAGAAGGACGGACTCTTCTACCTCGGGGCCACCACCAGCATGGGCCGGCTCTCCGGAACCCGGCTGACCGGGCTGGCCGGACTGCTGGAACGCCACGGATCCGCCCGTCTGCGCACCACCCCCCCACCAGAAGATCGTCGTCCTGGACATCCAGGAGGACGACGTCGAAGCGGTGATCACCGGGCTGCGGGAGCTCGGACTCGAAACCCGGCCCTCCGTGGTGCGCCGGTCCGCGATCGCCTGCACCGGCATCGAATTCTGCAAGCTGGCCATCGTGGACACCAAGGACACGGCGGCGGCCGCCGTGGACAGCCTGGAGGAACGACTGGCGGATCTTGAAGGGAAGATGCCGCGCAAACTCAGCCTCCACGTCAACGGCTGCCCCAACTCCTGCGCCCGCGTCCAGACCGCCGACATCGGGCTCAAGGGCCAGCTCCTGCCCGACGGGGAGGGCGGCCAGAAGGCTGGTTTCCAGGTCCACCTGGGCGGCGGCCTGGCGGATGAGACCCGGGAGGAAGCCGGTCTGGGCCGCACCGTTCGCGGGCTCAAGGTCGCCGCCGACGACCTGCCCGGGTATGTCGAACGGCTCGTGCGCACCTATGCCGACGAATCCGCCACGGGGGAGACCTTCGCGGCCTGGGCCCATCGGGCCGACGACGGGAGCCTGCGATGAGCGGGCCGTCCACGGGCACCGCAGCGTTGCGCGAGCTGGCCAGCAGCGGAGCGGCCGAACTCGGCTTCGACGCCGCCAGCGAGGACGTCCTGGCCTGGGTGGCCCGGCACTTCTCCACCGCCGAAGCCGCCGTCGCCTGTTCCATGGCCGACGCCGTGCTGCCGCATCTGGTCTCCGGAACGCTTCCCGGGATCGACGTCCTGTTCCTGGACACCGGCTACCACTTCGCCCAGACGCTGGACACCCGGGACGAGGTCGCCCGCTCACTCGAGGTGAACGTCGTGGACGTCAGGCCCGAACAGGGCGTCGCCGACCAGGACGCCACCGAAGGACGGGACCTCTTCGCCACCGATCCGGGCCGATGCTGCGCCCTGCGCAAGGTGGACCCGTTGAACCGTGCCCTGGCCGGCTACCGGCTCTGGTTCACCGGGGTGCGGCGCGATGAGGCCCCCACCCGCACGAACACCCCGTTGGTCGACTTCGATGAAGCCCACTCGTTGGTGAAGGTGAACCCCCTGGCCGGATGGAGCGCCAAGGAACTGAACGACTACTCCACCCGAAACCGGCTCCCACGCAATGTGCTGTTGGACCAGGGGTACCCCTCGATCGGATGCCGGCCCTGCACCGGCAAGGTCGCCCCCGGCGAGGACCCGCGGGCGGGCCGCTGGTCGGGACAAACCAAAACCGAATGCGGCATCCATGTCTGACCCCGGCCCCCACCCGGCCAGCCCCCACGAACCCTTCGACTCCCCAGGGAGGAACACCCCATGACCATCACCCAGGACGTGGCCCATCCGCGGGACGCCGGCGCCTCGGTCCCCGCGGACGGCCCGGCAGGCCCCCGACAGGTCCTCGACGCCCTCGAGGCCGAATCCATCCACATCATCCGCGAGGTCGTCGCCGAATTCGACCGCCCGGCCATGCTCTTCTCCGGCGGCAAGGACTCCGTGGTCATGCTCCACCTCGCGGCGAAGGCCTTCTGGCCCGGCCGGGTGCCCTTCCCGCTGCTGCACGTGGACACCGGCCACAACTTCGCGGAGGTCCTGGCGTTCCGGGACCGCACCGTCATCCAGCGGGGACTGAGGCTGGAGGTCGCCAGCGTGCAGGAGTACATCGACTCCGGTGAGCTGGTCGAACGCGCCGACGGCACCCGCAATCCGCTGCAGACCACCCCGCTGCTGGACGCCATTGCCGGGCACCGGTTCGACGCCGTCTTCGGCGGCGGACGCCGTGACGAGGACAAGGCCCGCGCCAAGGAACGCATCCTGTCCCTGCGGGACGAGTTCGGCCAGTGGGACCCCCGCAACCAGCGGCCCGAACTGTGGAACCTGTACAACGGCCGGCACCGCCCCGGACACCATGTGCGGGCCTTCCCGATCAGCAACTGGACCGAACTGGACATCTGGCGCTACATCGAACGTGAAGGCATCGAACTGCCGGGCATCTACTACGCCCACGAACGCGAGGTGTACCACCGCGAGGGCATGTGGCGGGCCGTCGGCGAATTCTCCCCGGCCCGCCAGGGCGAGGACATCGTCCGCCGCACGGTCAGGTACCGGACGGTGGGGGACATGTCCTGCACCGGGGCGGTGCTCTCCGACGCCGCCACCGTCGCCGCGGTGGTGGCCGAAGTGGCCGCCTCCACGCTCACCGAACGCGGGGCCACCCGCGCCGACGACAGGATCTCCGAAGCGGCCATGGAAGACCGCAAGAAGGACGGGTATTTCTAATGAGCACCACCCTGATCGAAGAAGGCCCCGGCGAGTCCGCAGCGACCGGGACCCTGTTCCGTTTCGCCACCGCCGGCTCCGTCGACGACGGCAAATCAACCCTGGTGGGCCGGCTGCTCCATGACGCGAAGGCCATCCTGGCCGACCAGCTCGAGGCGGTGGCCCGCACCTCCACCGAACGCGGTTTCGGCGGCGCCGACGGCGGACTGGACCTGGCCCTGCTGACCGACGGGCTCCGTGCCGAACGCGAGCAGGGGATCACCATCGATGTCGCCTACCGCTACTTCGCCACCGACCGGCGCAGCTTCATCCTTGCCGACTGCCCCGGACACGTGCAGTACACCCGCAACACGGTCACCGGGGCCTCCACCGCGGACGCCGTCGTCGTCCTCATCGACGCCCGCAAGGGGGTGCTGGAACAAACCCGACGGCATCTGAGCGTGCTGGCGCTGCTGCGCACGGCGCACGTGATCGTGGCGGTGAACAAGATCGACCTGGTCGACTACTCCCGGGAGGTCTTCGAGGACATCGAACGCGAGGTTCTGGCCGTCTCCGAACGGCTGGGGATCACCGGGGCACGGGCCGTTCCGGTGTCTGCCCTGCTCGGCGACAACATCGCGGTGCCCTCCGAACTCACCGACTGGTACACCGGTCCGACCCTGCTCGGACTGCTGGAAACCCTCCCCACCCAGGACGAAGTCACCGAGCTCGGCCTGCCCTTCAGGTTCCCCGTGCAAACCGTGCTGCGACCGCAGGGAGCCTTGGCCCCCGGGCTCGCCGCGGAGGACTACCGCGACTACCGGGCCTATGCCGGACAAGTGAGTTCCGGCAGCATCGGCCTCGGGGACAGCGTGAGCGTCCTGTCCTCCGGCCAACCACCGCGCAACACCACGATCGAAGGCATCGACACCGCCGACGGCCCCCGTCAGGCGGCGGCCGCCCCGGCATCGGTGGCGCTGCGACTGGGTGACGACGTGGACATCAGCCGCGGGGACACCATCGTCTCCGGCCCCGTGGCCACGCCCCGCCGGGAGTTCGCGGCCCGGCTGTGCTGGCTCGGCCAGGAACCGCTTGCCCCCGGGGCCAAGGTGCTGATCAAGCACGGCACCGCCACCGTCCGCGGCCTGGTCACCAGCGTCGAGGGGCTCCTGGATCTGGAAACCTCCGCCCTCGTTCCCGCCGACACGCTCGAACTCAACGACATCGGCAGCGTGGGCCTCAGTGTCGCCGCCGAACTGCCGGTGGAGGACTACGCGGCCAATCGTCGGGCCGGGTCCCTGCTGGTCATCGATCCGCAGACCGGCAACACCGTGGCCGCCGGACTGGTGATCTCCTCGTGAACGCCGGTGGCCCCGGGCCTCGCCGTGCCCGACGGCGGATGATCGGCTCCACCGTGGCCCTGGCCCTGCTGGTCGGCGCCGCCCTGGCCACACTCTGGGTTCCCGCCCCCTTCGGTCCGGCGGCCGCCGCCGAGCCGGCCGGGGGAGGCCCGGGCGGGGAGGGAAACCCCGCCTCGCAGCTGCGGCTGGGATATTTCGGCAACGTCACCCACGCCCCGGCCTTGGTGGGCATCCAGCGCGGATTCCTGGCCCGGGAACTGGCGGCGGACGGGACCGGGCTTCGCACCCAGGTCTTCAACGCCGGCCCGGCGGCGGTGGAGGCCCTGAACGCCGGGGCCATCGACGCCGCCTACCTGGGACCCACCCCGGCCATCGGCTCCTACACCTCCAGTGCCGGACGGTCACTGAAGGTCGTGGCCGGGGCCACCTCCGGGGGCGCCCAACTGGTGGTGCGCCAGGACATCACCTCACCGGCCCGGCTGCGGGGAACGGTCCTGGCCAGCCCGCAACTCGGGGGCACACAGGACGTCGCCCTACGCAGCTGGTTGGCTGACCAGGGATATGTGGTGGCCGCCGACGGGTCGGGGGACGTGGACATCAACCCCACCGACAACAGCCGGGCCCTCGCCCTGTTCAAGGCCGGCCGGATCGACGGGGCGTGGCTGCCCGAACCATGGGCCTCGCGTCTGGTGCTCGAAGCCGGGGCCCGGGTCCTGGTCGACGAACGTGATCTGCGGGACGGGTCCCCGACCGCACGCCCTGGCCACTTCCCCAGCACGGTCCTGGTGGTCGACGCCGACTTCGCCGCCAAGCACCCGGACACGGTCACCGCACTCGTGGCAGGAAACGCCGAGGCCGTTTCCTGGCTGCAGGAGGCGGACGCGGCCGAACGGGCCGAAACGATCAACGCAGGGATCGAAGACGCCGCGGGGGCCCGGCTGCCCGATGAGGTGCTGGCCCGGGCCCTGGACACCACCGACTTCACCACCGACCCGTTCCCGGGCGCCTTCGACCGGCTCCTGGAGCAGGGGGTCGCCGCCGGAGTGACCCGGGACGGATCCTTGGACGGCCTCTTCGACCCGGACACCACCCCACCGAAAGGAACGAGACGATGACCACCAGCGTCCTGGATGAAGACCCCGGCACCGGCACCGAACCGTCGGCCCCGGCCGGCCCACCGGCGTCCGTGGTGCTCGACGGGCTCGGCACGTCCTACGCCGCGGGGCCAACGGTCCTGGACGGGATCAGCACCACGATCGCCCGCGGCGAGTTCGTCTGCCTGCTGGGCGCCTCGGGCTGCGGGAAGTCCACGCTGCTGCAGATCCTGGCCGGTCTCCAGCTCCCCACCGCAGGAACGGTCCAGGTCCCCTCCGACGGGGCGGCCTTCATGTTCCAGGACGCCTCCCTGCTGCCCTGGCTCAGTGCCCGGGCCAATGTGGAACTGGCGCTGCGGCTGCGCGGGGTTCCCCGGGCCGAACGCCGGGCACTGGCGGACGCCCTGTTGGAACTGGTCCACCTGGCAGGGGTGGGCGAACGGCGCCCCCACCAGCTCTCCGGCGGGATGCGCCAACGCACCGCGCTGGCCAGGGCCCTGGCCCAGGACCGCGAACTGCTGCTGATGGATGAGCCCTTCGGCGCGTTGGATGCCATCACCCGTGACCTGCTGCATGAGGAACTCGATCGCGTGTGGACCTCCACAGGCCGGACCATCGTCTTCGTGACCCATAACGTCCGAGAGGCCGTCCGGCTGGGCCAACGCGTCATCCTGCTCTCCTGCCGGCCAGGCCGGATCGCCCGGCAATGGCAGGTGGGACCAGAGGTACGCAGGAACCCGGCGGCGACCGCCGCACTGACCGAAGAAATCACCCGGCAGCTACGACAGGAGATCAGCGGCCATGCCCACCCCTGACACCGTGGAACGTCCCGCCACAGGGCCTGATCCCACGGAACCCGCCGGCCCGGAGTCAGGTCCGGACCGGCTGCCGATGCCAGCACCAGCCACCCGACGCGACCTCGGGACCGTTCTGCTTCCGGCGGCGGCCCTGCTCGTGCTCATCTGCCTCTGGCAGATCCTGTCCTGGAGCGGCCTCAAACGCCCCGACCTGTTCCCCGGACCGGGAGCCGTCGCTGCGGGCATGGGCGATGCCCTCCTGGATGGCACCCTCCAAAATGCGGTGGCCACCTCGCTGGGCCGGGGCGTGACGGGTTTTGCCATCAGCGTGGCCATCGCCACCCCACTGGCCCTGCTGCTCGCCCAGTCGGCCACGTTGCGTGCCGCCCTGGGGCCCCTGGTCTCCGGGCTCCAGGTCCTGCCGTCGGTCGCCTGGGTGCCGGCAGCCATCATCTGGTTCGGGCTCACCGACGCGACCGTGTACTTCGTGGTCCTCATGGGCGCGACGCCCTCGATCGTGAACGGGCTGCTCTCGGGAATCGACCAGATCCCCCCGCACTACGGATCGGTGGGCACCGTACTCGGCGCCACCCGGCGCCAACAGACCCTGCTGATCACCCTGCCCGCGGCGCTGCCTGCCTATCTGGGTGGGCTGAAACAAGGCTGGGCCTTCTCCTGGCGTTCGCTCATGGCCGCCGAGATCATCGCCGTGGGCGGGAGCATCGGCTTCGGCCTGGGCTCGATGCTCCAACAAGGCCGTGATCTGTCCAGCATGGCGCTGGTGATGGCCGCGATCCTGGTCATCCTCAGCGTGGGCATCATCGTCGAACTGCTCGTCTTCTCACCCATCCAACGCCGTCTGCTCCAACGCCGCGGCCTATTGACCTCAGGAGCGAAATGAACGACCTGTATCCCACTTCTCTGCGCCTGCTCGGACACCGCGTCCTGCTCGTCGGTGCCGGCCCCGTGAGCGAACGACGCCTCAAGGCGCTGCTCGATGCCGGGGCCCGGGTCACCGTGGTCGCCCCCGACGCGGTGGAGGGGATCCGCCGGCTTCATGCCGCCGGGCTCCTCGACTGGCACCCCCGGCCCTACCGCGCCACCGACCTGAAGGACACCTGGTTCGTCCACACCGCCACGGGAGACCCTGCGGTGGACTCCGCGGTGGCTTCCGATGCCGAGAAGGCACGCCTCTGGTGCGTCAACGCCTCGAACCATCGCACCTCGACGGTCTTCACGCCTGCGGTGGCCCGGATCGACGAGGTCGTGGTGGCCGTGAACACCGATGGTGATCCGCGGCGGGCCGGACGAATCCGCACTGCGATCCGGGTGGCCGCCCAGACAGGACTCCTGCCATGGCGACGCTTCCGCCCCCGCGCTCCACAGGAACAGGGCACGACGCCGGCCGGTCGGGTGGCGCTGGTCGGCGGCGGACCGGGGGAGAGCGGGCTGATCACCGTGCGCGGACGCCAGCTGCTGGCCGAGGCGGACGTCGTGGTCGCCGATCGGCTGGGTCCACGCGCCCTGCTCGAGGAACTGGGCCCGGACGTCCGGGTCATCGAGGTCGGCAAGGCCCCCGGCGCCCATACCGCCACCCAGGACCAGATCAACGACCTGCTGGTGGGCCAGGCCCGGGCCGGGAACCTCGTGGTCCGGCTCAAGGGCGGGGACCCCTTCGTCTTCGGGCGCGGGGGAGAGGAGGCAGAGCACTGCCGGGGCCACGGGCTCGCAGTGGAGGTCGTTCCCGGGGTGACCAGTGCCCTGTCGGTCCCGGCAGCCGCCGGGATCCCGGTGACCCATCGGGGGGTCGCCGCAGGATTCACCGTGGCCACCGGACACGATGAACTGGCTGATCTGCCGGCCCGCAGCGACCACACGCTCGTGCTGCTGATGGGGGTCCGCCGGCTCGCCGAGTCCGTAGCCACCCTGGGCCGGCGCGGGCTGGGGCCCGACACCCCGGTGGCCATCATCGAAAGCGGCTGGACCGTCGACCAACGCGTGACCATCGGCACCCTGGCCACGATCACCGACCAGGCCGCCGCACGCCGCGTGGCCAACCCGGCGGTCATCGTCATCGGAGACGTCGTGAACCTGAGTACCTACACCCCCGACACAGTTGCCGTTCCTGCCCCCGCGGCCAGCCTGGCCGTCTGAACCACCCAAGGAGAACCATGACCACTGAAGACCATCCCCGTCCCACACCGTCCCCGCCCCACCCGTTGGATGCCAGCCAGTTACGGGTCGCGATCATCGGCGCCGGCCCGGCCGGCGTCTACGCCGCCGATCTGCTGACCAAAAGCGGCCCGGTGAGCTCCGGGGCCTTGACCGTATCCATCGACCTCTTCGACCGGTACCCGGCACCCTATGGGCTGATCCGCTACGGGGTGGCCCCTGACCATCCGCGGATCAAGGGCATCGTGAAGGCACTGCATAAGGTCCTGGACCGGGGGGACATCCGTTTCTTCGGGAACGTGGAGTACGGCACCGATCTGAGCCTGACGGACCTGGAAACCCACTACGACGCGGTCATCTTCGCCACCGGGGCGATCAAGGACGCCGACCTGAACGTCCCGGGCATGGACCTCGAGGGCGCCTACGGGGCCGCGGACTTCGTGTCCTGGTACGACGGGCATCCCGATGTGCCGCGGACCTGGCCCCTGGACGCGCAGCAGATCGCGGTCATCGGCAACGGCAACGTCGCCCTGGACGTCGCCCGGATGCTCTCCAAGCATCCCGAGGACCTGCTGGTCACCGAGATCCCGGACAACGTCCATGCGGGCCTGGCCGCCTCACCGGTGACCGACGTGCATATCTTCGGCCGGCGGGGCCCCGCCCAGGTGAAGTTCACCCCGTTGGAGTTGCGCGAACTCTCACATTCGAGGGATGTGGACATCGTCCTCTACCCGGAGGATTTCGAGTTCGACGATGCCTCCGATGAGGCGATCAAGACGAACAACCAGGCCAAGACGATGGTCAATACACTCACCAACTGGTTGGTCGAGCAGGAGGACCGGGAGGAGGCCGAGGACGCCGGGACTCGGACCCCGGCCTCGCGGCGGTTGCATCTGCACTTCCTGCACGCCCCGGTGGAGATCACCGGGTCCAACGGGTCCGTGGAAGCCATCCGGTTCGAACGCCAGGAACTGGACGGGACCGGCAACGTGCGCGGGACCGGGGAGCTGGTGGACTACGGGGTCCAGGCCGTCTACCGGGCCATCGGCTACTTCGGCTCGGCCCTGCCCGAACTGGCCTACGACGGGAGCCACGGGGTCATCCCCAATGCCGGCGGACGGGTCCTGGACGAGGCCGGAGACCACGTGGTGGGGCTATATGCCACCGGGTGGATCAAGCGCGGTCCGGTGGGCCTGATCGGCCATACCAAGGGCGATGCCCTGGAGACCATCACGCTCCTGCTCGAGGACCTGGCCAACCTTCCGGCCGCCGTCGTCCCCGACCCCGCGGCGGTGCCCCGACTGCTGGCCGCCCGAGGGGTGGAGTTCACCGGCTGGGAAGGATGGGTCGCCCTTGATCGCCATGAACGGGCCGTGGGGGAGGCCGCCGGACCAGTGGCCACCGCCGCGGGGCCGGTGGCCCGTGAACGCATCAAGGTCGTCGACCGGGAGGCCATGGTGGAGGCCTCCACCATCGACGGCGAGCGCCGCCGCGCGGAGGTGGGTGCCTTGGCCTGAAGCCGTTCAGCTAGGAGGCGGCGGGATGGAGCCGGGGCGTGGGATTGGCCAGGATGAACTCGAAGCCGATGTCTGCCGGATACCCGAAGTCGGCATTGGCCACCACGACCCGCTCCATCGACACTTCCCGGATGCTGACCTTGACCCGTTCAGGATGGTCGTCGACATCGAGCCACCAGTCCTCCGCCAGATACTGCAGCCCCGGCTCCTCGAGGCGGGCTTCGGCCGCGGTCAGTTCCATGGCCGCGTCGAGTTCGTTCCACAACAGGTCGATGGGCACGAACCCTTCCTCCGTCATCTTCAGGTAGCCCAATTTCTCGTTGTCGCCATCCCGGGTATGCGGAAACACCACGTCTTCACTCATGCAGCCACCCTATCGGGGCGTTGGGCGGGAGAAGGGGGCCGTGGTGGAAAGCCTGCCCTGCGGCGCGGCCCCACGGCAGGCATCGCGGGGGAGAAGTAGCCTCGAGGGATGACCGCCGAAAACCCGAAGCCGCCCCTCGACGAGTCACGGCCGGCAGAGATCGCCCACCGGTACGCAGGAAGCGTCGCCCCCGCCGCCGCCGGTGGATTCGTCTTTCTGATCCTGCGGATCTTCGCGGTGTCCGGCTACGACTGGAACACGGCCTTCGCGGTCAGTACGACGCTGGGGTTGAGTGACGGCCTGGCCCTGCTGTTCGGTTCGCTGATGGCCGGACACCTGTTGGTCACCTACCTGATGATCGTGATCCTGCCACTGCTGTTGGCCACCTACGTGTGGTCCCCGTTGGGCCGACGCCCGGTGGTGCTGTTGGCCACCACGCTGGCCCTGGTGACCCTGGCCGCGCTGACGGTGTCCTTCAAGATCTGGTGGCTTCCCGTCGCGGTGGCTGCGGTCTTCGGACTCTTCGCCCTGATCCGGATACTTTCCCCGCAGAACCCGGTGCGCCGCGCGTTCGCCAAGGCCATGGCCAGCGTGGGCTGGGTGTCGGGGATCTCCCTGCTGCTGGTCGCCGCATTCGTCCAGACCCCCTGGGTTCCGCAGGAACATATTGAAACCACCGACGGGCCGCTGACCGCCTACGTCCTCAGCGTCGATTCCGGTTACCTGAACCTGCTGACCCAGGACCATGAATTCGTCATCATCAACAGCGGGGACGTCATCTCACGTAAATAGTGCGCCCTCCGCGGCCGGGGCCGGTGCCTGCTACCGCTCCGGTTCGTCCGGGACGTGGCCCTGGATCCACTCCATATACCTGGACAGTGAGGCTTCCACCAACGGTTTGGCCCCCTGCTCGATGACGGCGAAGGCGCTGTAGAGCCGGTCATAGTCATAGACCGCGGTGGCCTCAAGGATCCGGCGGATGGAAGGGGCCGGCAACGGAATGTTGTTGGGATAGCTGCGCATGGCGCTCACCGAGGCCCGGTCGGCACCGATCTGGATCGTGTCCCCGCTGAGCATGGCTCCCTTCCCACCCGCCCCGGCGTCCCAGTGCACCACCGCACTGCCCGCAAAATGGCCGCCGCACTGGATCATCGTCAATCCCGGCAACACCTCATGCACTCCGGCCCAGAGCTCGATGACCGGATCGGGGCGGCGGATCCAGGCCCGGTCGGCAGAGGCCACCCACACCGGGGCCCGGTCGAAGGCATGGCTCCATTGGATGCAGGCCCCGGTCAGATGGGGATGGCTGGCGGAGATCGCCGCCACCCCTCCCAGCGCCTCGACGGCAGCCAGGGTCTCCTCGTCGAGATATCCCGGAGGCTCCCATAAGAGGTTCCCTGCCGGGGTGCACACCAGCAGCCCCCGCTGGCCGATCGCAAACCGGGGGACCACCGACAACCCGTGCAACCCCGGTTCGAGGGGCTCGATCCGCATCCGGTGGCCGTCGGCCGAGAGTTCTCGCTGATGGGTCCACCGCTGCCCGGTGGCCGGAACATATTGCCTCTCGTCCAGGCAGATGGCGCAGGACGACGGCGGGGCCCCGGTATCGGGGTGCCCGATACCGCAGGTCGCACAGATCCAGATGGTCATGGACCCATTCTTCGGTGCTCAACCGGTGACACGTCAAGGGCTCGCCGGGCCGAAGCCGGGCGGGTCTATCATCGGGGACATGTCTGAAGCCACTGATTCGCAGGCCACCCACCAGCACGCCGACCTGTTCTTCTCCGGCGGGACGATCCTGACCATGGACGCGCAGAGGCCGCGGGCCGAAGCGGTGGCAGTGGGGCATGGGCGCATCCTGGCCGTGGGCTCCATCGAGGAACTCTCTTCGCTGATCGGGGCAGGGACCGAACAGGTCGATCTCGAGGGCAGGGCGTTGCTGCCGGGGTTGATCGACCCGCATATGCATTCCTCCATGGTCCAGTTGGCCGACTGGGCCGATGTGAGCCCTATGACCTGTCCCACCGCGGACGACGTTTTTATCGCACTGCGCGAGGCCATCCCGGCGTCGACCGGTTGGGTGTTGGCCCAGCAATTCGACCCGAGCATCACCGCCGGCCACCCGATGCTGGACCGCCATGAACTGGACCGACTCGTTCCGCATGCTCCGGCGCTGGTGTTGGAAAGCAACGGGCATATCGCCTACGCCAACTCCGCGGCCCTCGCCCGGGCCGGTATCGACCGCAACACCGCGGATCCACCGGCGGGCCGCTATACCCGCGACGCCCAGGGTGAGCCGACCGGCCGGCTGGAGGAATCCTCTGCCCTGGCCGCGTTCGGGGCAGGGCTTCCCTTTGCCACCGGCGAGGCACTGGCCGGGCGGATCCGCGATCTGCTTTGGCAGGCTGCCAGCCAAGGGGTCACCCTGCTGCACGACTGCGGTATCGGCTCCATCGACGGAACGTCGGATCTGGACGTGCTGCGTACGGTGCTCGACGACGACTCCCCGGTCAGATACCGGGGGATGTTGGTCTCGAGCTGCTATGACGACTGGATGGCGAAGGGGATCCGCCCGGGGGACGGGGACGATCTGTTCCGGGTCGACGGCATCAAGGCGTGGTCGGATGGGTCCAACCAGGCGGGTACCGGATTCCAACGCAAACCCTATCTGGGCCAGACCAGCCGCGGAGCCCTGAACCATTCGCCGGCGGAACTGGCGGCTGTGGTGTCCCGGGCCCATCGGGACGGTTGGCAGATCGGTGTCCATGCCAATGGTGATGCAGCCATCGACACGACCCTGGAGGCCTTCGAGCAGGCGTTGGCCTCCGACCCGCGCCCCGACCACCGGCACCGGATCGAACACTGCAGTCTCACCCGTCCCGAACACATCGCCCGCATGGCAGCTGCCGGGATTTCGCCGTCGTTCCTGATCGGCCACGTCAGATGGTGGGGCCGGGCGTTCCGTGAACGGTTGCTGGGCCCCGAACGCGCCGACTTCTACGACCCCTGCGCCTCGGCGCTGGCTGGTGGCCTGCGCATCTCGCTGCACAGCGACTGGAACGTCACCCCGTTGGAACCGCTGCGCTACGTCCAGGATGCGGTCACCCGCATCATGGCCGAAGGCGGGGAAGTGTTGAACCCCGGCGAGCGCATCAGCGTCGAAGCGGCCTTGCGGGCCGTGACCATCGACGCCGCCTGGCAGTGCCGGGCCGATGATGTCACCGGTTCGATCGAGGTCGGAAAATATGCGGACCTGGTGGTGCTGGATCAGGATCCGACGGCGGTGGATCCCACCCGCATCCAGGACATCGCCGTGGTCCAGACCCGTCTGGCCGGGGCGGTGCGTTTCGGCTAGTGGGTCCCGCTACCTCTGGTTCGGGGGCGGTCTGTTCGGGATACTGTCATCATGATGAAGAAACCCGGGAGCAGCGGGACCTGGACCCGGCGCCCCGGCTCCTCGTTCGAGTCCTCCGTATATGGGCTCATCGTGGTCTCCGCGATGCTCATTGTCATGGGCAGGTACGGCGACACCTCGGCGGAGAATTTCTTCAAGGTGCTCGGCACGGTGGTCGTCTTTTGGGCGGCCCACCTCTTCGCCGTCTGCGTGGCGCACCTGAACCAGAGCGAACCGGGCCAGGCCAGCTTTCGAGGCGAACTCAGCCATGCCTGGCGCCACTCGGCGGGGTTGCTCCTGGCCGCCGTCATTCCCCTGGGCGTCCTGCTGCTGGGGGTCCTGGGGGTCATCAGCGACGAGGTGGCGCTGTGGACGGCATTGTGGGTCAACGTCGTTCTACTCGGGGTGGTGGGATATCTTTCGTCCCTGCGCTGGGCCCCGACGGTCCGGGTGCGTCTGGTGGTCTCCGGCGGCACGGCACTGTTGGGGCTGCTGATCGTGGGCTTGAAGGTCTTCCTCCATTGAAACCGACCAGCTCAGGTCAAGGAGGATCCGTGCGCCACGACCAGATTCCGATCTACGTTCCCACTGCCCAGGCCTTGATCCGCCAACAATTTCCACACCTGAGGAGCGAACCCATCAGGTTTCTTCCCAGCACGGGAACCGTCAATGCCATCTTCCGCGTCGGCGACCTGCTGGCCGCCCGCTTCCCGCTCCACGAATCCGACCCGGCCGAACTGGCCGAATCCCTGAGTACCGAAGCCGATGCCATGGGCGAACTCGCGGGGCGCAGCCCCGTGCCGACACCTACCTGCGTCGGTCTGGGCCGGCCCGACAAGTCCTACCCCCTGCCGTTCACGCTCCAGACCTGGATACCCGGACACGTCGCCACCCCCACGATGGTCTCGGACTCCCCGAAGTTCGCCGCCGACCTCGTCCGGTTCATCCAGGCCCTCCGGGCGACCGACCTGGACGGCCGGAGCTTCAATGGACGTGGACGTGGGGGAGCCCTGCCTGATCACGACGAATGGATGGAGCACTGCTTCACCCGGAGTGCCGGCCTGCTTGACGTTCCCCGGCTGCGCTGGATGTGGGCCGGTTTCCGCGGACTTCCGGCCGGAGGCAACGACACGATGAGCCATGGCGACCTGACCCCGGCCAACCTCCTCGTGGACGGGGGGCGCCTGGCCGGAGTCCTGGACGGCGGAGGGTTCGCCCCCGCCGATCCGTCCCTCGATCTGGTTGCCGCCTGGCACCTGCTGGGACGGCCGGCACGGACGACCTTCAAGGAGGGCCTGGGAAGCAGCGACGTCGAATGGCAGCGCGGGGCAGCCTGGGCCTTCCAGCAGGCAATGGGGCTGGTCTGGTACTACCAGCGGTCCAACCCGGCGATGGCTGGGTTGGGCCGCAGCACGGTGGAACGCCTCCTGGACGATCCCGAGGTTGGGGCACGCTGAAGGCCCGCACGGATCAGGTGGCCATGATTCCGCCGTCGGCAATGAATTCGACGCCCGTCGAGTAGCTGGCCCGGTCGGAGGCGACGAAGGCCACCAGATTGGAGACCTCCTCGGAGTCGCCGATGCGCTTCATCGGGATCTTCTCCATGAAGTCCTCGATGACCTTCTTGATGTTCTCCGGTTCGATGCCGGGGGTCTTGATGGCCCCGGGATGGACCGTGTTCACGCGGATCCCGAATTCGGCATACTCCTGGGCGACGGCCTTGGTCAGCCCGGTCACGGCGAACTTGGAGGCGCTGTAGACGGCATTGCCGGCGGTGGGACGCAGGCCTTCGTCGGAGGAGATGTTCACGATCGAACCTCCCCCTGCCTTCTGCATCGAGGGGAGGATCTTCTGCATGCCATGGAACTGGCTGAAGAAATTCACCTCGAACATCTTCTGGACGTCCGCTTCGGTGAAGTCCACGAATTTCTTCATCACGTCGATCCCGGCATTATTGACCAGGATGTCCACCGGCCCGAACGTCGATTCCGTCCGGGCAATCACCTGGTCCCAGGCAGCTGCCTGGGTCACATCGAGTTCGACGAAGGCGGCGACGTCGCCGAGCTCGTCGGCCAGCGCCTGGCCCTTTTCGACCAGGATGTCGGTAATGACGACCCGCGCACCTTCCTCGACGAATTTGCGCACATGCGAGGCACCCATGCCTTGTGCGCCTCCGGTGATCAACGCGACCTTGTGATCCAGCAAACCCATCTCGTGCTCCTTCGATAGAGGGGGAGGACTGATTGGGACCCGGCCGGGAAGGCCAGTGCCTTCCCTGGGGTCCTGGCCTCATTCCACTCCTGTCCCCCCGGCGACGCAAACCGGTACGGGTGCGTGGGGACGGGCGCAGGGTGGAATGAGCTGGTGGTCAGGGGTTTTGTGTCATCCCCTTCTGTTGCGTCGGCGGGTCAGGCGCCAGAGGCGGGCCCCGAGGGCGAAGGCGAGCAGGGTGATGACCAGTGGTACGACGAGCCATGCGAGTCCGCTGCTCCAGCCGATCCCCACGCCGGCTTCGGTGTCGAAGGCGGTGACCGGGACCAGGAAGAGGAACGCGGAATGGGCTTGCTGGGCTCCGGCATCATCGACTGCAGCGAGCATGCCCCAGACGTAGGAGAGGAAGAGGGCCCAGTAGACCAGGAGGGCGGCGCCTGCGGTGATGATGCCGATGGACCAGAGGGGTCGTTTCATCCCTTCGTCACCGTAGCGGGCCGCCAGGCCGGAGGCGGGGCCGAGGTCGCGCAACGCCGCGCCGGTGCTGCGTGGCTCGACCAGCAGGTCATCGCGGAGGGACCGGATCACGTTCTTGCGGCCGGCTCCGGGCAGGCCGCCTTCCAAATGCCAGTCCAGCCGCATCAGATAGAGATCGATGCGTAGCCGGTCCATCATGGAGCGACGCGCAGTGGTGTCGGTGTCGTGGAGATCGTTCATCGCAGCTCTCCTGTCGAGGTGAGCGCGTCCTGGACCGCTCGTTGGAGGTGTTTCCATTGCTGGTGGGAATCGTTGCGTTGGTGTTCTCCCGCAGCGGTCAGCCCGAAGTACTTCCGTGGAGGCCCCTGGCTGGAGGCGGCGGTGTATGCGGCCAGGAGCCCATCGCGTTCCATCCTGCTCAACGCGGGATAGACCAGTCCGGTACCTGCCTGCAGGCCCAAGGCGCTCAGACGCTCGACGAGTTCATAGCCGTAGGACTCCCGCTCGGAGAGCAAGGTGAGGATCAATAAGGGCAGAGCCCCGCGCAGGAGCTGCCCGTCTCGTTGCGCATCTGTTCTACTCATACTAGTAGTGAATCATGAATAGTGGCCTGAGGGAACGTCCGAACCAGGATGCTTCTCCTGGTGCACGGGGCGAGCGCCACCGCCGTGGTATCCGCTAGACTGGTCCCACCAGCAACGACCCGGCCATCACCGGTGAGCTTCCGGAAGAACGGTCCGCCCCGTGCGGACCCAGTAGAACCGGGCGGTTGGGCGCGTGACAGCCCAGTGCGAGCGGTTCGCGCAGTCCTCTCTCCGGAGGGCCCGCGGACAAGCGGGGTGGTACCGCGAGAACCGGCAACCGAATGCCGGGAATCGTCCCCGCATCGAGAACACCAGGCGTTGTGACCCGACGCCGAACCGATGCCAGGACTGCCGCTGATGAGTTTGTACCCCAAGGCCTCCACCGATCCGCAGAACGTCACGCCCGCCTCGCCGCGGTTCCCCGAGATCGAGGAACGCGTACTGAAGTACTGGGACGAGGACCACACCTTCCAGGCCTCCATCGACGCCCGACCCGCCGGCACCGACGGGTCCAATGAATTCGTCTTCTATGACGGTCCCCCCTTTGCCAACGGACTTCCGCACTACGGCCACCTGCTCACCGGCTATGTGAAGGACCTCGTTGCGCGCTACCAGACCCAGCGTGGCAAACGCGTGGAGCGCCGCTTCGGCTGGGATACCCACGGACTGCCCGCCGAACTGGAGGCGATGAAGCAGCTGGGCATGACCGATAAGCAGCAGATCGAGGCCATGGGCATCGACAAGTTCAACGACGCCTGCCGTTCCTCGGTCATGAAGTATGCCGGCGAATGGCAGGAATACGTCACCCGCCAGGCCCGCTGGGTGGACTTCGACAACGACTACAAGACGCTGAACGTCGACTACATGGAATCGGTCCTCTGGGCCTTCAAGCAGCTGCACACCCAGGGCCTGACCTATAACGGCTACCGGGTGCTGCCGTATTGCTGGAAGGACGAAACCCCGCTGTCCAACCACGAGCTGCGCATGGACGAGGACGTCTACAAGGACCGCCAGGACCAGACCGTCACGGTCACCTTCGGCATCTTGGCCGGAGAGAGCGAGATCTCCCGGCAGCTGGCGGGAACCCAGGCAATCGCCTGGACCACCACCCCCTGGACCCTGCCCACCAACCAGGCCCTCGCCGTGGGACCCGAGGTCTACTACGTCGTGGTGCCCGCAGGACCTGCCGGAACCAGTGCGGCGGGGGAGTCCTTCATGCTGGCCTCGGATCTGCTCGGGGCCTACGCCAAGGACCTGGGGTACGAGGACGCGGCGTCCGCCGCCGAAGCAGTCACCGCCACCTACCGCGGCTCCGAATTGGAGGGGCTGGAATACGAGCGGCTCTGGGATTACTTCGCCGACGAAGAGACCTACGGCACCGCGAAGTCCTGGCGGATCCTGGTCGCCGACTACGTCACCACCACCGACGGCACCGGCATCGTCCACCAGGCTCCCGCCTACGGCGAGGAGGACCAGAAGATCTGCGAGGCCAACGGGATCCCCGTGGTCCTCTCGGTCGATGAGGGCGCCAAGTTCCTGCCGCTCTTCGCCGGAGGCCCGTTGGCCGATATCGCCGGCGTCCAGGTCTTCGACGCGAATAAGGCCATCATCGCTGACCTGAAGTCCTCGGCCCGGCTGGTCCGCCAGGCCAGCTACGTGCACTCCTACCCGCATTGCTGGCGCTGCCGCACCCCGCTGATCTACCGGGCCATCTCCTCCTGGTACGTCGAGGTGACCCAGTTCAAGGAGCGGATGAGCGAACTGAACCAGCAGATCAACTGGATCCCCTCCAACGTGAAGGACGGACAGTTCGGCAAGTGGCTGGAAAACGCCCGTGACTGGTCCATCTCCCGCAACCGCTACTGGGGCAGCCCGATCCCCGTCTGGGTCTCGGACAACCCCGATTACCCGCGCACCGACGTCTACGGTTCGCTGGCCGAAATGGAAGAGGCCTTCGGCCGGCTGCCGGTGAACCACGAGGGCGAGGTCGATCTGCACCGTCCGTTCATCGACGAACTGACCCGGCCCAACCCGGACGACCCCACCGGCGGATCCACCATGCGCCGGGTCGAGGACGTGCTGGACGTCTGGTTCGACTCCGGATCCATGCCCTACGGGCAGGTGCACTACCCGTTCGAGAACAAGGACTGGTTCTCCACCCACAGCCCGGCGGATTTCATCGTCGAATACATCGGACAGACGCGCGGCTGGTTCTACATGCTCCACGTGTTGTCCACGGCGTTGTTCGACCGCCCGGCCTTCCGCAACGTGATCAGCCACGGGATCGTGCTGGGCTCGGACGGACAGAAGATGTCCAAGTCGCTGCATAACTTCCCCGACGTCAACGAGGTCCTGGACCGTGACGGCTCCGATGCGATGCGCTGGTTCCTGATGTCCAGCCCGATCCTGCGCGGCGGGAACCTGGTGGTCACCGAACAAGGGATCCGCGACGGGGTCCGCCAGGTCATCCTGCCGTTGTGGAACGTCTACAGCTTCTTCACCCTCTACACCAACTCCGCGAACTCCGGGGCCGGCTACGAGGCGAAGCTGCGGTATGACGGGTACACCGACACGCTGGACCAGTACCTGCTGGCCAACACGGGTCAGCTGGTGGCGGAGATCGGCGCCCATATGGACGCCTACGACGTCTCCGGGGCCTGCGACGGGCTGCGGCACTACCTGGACATGCTCACCAACTGGTACGTCAGGCGCAGCCGCGACCGCTTCTTCGCCGAGGACACCGATGCCTTCGACGCCCTGTACACGGCGCTGGAAACCCTCTGCCGGGTCGCCGCACCGCTGCTGCCGCTGATCACCGAAGAGATCTGGCGTGGTCTGACCGGCGGGCGTTCGGTCCACCTGACCGACTGGCCCGAAACCGGCACCTTCGCCGCGGATCCGGAGCTGGTGGCCCGCATGGACAGGATCCGGCAGGTCTGCTCGACGGGCTCCAGCCTGCGCAAGGCCGCCAAGCTACGGGTGCGGTTGCCGCTGCAGGAGCTCACCGTCGTCGTTCCCGCCTCCTCCGAATTGGAATCCGGAACCGAGGTCATCGCCGATGAACTGAACCTGCGCCACGTCCGGCTGGTCGACGCCGCCGACGCCTCCCCGGAGGAATTCGGGATCGAGCAAAAGCTGGTCGTCAACGCCCGGGCCGCGGGACCCCGGCTGGGCAAGAACGTCCAGGTCGCCATCAAGGGCTCCAAAACGGGCCACTGGTCACTGACCGACGGGGTCGTCACCTCGGGCGGACTGGAGCTGCAAGACGGCGAATACACCCTGGAGACGGTGGTCGCCGACGGGGACGACAACGGGTCCACCGCCGTCTCGATGCTCCCCGGGGGAGGCTTCGTGGTCCTGAACACCGAGGTCACCGCCGAACTCGAGGCCGAAGGCACCGCCCGGGACATGGTCCGGTCGATCCAGCAGGCCCGCAAGGACGCCGATCTGCACGTCAGTGATCGGATCCTCACCACCATCAATGCCCCGCAGGACATCATCGACGCCCTGCACGCCAACGCCGAGCTGGTCAAGCACGAAACCCTGACCCTCGATCTGGAACTGATCCCCGGCGATGTCGACACCACCATCTCGGTAGAACGGACGGTTGCCTGAATGAGCCCCGACCACGACGAGTTCTCGGTCCAAAGCGTCTACGCCGAACTATTGGGCCGCGCGCCCGAGAACAAGATGGAGCCGCGCATGGCCCCGATGTTCCGGGCCATGGAGGTCCTCGGCGAGCCCAACAGGGCGATGCCGATCATCCATGTGACCGGAACCAACGGCAAGACCTCCACCGCACGGATCATCGAACAACTGGTCCTGGCCCACGACCTGCGGGTCGGCCGGTACACCAGCCCGCATCTGTCCAGCGTGACCGAACGCATCAGCATCGACGGGGAACCGGTCTCCGACGAGGACTTCGTGCGCAACTGGGATGAGATCCGGCCGTTCCTGGGAATCGTCGACGCCGAACTGGAGGAGGCCGGTCAGAACCCGCTGACCTACTTCGAGGCCCTGACGATCCTGTGCTTCGCGGTCTTCGCCGACGCCCCCGTGGACGTCGCCGTCATCGAGGTCGGCCTGGGCGGGATCACCGATGCCACCAACGTGGCCGACGGGCAGGTCTCGGTCATCACCCCGATCTCCCTGGACCACACCGACCTGCTCGGGGACACCGTACACGAGATCGCCCTGGAAAAGGCGGGCATCATCAAGGTCGGAGGATTCCTGATCTCCTCGGCCCAGGAGCCCGAAGCGGCCCAGGTCCTCCTGGAGGCCGCCCGCGACACCGGGGTCCCCTTCCGCTTCGAAGGCGTGGAGTTCGGCGTGGAGTCCCGCCAGCTGGCCGTCGGCGGGCAGTCGCTGACGATCCAGGGCATTGCCGGACGCTATGAGGATCTGGCGCTGCCGTTGCACGGGGCCCACCAGGGGCAGAACGCCGCCGTCGCCGTGGCTGCGATGGAGGCCTTCCTCGGGGGCGGGGAGAAGGCACTGGAAGAGGATCTGGTCCAGCTGGCCTTCGGGAACGTCTCCAGCCCGGGACGGCTGGAACTCGTGCGTTCGGCCCCGACCGTCCTGGTCGACGCCGGACACAACCCCGCGGGCCTGGCCGTCTCGGCGCAGGCGGTGAAGGAGGCCTTCGACTTCAGCACCCTGGTGCTGGTGGTGGGGATCCTGGCCGAAAAGGATGCCCCGGCGATGCTCGACGAGCTGTATCTGCAATACGGGGAACTCGTCCAGGACATCTGCCTGACCCAGTCCACCTCCCCCCGGTCCATCCCGGCCGAAGAACTGGGGGAGCTGGCCCTGAAGGCCGGGTTCAGCGATGCCGGCATCCACGTCACCGATCGTCTCGACGACGCCCTGGAATGGGCGATCGGGCGCTCCGAATCCAGCGAGGAACTCACCGGTGGCGTCCTGATCACCGGATCGATTACCGTCGTTGGCGAAGCACGCACCCTGTTAGGAAAGTAAGCACCCCATGGCACGCATGACCAAAGCCCAGCGCGAGTGGCGCCCCGGGATGAAGAAGAAGCGCCGCTCCACCCGGGTGCTCTTCGCCTCCACGGTCCTGGTGCTCGAAGCCGGTGTCGCGTTGTTCGCCACCTTGGCGGTCTTCGGGCTCTACCGGGACACGATCGACCCGCTGCTGATCTTCTTGACCGGCGGATGGATCATGGCCGTGTGCATCATCGCCTGCGTCTTCCTGACCAAACCCCTGGGCTACTGGATCGGCTGGATCGTCCAGATCCTGCTGATCCTGCTCGGATTCGTGGACACCTCGATGTTCGTCATCGGGGTCCTGTTCGCCTTGTGCTGGTGGTACGCCGTCACCAAGGGCCGGACCATCGATCTGGAGAACGCCGAACGGGACCGGCGCCAGGCCGAATGGGAAGCCGCGAACCCCGAGCCCGAAACCGACCACTAGACTGGTCACCGACCCCACGCAGCATAGAAGGAGCACCACCGTGTCCACAGAACGCACCCTTGTCCTGGTCAAGCCCGATGGCGTGAAGCGCCAGCTCACCGGCACCATCCTGTCCCGCGTCGAGGCCAAGGGCTACCGCCTGGTCGAACTCAAGCAGGTCCAGGCCACCCGCGGGATCCTCGAGGCGCACTACGAGGAGCACGTCGGCAAGCCGTTCTACGAGCCGCTCGTGGAATTCATGCTCTCCGGTCCGGTCGTGGCCGCCATCTTCGAAGGCGAACGCGTCATCGAAGGCTTCCGCTCCCTGGCAGGGGCCACCGAGCCGACGGCTGCCGCCCCCGGCACCATCCGCGGTGACCTCGGCCGCGACTGGGGCGTGAAGGTCCAGCAGAACCTGGTGCACGGTTCCGACTCCGTCGAGTCGGCCGAACGCGAGATCGGGATCTGGTTCTCCTAGCACCTTCCACCCTCCCACGACGTCGGCCG
>NZ_JBQSYU010000026.1:0-43258 GCF_052379645.1 Arthrobacter sp. 179 | reverse complement strand
GCTGGATTAGATGACACAGACGGGGACACAGGCGCGGCGTCGGCTTCCCCCGACGTCGTATCTGCGGGTCTTCGAGCCATTACGCGCCTACGACGACGAAGCCCAACTGGCCATTGCGGCCCAACGCGGCGTGGGACGCACCGCCTTCGAGGAACGGGCGGCCGCCGAAGCCCTGGAACGGTTGACCCGCGGTGTTCCCGACCCGTTCCCCCACGAACAGGCCGAACGGTACCGGGAGCTGCACTACCCCGGGGCCGACGGGTTGACGGCACCGTACTATTGCCCGGACCAGCTACCGACCCGGGCGACCTTGGCTGCCGAGCAACTCGATTCCAGCATGCGCCCGGCCCTGTTGGAACTTCTGGTCCCCGACGCCGCCCGGGGGGCGAACGCCGGCCGCATCGGCTCCGAAGCCTTCGCCGGGGACGTCGCTTCGCTCCACACCCGCAGCGCGACCTGGGGCATCCCGTTGGGGTGGTTCGTCCTGATCACGGACGAGGACCACTGTGAACTCGAAGAGGACGGCACCACCTTGTTGACGGTCCGGCTCAGCGCCCCGGCCGTCCAGGTCCTGGAGCGCACCCGCCATGCGGCGGCCTCGCTGGCCCTCCACGCACCGGAACTGGAGATCCTGGACGAGCTCACCGCCCTGGATGAATGGCTGCACCTCTTCCACGAGGACTCGATCATCGAGTTGGATTACGGATCGATCGCCGAACGCGTATGGCCCGATGACTCCCCCCAGGACCTGCGGCATGGCATCGAATCCTTGTCCGAGCAGGACATGCTCGGGGCGGCCGCCGCCTACCGTCGCCTGACCAACAGGTGGCTGAAGGTCCGTCAGCTCGCCCGCGCCAACTGACGCGCCGCCGGAAAACTTTCGATAGGCTAACCCCGTGTTTATTCAAACGAACCGATTTTCCACGGGTGCCCGCGTATGACGGGGGGCTCCGGGACCGCCTGGATGTACAGCGACGCGATCGTCTTCGGGATTCCCCTGATCGGCGCATTTGCCTAGTGCTTGATCTATCCGGCCTACCGCGCGTTGAAAGGCAGCTGGCGCTCCTGGGTCAATGCTCCCCCATACCTGCCATGGCAGGCTTCGTTGACCAATACGTGGCCCTTCATCCTGCTGTCCATGGGCCTGGCCATCGTCGTGGTCATGCCATCCCTGGTCTTCGAGGCACTGGGTTGGGAGGCAGCCCGGAAATTCATGTGGAACGGCCCCTTCTGGATCCCCTGGATCGGAGCCATCGTGGGAATCTTCTGGTGGCCCAAATCATTCGGACCCGCTTGGTACCGCACCTGGCGCCGGGCCGGAGGCAAGCGAAGCATCATGGCGTTCACCGAATCCGATATCGCCGCTGTCCGGCGTCTACCCGAAGGCAAGCGTCGACGCCGGCTGGAAAAGAACATCGAGGCCTGCCGCAGCTACAGCGCACAGGCCTCCGACCAACCCGTCCCCCGCTAGGCAGGAGCCACCATCATGGAAACCAAGATCCCGGGCCGCACCGGACGTGCGACGCTGGTCCTCGAAGAACCCTGGCAAGCAGAATCCATCCGCGACGAATTCGAACTCTTCGCCTACCTGGCTGGTCCTGAAGGGACCTTCGCGCCCAACCTGATCGTGACCGTGAACCCGTTCGACGGCACCAACGACGAGTTCCTCGACCGCGCCGTCCACGGCCTCACGACGACCCTCCAGAAGCCCTACCTGTTCGACGTCAGGATCTGGGACAAGGAACAATCCCTTGACGATGACTCCGTCCCGTCCGTCGATGATCTGGACGTACTGTCGATGGGTCGAACCATCGCCTACACCCACGAATCAACCCAAACGAGAGCAACCCTGCGCTCCGCGGAGTGGCTGTTCATCGACTCGGGTCTGGCCATCCAGGTGACTGGAACGACCACCACCGCCCAGTGGCCGATCTTCGAACCCACGCTTGGAACCATGGCCCGTTCCGTGTCCACCTCAACAGAAGGCGCATCATGACCGGGAAAGACACCATCTACTTCAGCGGCACCGACCCCGTTGCCCAAGCAGCGTTACGGGCGCCCCTGCCCGATCTGGGCGAAATCGGTACCCAGCAGCCCTTTTCCTACGATGGAGCATGGGTCCACAGCGGTGCCGTCGAGCTTCTGATGAAGATGGTGGGCGGTTATCGTCCCGGCCGCTTGCAGCAGAGGCTCCAGCGGTCCCAGCTGGAAGAGCTGCGGGAGGCAGAGCTGGTCTCGGGAAACGAACTCACCTCCGGTGGGCAGCTTCTCGTCGCGGTCATGAATGAAGCCGAGGCTTCCTTCCGTCTCTCCGGGCTCATCGAGAATCACGAGTACCTGTTCCAATGCTGGGCCTCGGAGCAGATGGCCCTCATCATCACCCAGCCTGGGTATCATGCCGCCGGCAACCCGGAATTCGTTGAACAGCCGACCCCGGCCCACGTCAACATCCGTGTGGTCCCCCTGCTGGATCTCTCGACGCTGATGGCCAAGTGGGTGGGCCTCGCTCCGGCATGGAACTTCGACCTCCTCCCCGTTGAAATCCCCATGACCGCGATAGAAGACCAAATGAACGGGTCCTCGGCTGTCCCGGACGATGCCAACGATGTACTCCAGGATGCGTGGCGGGAGAAGTGGATGCTCTGGAGTCTCGAGGGCAGTTGCCCGGCCGGCGATCTGGACCCCTTGACCTACCTGACGGCCGGTCGTCGGGGCCAGCACCGCTTGGCCCAGCAGGAAAGCGAGTCGGTCATGCTGATCCCCACTGGTTCGACCTATGTCTTCGACCAAATCGAGGACCGCCTCCAGGCCATGGTGTTCCAACGAGACCCCGTCCTGCCCTGACGGGGCCCAAAACGATAGGATCCTTGAATGATTGAAGACGCCAACTGGCATTTGCTCTTTTGGCCGGCTTTTTGGGTTTTCGTGCTCGTCGTGCTGGCACTGTGGTGGATTCCGACCCAGGTCGCCCGCAAGGCGTTAAACGGTAGATGGCGCAGCTGGGTGTTGGCTCCGAGCATCCCCTTCCAGATATCCTCGCGCAACGCCTGGCCCTTCATGTTTGCTGCCGCCTCCGTATCGTTGGGGATCGCGCTGCTCTCCCTCCCCGCGGAAGTCTTGGGATGGGAACGGGCCCGCCAAACCGTGTGGGATCTATTCTTCGCTCCCTGGGCGTTCGTCATCCTCTCCTTTGCCTGGTGGCCCCTGTGGCTGAGCCCGCGGTGGTACCGCTCCTGGGGCCAGGCCGGTGGCACCCGAGAAACCAATCCCTGGATGGAAGAGGAAGTGGCCATCGTGCAGGCCAAGGAGCCGTCGAAGAAGCGGGCAAAGCAACTGGCTGACATCGAGCGCTGCGCGGAAATCCTCCGTGGGCTCCCGACGCCCGGAGGAGCCGCTGAAACGTGTCACGGGGATTTGTCCGAGGAGACAGCATAATCATGGAAGTAACCACCGACCCGGCAGAAGTCTGGCTCAACTTCATCTATACCCCCAATCTGATCATCGGCACCGTGATGATCCTGTTGATCATCTTCGGCCTGGCATACCCGGCACTGAAGGCACTGCATGGAAACTGGCGATCGTGGGTATTGGCTCCCGGCGTCATCAACGTTCCGCTGACGTGGTTCCAGACCAGGCATAAGTGGCCCTATATGTTGTTGTGCTTCGCTACTGCCCTGACGATGATGTTGCCGACCATTTATTTCGAAGCGGCCAATGACGAGCGCATGCGCCAGCTGTGGTGGACCCTCCCGATTTTTTGGGGCCCGTGGCTGGCAGGAATCGTGTCGTTCCTCTGGTGGCCGCTCCGGGCGACCCCCCGCTGGAACCGCGATTGGGAACGTCGACGGGAGGATGAATCGCGCGCCATCCCCTTCACGGATGAAGAGATTGCTGCCTTTGAGGCAATGCCTGCCGACAGTAGCCTGCGCCGTCGTCGCCTCCGCAATGTCAGGGCGTGCCGGCTGTACGCTTCCGGGCGCCAGAACGCTTTCGTGCCGCCATGGAAGGATCGCCAAGATCAGGACATGACGGAATCATGACATCCGATCAGCCGATCACCGGTCGAACCGGTAGAGCTTCATTCAGGATCCCTGCGGCATGGGTCAGCGGATCGGTCCGGGAGGGAACCGAGCTCCTGGCCTACCTGCCTGGCCCGGCCGGACGGTTCGCACCGAACCTCGTAGTAACCGTGGCCCCGTTCGACGACACGTTGGATAAGCTCGCAGTACGGGCCATCGATGGCCTCACGGACCACCTGGTGAATTCCTTCATCGTCGACGTCCGCCTATGGGACGTCCCCGGCCGGGTGATCCACTACACGCACCAATCCCCTGACGACCGGCTGCGGGTTCGGGCCTGCGACTTCCTCACCATCCAAAACGGGCTCGCACTCCAGGTCACCACGACGTGTGCCGTCTCCGATTGGCCCGCCTTCTCCGAGATCTTCGAGCAGATCGCCCGGTCGACCACGGCGATGGAGGCCGCCGTATGAGTACCTTCGTCCCCGATGCGGCCACGGCAACCAGCTACGGAACCCCTCTGCCGGACCTGACCGCCGTGGCCTCACACCAGCCTTTCCACTACGAGGGGTCATGGCTCAACGGAAAATCGATCGAGTTCCTGTCGGGCCGCGGGCAGGATCCAGTCATCGGTCTCCTCCAGCGCTTCATCCGCGCCGCCGAGGTCAAAGAGCTGGAGGCTGCTGCCCTGGTCGACGGCAACAAGCTGACCAGACGCGGACAGGCGGTCAACGCCTTGATGCGTGATTCGCCCTTCACGTTCCGGGTCTCGGCGCTCCATGATGGCCGCCAGGAACTACTGCAGATCTGGGCCAACGACGAGATGGCGCTGGTCATTGCCGGCTCCGCCTAGAACGACGGTCAATTCGATCCAGCTCAGCAGCGGCCTGACGACGAGCTTTTCAACGTAGAGCTGGTGCCCCTGCCGGATCTCAGTACGCACATCCTGCGCTGGCTGGGTATCGGCCCGGCCTGGAATCTGGCCCTGGAACCCGACTCCATGGGCATGGACATCCTCGACGCGAAGGTCATGCGCAACGCCCCACCTCCCGCCCCGGACGCTGCCAACGAAGCGTTCCGGGACGCGTGGACGGAACCGTGGATGATTTGGAGTTTCGACGGCGTCGGCCAGGACGGCAGCCTGGAGTCCCTGACCTACGTCCACGCGGGACGGCGCGGTCAATACCGGCTGGCACAGCCCGACGAGCACAGCATGCTCCTGGTCCCCATGGGTTCCAGCGTGGTTCTGGACCAGATCGAGGACAGGATCCAGGCAATGCTCTTCACGCGGCCGGTGCATCTGCTCTAGACCCGTCCCCGAACGGGGCCCCGCGTCGGTCCGGGGCACCTGCCGGCCCCCGGGCCTGCATTAGGCTGGAGACGATTCATTCGTCTCTGATACCCACTGTCCGGATCCCGGCAAAGACCCCCTGAGGAGTTCCATGTCCAAGCACGCCCAGCACACCCCCTGGTGGCAGGATGCGGTCATCTACCAGGTGTATCCGCGTTCCTTCGCCGATGCCGACGCGAACGGCATGGGCGATCTGCGTGGAGTGGCCTCCAAGATCGGGTACCTGAAGAAGCTGGGGGTGAACGCCGTCTGGCTCTCCCCCTTCTACAAGTCCCCGCAGGCCGATGCCGGCTACGACGTCGCCGACTACCGTCAGGTGGACCCCTTGTTCGGCACGCTGGAGGACTTCGACGACATGCTGGCCCGGGCCCACGCCGAAGACATCCGCATCATCGTGGACCTGGTGCCCAACCACACCTCGGACGCGCATGTCTGGTTCGGCCAGGCACTCGCCGCGGCCCCCGGCTCCCCCGAACGCGACCGCTATATCTTCCGCGATGGCCAGGGCCCCGCAGGCGACGTGGAGCCCAATAACTGGCAGTCATTATTCGGCGGACCGGCTTGGACCCGCACTACCAACGCCGACGGCAGCCCGGGGCAGTGGTATCTGCACCTTTTCGATACCAAGCAGCCCGATTTGAACTGGGAGAACGAAGAGGTCCACGCCGAGATGCGCTCCGTCCTGCGTTTCTGGCTGGACCGCGGGGTGGACGGCTTCCGGGTTGATGTCGCCCACGGCATGGTCAAGGCCGAGGGCCTGCCGGATTGGTCGGAGAAGGTCAGCATGGTCCAGGGCAACGAGGAGGCCGCAGCCAGCGCCACCCCACCGTATTTCGATCAGGAGGGCGTCCATGCGATCTACGAGGAGTGGAACGCGGTGCTCGCGGAGTACGACGGCGACCGCATGATGGTCGCGGAAGCCTGGGTCGAGCCGATGGAGCGGATCTTCCGCTACGTCCGCGCAGGTGAAATGCAGCAGGCCTTCAACTTCGGCTTCCTGCTGGCCGGCTGGAATGCCCGGAACATCGTGGAGAACGTGACCGAGACCCTGGCCGAGGCCGCCGTCGTGGCCGCACCGCCGACCTGGGTGCTGTCCAACCACGATACGGTCCGGCACTGCTCACGCTTCGGCCTGACCGACCCGACCTCGTTCCCCAAGGGCATCGCCGCCCAGGATGAACAGCCCGACGAGGCCCTGGGCGCCGCCCGCGGACGGGCCGCGGCCCTGATCATGTTCGCGCTGCCCGGTTCCGCCTACATCTACCAGGGCGATGAGTTGACGTTGCCCGAACACACCACGCTGCCCGATCAGCTGCGCCAGGACCCCAGCTTCTTCCGCACCGAGGGGGCCGAACGGGGCCGTGACGGGTGCCGCATCCCCATGCCGTGGGCCGCCGGTGAAGAGGGGCTGGGTTTCTCCCCCGTCAACCACGATGCCGGCACGCAGGAATCCGGCGCCGCCGAACCGTGGCTGCCGCAGCCCGAAAGCTACACCCGCTACGCGGCAGACCAGCAGGTGGGCGTCGAAGGCTCGGCCTTCGAGTTGTATCGGTCGTTGCTCTCCCACCGTGCCGAGCGGGAACTGGGCCGCGGTCAGCTGGACTGGGCGCCGGCCAATGCCCCGTCCGAGGGAGTGCTCTCCTACACCAACGGCACCTTGCAGGTGCTGGCCAACCTGGGCACCAAGCCGGTGGAGGTCCCCGCGGGGATGTCGGTGCTGGCCGCCAGCGCTCCGGAAGTGTGCACCGACGACGGCCTGCTCAAACCCGATGCCGCGCTGTGGCTGGTGCCCGAACAGTAGGTCAGCGCACCCGTTCGGCCCGTGACATGCGGGTGCGGGCGCCGGTGGCCAGGTGGATGACCACCGGGCCACTGGCGCCGAGCACCTGGTCCAGGTCAACGGCGAGCGCCGAGAGGTCCTCGGCAATCCGGTAGGGCGCAGCCCCGAGCCGGGGCTGGACCTTGATCCGCAGCCCGGCGCTGGACCGTGGCGAGGACCAGGAGGTCACCGATATCGACACCAGGTCCGGGCGTCCCGCCAGGGAGGCCTTGAAGGCTTGTTCGGGAACGGCAGCGGCGAGTTCAACCACCCCACGGGTCCCTTCCTCACGGTATTCGCGGGCGAAGATCCCGGTCTTGCCCTGCCCCTGGACGGCGGCCCACCAGATCATCAACAGGATCAGGGCGATCATCACCACCGAGACCACGATCCACAACCAGGAATCACGCTGGCCCTCCAGCGTGGTGTTGTCCAGTAATTGCATGAAGCCGGTGCGCAGCTCGTCGGCGAGGCCACGCCAGCCCGAGGCGTAGCCGGGGAAGCCTGCCAGGAGCAGCCCGTGGAGGCCCACCCCGGTCATGAGCAGGCCCAGGAAGGTGAGCACGATGCGGTTGGTCGCGCGCGGGGTCCGGTTCATTGTCCGACCACCCCCGTCTCGGCGACCTGGATCCTGACGTCGGGGAACGGGTCGATCCGGTTGGCCTCCAGTTCATCGCGGACGGCAGCGTGGACCGCCTCGGCGTCGATGCCGATGCCGGAGGTCGGGCGCAGTTGGACGTCGACGTGGTTGCGGCTGACGATCACCACGACCTGTTCGGGGGCCACCCCGGCTTCGGTGCGGGCCCGACGGGCCAGGGTGGAGGCGAGCACGCCGTCGTCGATGACCACGATCGCCCGCTCGTTGGGGATCGCGTGCCGGGCCCTGCGGCCAGGCAGCACCCCGTGGAGCAGGAAGAACAATCCCAGGGCCAGCACCACCAGCGAACCGGCAGCGAGCACCAGGGAGTTGGCCGACTCCGGCAGGCGGGTCAGCCAGTCACCCCATTCGCCCGGGGAACGGATCCACACCTCCTGGCCCAGCGACTTCATCGCCGCCTCGAACATGAAGTAGAGGCAGATCGCGGTGACCAGCACCGCGGCGATGATGGAAGCGGTCGATCGGGCGCTATGCAGTTCGTGGGACTGGAGCTTGCGGCGTTCGTCGTCGTTCATGACGTCCTCCTTCTGCGCAGGACGACGCCGGTGACCCGGACGTCGACGCTGCTGACATGGGAGCCGGTGAGCTCCACGAACCGGTCGCGCACCGTGGACCGGGCATCACGGGCCCGGCCCATCACCGATTCGGAGGCGTCCAGGCCCGCGGGCCGGTCATAGGCCAACGGGGCAATGGGCAAGGGCAGGCTCAGTCGCAGGGCCAAGGCACCGAATTCGTCATTGAGCGAGACCCTGATGCTTCCCGGCTGCACGTCGAAGACCTCGGAGGCGATGATCCGGGCGGAACTGGTCAGGGCCTGCGTACTGATCCGGGTGTGTCCGGCCCGGGGGCGCCGCCCGGGGCCGGTGGTCTCGGCGCTCACGATGAGGAACGCCGTCCGGTCAGGGCGTCACGGACCCGACGCATATCAAGACGGCCATCCATGAACCGTCCGACCAGCATGCCGACAGCCAGGAAGACGGCCATCAGCAGGAATCCCCCGAAGCCGTGGGTCAGGGCCGCCCAGCCGAGCACGGCGGCGACGGCGAGTCCGAGCGCTGTGGGGTTCATGGCTGCTCCATCCTTCCGGGGGTGTCGGGGTCGACGATCGAGGCGGAGCCGGTGGTGGGCGCCCTCGAGGGCATTTCCGGCACGACGGGCCCGGGGACCGCCTGCTCGGGGACTTCGGGGGCGCAGACATCGGCGATTTCGATGTTCACTTCAATCACGTGCAACCCGGTCAGCTCGTCGACGGCCGCATAGACCGCCGCCCTCACGTCCTCGGCGATCCGTTGCAGTGGACGGCCGTGTTCGGCCGTCAGCGTGATGTCCACGGCCACCTCGGCCTGACCGACTTCCGCGGTGACGCCCTGTGCTACATCCCCGGCACCCACGGCACCACGGAGCGCCCCCAGGGCCCGGTTGGAACCAACCCCGAGTGAATGAACGCCGGCGACGGTGCGGGCGGCACCCGCCGCGACCTTGGCCGCCGCGGCATCGGTGATCGTCGTCGTTCCCGCGGTCGCCGGGTGCGCGGCGGTGTGCTCGGGCTGGTTCATCGGTGACGGCCTTTCGTTCGAAGCGCACGGACCCGCCTCCAGCCTACCGTCAGTGGGAAAGGACCACGGATGCAGAAAACCCCCCGGGATACCCGAGGGGTTCTAGCTGGTGGCTCCGACCGGCGTCGATCCGGTGACCTTTCGATTTTCAGTCGAACGCTCTACCAACTGAGCTACAGAGCCTGGCATCATCTAGGCGATGATCACCGTGATCTTCCCTCACAAGGAAAATCAAAGCGACCCTGACGGGACTTGAACCCGCGACCTCCGCCGTGACAGGGCGGCGCGCTAACCAGCTGCGCTACAGGGCCTAGTTTCACAAGGTTTTACCCTCGCTTCACAAGTCCTAAATAATACCAGATGATTTCATACTGGTGAAATCAGGACCTGCTCGTACCCCCAACGGGATTCGAACCCGTGCCGCCGCCGTGAAAGGGCGGTGTCCTAGGCCGCTAGACGATGGGGGCCGGACGACTGTCGAACATAAGAGTCCTTCAGCGACGTCATCAACTATAAGGCACCTTTCGCCCCGCGCAAAACCGTGCCTTCACCGCCGGAACGGCGCAGTGGATAGAGTCGCCTCATGGCCTACAGCATGTCGGATGAAGATTTCGAGAACGCCGCCTCCGAGGCACTGGACAACATCCCCGAACGCCTGCTGGCCATGATGGACAACGTGGTCGTTTTCATCGAGGACAAGTACATCCCGCTGCCGGACGAGGACCCGGAGACCTCGCTGCTGGGACTTTATGACGGCATCCCCCTCACCGAGCGCGACGACGGCTGGGGCGCCGGCGCCCTGCCCGACAGGATCATCATCTTCCAGCAGGACACCTTGGCGGCGTGCTCGTCCCGCGAAGAGGTCATCGCCGAGGTCCAGATCACGATGGTGCACGAGATCGCGCATCATTTCGGCATCGACGACGAAGCGCTCCACCATTGGGGCTGGGGCTGATCGAGACCTCCTCACGAGCCGGGACCCCCTCTCGGCCGGTCGAAAGTTTGCGCAACGCCGAGGAATATGCAACGAAATGACACGGATGTTATTTATGATGAAGACGTGACTCGTGTTGCCACTGTTACCTATTCTCCTCTAGTCTCGGGTGAAGCAGTAACCTAACCGTGACCTGACGCACGCCCTGGCGGGCCGCGTTGGACGCTCGGTTCGGTTCACCACTCGCAGTGAGGATTCGATATGGCCAAGGGCCAATTTCTGGGCGTAGCCACGTGCACGGTCGCCTTGATCGGGGGAACCCTGATGACCGGAGGTGCAGCGACCGCTGCACCGGTCGACACGACCATCAACAGCTCCGCCTTCGGTAACACGTTCGCCGCGTCCGTCCCCACGGACCGCACCCTTCCCTCCAAGGCCGAGGTCACCGCCGCCAAGAAGGACCCCGCGGCCTTGAAGGCCATGGTCTCCGACATCGAGGACCTCATCGGGGATTCGACCCGGGAGCTGACCGACGCCGAGGCCTCCGCGGCCAACGACCAGGACGCCTACGAGACCACCTCCCAGACCCTGGCCAAGCGCAACGAGGCAGCTGCTGCGGCCAGCACGGAAGCAGCCAAGGCCACCAAGTACTACGACTCGGTGAAGAAGCAGGTCGGGCAACTGGCCAGCGACCTCTACCGCAACGGCGGGGTCAACCCCGGCATCACCTCCCTGGTGAACGATTCAGAGCACAACGATGTGTTGTATAAGGCCGCGACGATGAACACGCTGGCCACCAACCGTTCGAATACGCTCACCACAGCCCAGCAGGCCGCGTCCTTGTGGGCCGACTGGCAGAACTACGCCGACGCAGCCGAGACGGCAGCCACCGAGGCTGCCGACGCGAACGAGACCGCCCTCCAGGCGGCCGAGCGCACCCGCACGGCCTACGCGGACCGCGTCACCGAGCAGAAGAAGCTCCGCAGCGAACTCATCGACCAGCTCGCCTACCTCCGCGATACCGAACGCGCCGACGAAGCCAAACGCATCACCGCGATGGAGGATGCCCAACGCGAAGAGGCCCTCCAGACCGAACTGGCCACAGCACCGGCGGAACCGGCGGCACAGGAGCCGGCCGAAGAGCCACAGGCCCTCGCCGCTGCCCCGGAGGCAGTACCGGACGAGGCCACCGGCAACACGTCACTGGCCCCGGCCCCCCAGACCAAGACCACGAAGCCCAGCCAGGCCCCGGTGGCCGCCCAGGCCCCGGCCACGGATCCGAAACCGGTCGCCGCTTCGACCCCCTCCCCGGTGAAGGCCGCCCCCCGGGAGCCAGCCAACACCCAGACCTCGGAGCCCAAGCCGGCAGCTCCTGCCGCCTCGAATTCCGGGCCCACGACAGCACAGAAGAAGGCCGCCGCGCACAAGCGGGCCCAAGAGCAGGCGGCAGCCAAGAAGGCCCGGTCCGAGGCGGCGCAGGCCGCCGCAAACAAGAAGGCCACCGCGGCAGCGGAACGACGAGCGCAAGCCGCAGCGGATAAGAAGGCCGCCGAACAACGAGCGCAAGCCGCAGCAGACCGGCGGGCGCAGCAAAAGGCCGCCGCGGACAAGAAGGCCAGGGAGAAGGCCGCGGCAGCGAAGCGGGCCAAGGAGAAGGCAGCCGCCGAGGCCGCACAGTCCTCCTCCGGCTCGTCCAAGGAATCGGCCATCGCCTGGGCTCTGGGGACCGCCTCCGATAACAGCAAGGGCTACGTCTTCGGCGCCAACGGACCCAACTCCTACGACTGCTCGAGTTTCGCGCAGCGGGCCTTCGCCAAGAGCGGCATCTCACTGCCACGGACTTCATCGCAGCAGTATTTCGCCGGGGGCACGAAGGTTCCGCTGAGCCAGCTCAAGCGCGGTGACCTGGTGTTCTCCACCAGCAACGGCGGCGCGTCGTTCTACCACGTCGCCATCTACCTCGGTGGAGGACAGGTCGTCCATGCCCGGAACCCCTCAGCCGGGATCTCGACCACCCCGCTGAGCTGGGTCAACAACATCTACTCCTACGGCGTGCGCTACTGATCCAGCGCCGCAAGGCCGGAAAAGGCCCCCGTCCCACCATGGTGGGACGGGGGCCTTTCCAGTGGAGGGCGAATTGGTTGCCGCCGGCTCAGTCCACGTCGTCGGTATCGAAGTCGGCGCGGTCCTCCAAGCGGGGATCCGGGGAATCGGGGACCACCAGCACCGGGCCCTTGGAGTGGTGGAGGACGCCCTGCGAGGTGGAGCCCAGCAGCATGCCGGCGAACCCGCCCCGGCCGCGTGAACCAGTCACCAGCAGCTCGGCCCTCGAGGACTCCTCGATGAGCACCTCGATCGGGGCTCCTTGGATCACCTCGGTTTCGATGACCAGCTCAGGGAAGTGGCTGGTCAGCCAACGGACGCCGACCTTGAGTTGGCGGCGTACATCCAGGGTCAGTGCCTCCTGGTCGACGGTGGCCGGCATCCAGGCCAGCGATCCGCTCACGGGAGGCAGTGCACACACCACCCGCAGCGGTACCGCCCGCAGCATGGCCTGCTCCGCCGCCACCAGGACGGCCCGCCGGGCCCGATCCGAACCGTCGATGCCCACGACGACGACGTCGCGGATCTCCGGGTCGGCTTCCGAACGTTCGGCGGTGCAGACCGGCACGACGACGGTGGGACATTTGGAGTGGGCGGGCAGGGCACTACTGACCGATCCGAGGAGCCGGCCCACGAAACCGCCGCGGCCGCGGGTCCCGACCACGATGAGGTCGGCCTCTTCACTGAGTTCCATCAGCACGCCCGAGGGGTCGCCCGATTCGATGCGCAGGCGGACGTCCACCTCCGTTTCACCGATACGCTCCCGGGCGGCGTCCAGCACCTCCTGGGCGCCATCCCGGATGACCTGGTCATCCAGGGTCGCGTACCCGGCATCCATGCTGGACGCGGCGAAGACCGGGATCGTGTAACAGGTGACGACATTCAACGGCACCCCGCGCCGTCGAGCCTCGACGGCCGCCCAGTCCAGGGCACATAGCGCCGGGTCCGAACCGTCGACGCCGACGACGATGCCCTCCGCCGACATCGCGGCCTCCTGTGGAACGTTTGCCTCACTCATGACGGTCACTCCTTGGCAGTCGGCCTATGCTTCTTCCGGCTATGAAACCACCGGGGTGGTTCACTTCCTCACACTACCTACTTCCAAGTCGTTTGAGCCCCACTAGGCACATTAGGATTCTGCCCATGGCTAAAAACGGGCTCGGCACCCTCGATCGATATTTCAAGATCACTGAACGTGGTTCCAACTACTCCCGGGAGATCCGCGGCGGGCTGGCGACCTTCTTCGCCATGAGTTACATCGTGGTGCTCAACCCGCTGATCCTCAGCGGTGCCGATTCCACCGGAGCCGAGCTCGGTTCGGCCCGCGTCGCCGCAGCCACCGCCCTGGTCGCCGGCATCCTGACGATCCTCATGGGGGCCTGGGCCAAACACCCCTTCGCCCTGGCCACCGGGCTGGGAGTGAACGCCTTCGTCGCCGTGACCGTCGCGACGAACCCCGGCCTGACCTGGCCGGACGTCATGGGGTTGGTCGTCATCTCCGGCACCACCATGCTGGTACTGGTTCTCACCGGCTTCCGGACCGCGGTGTTCAACGCCGTGCCCCCGAGCCTGAAGACCGCCATCGTGGTGGGCATCGGCATGTTCATCGCCCTCATCGGCCTGGTCAATGCCGGCTTCGTGCGGCGCATCCCCGACGAGGCCGGGACCACGGTGCCTGTCGGACTCGGATTCGACGGCGAACTCATCGGCTGGCCCACCCTGGTCTTCGTGGTGGGCCTGTTGCTGACCATGGCCCTGGTGGTCCGCAAGGTCAAGGGGGCGATCCTCATCGGCATTGTCGCCGCCTCGGCACTGGCCAACCTCCTCGAAGCCGTCTTCCACATCGGCCCGTCCTTCGACGGCACCACCTCCAACCCGCAGGGCTGGTCGCTCGTGGTCCCGTCCACCCCCGACTGGCAGGCCCCCGACCTGAGCCTGATCGGCCAGGCCAACGTGGTCGGACCGTTCCAGCATCTGGGCGCCACCTCGGCGCTGCTGCTGGCCTTCGTCATCCTGCTCTCGATCTTCTTCGACGCCATGGGCACCATGGTCGGGCTGGCCAACGAGGCCGGGAACGTCGACGAGGACGGAAACATCCATGACGTCGACCGCGTGCTGCTGGTCGATTCGCTCGGGGCCATCGCCGGCGGCGGCGCCTCCTCCTCGTCGAGCCAGATCTTCGTCGAATCCGGGGCCGGCATCGGCGAGGGGGCGCGCACCGGCCTGGCCTCGATCGTCACCGGGCTGTTGTTCATCGCCGCGATGTTCCTGACCCCGCTGATCCACCTGGTGCCCTTCGAGGCCGTGGCCCCGGCGTTGGTGGTGGTCGGGTTCATGATGATCACCCAGATCACCAGGATCGACTGGACCGATTGGGGGGTGGCGCTGCCGGCCTTCCTGACCTTCGTCCTGATGCCCTTCACCTATTCCATCGCCAACGGCATCGGTGCCGGTTTCGTCGCCTACGTCTTCATCCGGGCCGTGCAGGGTCGGGCCAAGGAGATCCATCCCCTGATGTGGGCCGTGGCCGCGGCGTTCGTGGTGTTCTTCGGGATCGGCGTCATCGATCAGGCCATCGGCATCTAGCGTCCCCGGGCCCACCGCGCCGGCAGGGTCTAGGCTGACCGGATGGCACATGAAGGCTCGTATGTATGGCAGCTGCGTCAGGACGTGGGTTCGCGCCTGCTGCTGGTGCCCGGCGCCCAGGTGATCGCCCTGGACGACGAGGGCAGGGCCCTGTTCCAGCGCCGGGTCGATACCGGGCAATGGGAGTTCCCCGGAGGGGCCGCCGAACCCGGCCAGGGCTTCCGGGCCGCCGCCTGTGCGGAACTGGCCGAGGAGACCGGGCTCGTCGCCCCACCGGCGGAGCTGGTCCCGTTCGCGTCATTATCGGATCCCGAATACCACGAGCTGCTCTATCCCAACGGCGACCGGCTGCATGCCTTCGGCTTGTGCTTCCTCTGGCGCGGGGCCCACGGGCGGGTCCGGGCCGAGGAGTCCGAGGTCACCGAAGTGGCTTTCCGGCCGTTGGCGGATCCTCCGCACCCGATGAGCCGTTCCGCGGCCCGGGTGCTGGAGCTCTACCTCGAATATGTGCGCACGGGCGACTTCCAGGCCTTCTAGCCGGGGGTTCCCGGTCCATCGTCGATGACCGCCGAGGTCCCGGCGAAGGAACGGACGCGGGCGTCTTCCCAATACTGGGCGGGCACTGCACCGCCGAGCAGCTCGCGCAACATCCCTGGTCCCGCCGGGATGGGGGCGTTGGAGCCGGCAATGACCATGTTTCCGTAGCGACGGCCCTTGAGCATCGCCGGGTCGGCCACGATCGCCGTGTGGGCGAAGACGGCACCGATGGTGGCGGCCTCCCGGCGTGCCGTCTCTAATTTCGGGGTGTCCCCGCAGTTCACGATGTACAGCCCCTCCCCGGCCAGGACGCGGGCCGCCTCGCGGGTGAAGCCCACGGTGGTCAGGTCCGCAGGGGTCTTATCCCCGGCGAAGACGTCACGGATGAGCAGATCCCGGGTGTCATCGGTCAGCGAGCGCAGGACCTCGCCCGCCTCCCCCACCCGCAGGCGCAGTTTCGGCGCCCGCGGCAGGTCGAACCACCCGCGCACCAACTCGGCGAGGCGTCCGTCGAGTTCAACGACCACCTGGCGGGCCTCCGGGTAGGCGGCAGCGATCCACCGGGCCATCGAACACGCCCCGCCGCCCAGATGCAGGGCCCGCAACCGCGGCCCACCGCCGTCGCGCTCCTGCGGGTAGCGGGCGCCCACCAGGGCGGCCATCCAGCGCATGTATTCGAAATCCAGACGCAACGGATCCCCGACATCGACATGCGAGGACGGCACCCCGTTGACCTTCAGGATCCAGCCGCCGTCGTCATAGGGGTCTCGTTCAAGGGTCGCCGTCCCCGTATCGATCGGATAGTCCCCCGGTTGGGGGTCCCGCCTCTCTGCTGGACCGGCCGTCGTCTTCCGGGGACGGGTCTTGCCCGACGAATTTCCGCGGGAGCGGGATTTAGCCACGGGGACCCGGCCTGACCATCCGCACTTCATCCAGGCCCGCCCACTCATCGGCGAGCAGCTCACGGGCGCCGTCGAAGTCGAACCCGTGCTTGCGGTAGAAGGCCTGGGCGCGCGGATTGTGTTCGAGGATCCACACCACTGCCGGCAGGTTCCCGATCGTCGCCCGCATCAATCCGGCCCCGAGTCCGGTCCCGTGGGCCTCGGCGAGCACATAGAGCATCTGCAGTTCCGCCACGGCACCGGTCGGGGCATCCTCGTCATGGACGGGGGCACCGCCGGCACAACCGACGACCCGCCCATCCGGGGCGGTGGCGATCCACAGGTCGGCCCCGGCCGCCAGTCCGCGGGTCCACCAGTCGATCTGGGCCTCGCGGCGGGCCTCCTCGGCCTCGAAGAACGACTCGGGGCGCTGGTCGGCATAGGTTTCCCGCCAGGCGGCGAGTTTCATGGCCAAGGTGCCGGCAATGTCCTCGGTCGTGGCCTTCCGGATGGTGTAGTCGTTGATTCGCACCCCACCAGCGTACTGGGGTCACCGCCGAGGACCGCCACGGCCCCCGATCAGCTGTCGCTGCGTTCCAACGCCTTCTGCAGGCGGTCGATCTTCCCGGTCAGCTCACCGGTATGGCCGGGGCGGATATCGGCCTTGAGGACCAGCGAGACCCGGTTGCCGTAGGCGGCGACCGCCTCCGTGGCCCGCTTGACCACATCCATCACCTCATCCCATTCCCCTTCGATCTCGGTGAACATCGAGGACGTGTTGTTCGGCAGGCCGGATTCCCTGACGACCTGCACGGCAGCGGCCACGGCTTCGTGGACCGACCCGTCGGTGTTCGGCATGTTGGTGGAAACAGAGAAGGCAACGATCATGCCCTCAGGATCCCACCACGGGAGACGGTTGTCACCCATGCATTGTGTTCAGACGCACATCCTGTGCCACAGTTAATGCGGTTCGCCGACACCGTGGACCGCCTTCCCTTAGCCGCTACCCCAGGTAGGACCATGCAAGAATCACGGACTTCCACCCCGCCGACGACGTCGGGGCCCTCCCTCGAGCGGAAGCTCTCCCTCCGGCATATCCGTTTCATCGCCCTCGGTTCGGCGATCGGTACCGGCCTGTTCTACGGGTCCGCCGAAACCATCCAGGCGGCCGGGCCCGCGGTGCTGGTGGCCTACATCATCGCCGGCTGCGTGGTCTTCACGGTGATGCGTGCCCTGGGCGAGATGGCGGTCCGCCACCCGGTGGCCGGTTCCTTCGCGCAATACGCCAACCGGTACATCAGCCCGCTGTCAGGTTTCCTGGTGGGGTGGACCTTCGCCTTCGAGATGGTCGTCGTCGCGATCGCCGACATGACCGCCGTGGGCCAATACATGGGCATGTGGTACCCGGACGCCCCGGGCTGGATCTGGATGCTGGCCGCCATGCTGCTCATCGGCGGATTGAACCTGTTGCGGGTCAGCGTGTTCGGGGAGCTGGAATTCTGGTTCACGCTGGTCAAGATCGTCACCATCATCTCCATGATCGTCGGCGGCCTCTACCTCATCATCTTCGCCGTCCAGGTCGGCGGCTACCAGCCGGGCCTGCACAACCTCTTCGACCACGGTGGGTTCGCCCCCTTCGGTGTCTGGGGCATCGTCATGAGCCTGGGCATCGTGGTCTTCTCCTTCGGCGGCATCGAAACCCTGGGCATGACCGCCGGGGAGACCGGGGACCCGGCCCAGGCCATCCCGAAGGCCGTGAACACCGTCCCGATGCGCATCCTGCTCTTCTACGTGCTCTCCATCGGGGTGATGCTCTGCCTGTTCCCCTGGAACGAGATCGGCTCCGAGGGCAGCCCCTTCGTGCAGGTCTTCGCCGGCCTCGGCATCCCGGCCGCGGAACACATCATCAACGCCGTCGTCCTCACCGCCGCGTTGTCCGCCATGAACTCCATCTTCTACGCAGCCACCCGCACCATGTTCGGGCTGGCCGAACAGGGCAATGCGCCGGCTTCCTTCGGGCGGCTCTCCCGCAACGGGATCCCGCTCTGGCCGGTGGCCCTGATCTCGGTGTGCCTACTGATCGGTCTGGGACTCTACTTCTGGATCCCCGACCAGCTTTTCCTCATCGTCGCCTCCATCGCCACGTTCGCCACCGTCTTCACCTGGGGAACCATCCTGCTGGCCCACCACCGGATGCGCCTGGAACTGCGGGCCACCGGCCAGCCGGCAGGGAACTACGTCCTGCCGTTCTGGCCCGTGCTGAGCTACCTGGGGTTGGCCTTCATGGTCTTCATCGTGTTCATCCTGGGCTTCAGCGAAGCCGGACGGACTGCGCTGGTGGTCGGCGCCGTCTGGACCCTCATGCTGCTCGTCGCCTACCGTTTCGTCGGGCCGGAGGGCCGCCGCAGGATCGAGTTGGAGACCTCCAAAATCTAGGGCTGGACCAGGATCAACCGATCGGTTGATGGAACGGGCAACGCTCCGCGGGAGAGTGGATACATAGGCCATCCGGCCACCACGACCCCGAAAGTAGTACACCTTGTTCCTCGCCATCCGTGACATCAGTTTCGCCAAGGGCCGCTTCGCCCTGATGGGCGGCGTCGTCGCCCTGATCACCTTGCTGCTGGTCATGCTCTCGGGCCTGACCGCCGGCCTGGGAGACCAATCGACGTCGTCCATCGCCAAACTCGGATCCGTCCACGAAAGCGGCACGTCCGCCCCCGTGGACAGCATCGCCTTCGGCGCCCCCGGCACCTCGGAACCCAAGGCGTCCTTCACCGAAAGCGAAGTCACCGAAACCCAGGTCGACACCTGGAAGGGCGTGGACGGCGTGAAGAACGCCGAACCGCTGGGCATCAGCCAGACCCGGCTGCAGTCCGGCTCCGCCGACACCGCGGGAGGAACCACCAACGTCGCCGTCTTCGGCGTCGACCCCGGCGGCCAGCTGACCCCGGCCAGCGTGGAGGACGACACCGTGGTCCTGAGCCGGACCGCCGCCGAGGACCTCTCGGTGACCACCGGCGACCGGGTCACCCTGGGCGGGACCGAGCTCCGGGTCGCCTCCGTGGTCGAGGACCAGTGGTACTCCCACACCAGCGTCGTCTGGACCGCCCTGCCGACCTGGACCAAGATCGCCCATCTGTCCAACCCCGATCAGGTCGGCACCGTCACGGCGATCACCTACGACGACGGGGCCGCCGTTGACGAGGCGGCAGCGAACTCCGCCGCCGATACCGTGACCACCACCCGCACCGGCGCCTTCCAGGCCCTGGGTGCCTATCAGAGCGAGCACGGTTCGCTGCTGATGATGCAGGCCTTCCTGTACGGCATCTCCGCCCTGGTCATCGTCGCCTTCCTCACCGTCTGGACCGTCCAGCGGACCCGCGACATCGCGGTGCTCAAGGCGCTGGGCGGCTCCGGCAAATACATCCTCCGCGATGCCATCACCCAGGCCGCCATCGTCCTGATCGCCGGCGCCGCACTGGGTGGCGCCGTGGGGGTCGCCGGCGGATTCTTTGCCGCCCAAGCCGCGCCCTTCCTGGTGGACGCCACGACGACGCTGCTCCCCATTCTCGGGATCGTCGTCCTGGGGCTGGCCGGATCGGCCTTGGCCGTCCGGCGCACCACCAAGGTCGACGCGCTAATCGCCCTGGGCGGCAACTAACGCCCCGGGCCGTCCCGGCACGGCCCCTCCGAACCACCCCTCCGTCTTTGCCTAAAGGAAAACGCCCCATGACCATCACCACCGAATACGCCCCCGCCGCCACCACCGCCAACACCGGCTCGCTGAGCCTGATCGACGTCACCCTCGAATACCCGGACGGCGAGGGTACCGTCAAGGCACTGGACGGCGTCGACCTCACCGTCCGCCCCGGTCAGATGCTCTCCCTCGTCGGCCCCTCCGGCTCGGGGAAGTCCAGCCTCCTGGCCACCGCTGCCACATTGGTCCGTCCCACCGCCGGACGGGTCTTCGTCGACGGGGCCGAAGCGACCGGACTCTCCGATCAGGACCTGACCACCCTGCGACGCGAGAAGATCGGCATCGTCTTCCAGCAGCCGAACCTCTTGGCCTCGTTGACCTCGCTGGAACAACTGGTCATCGTGGACCACCTACGCGGCAAATCGGTGAAGGAGGCACGGGTGAGGGCCGCCGAACTGCTGGGGATCGTCGGCTTGGACGAGGCAGCCCATAAGCGTCCGCACCAGCTCTCCGGGGGTCAACGTCAGCGCGTGAACATCGCCCGGGCCCTCATGGGGGATCCGAAGGTGCTGCTCGTGGACGAACCGACTGCGGCACTGGACCACGACCGCAGTGACTCGATCGTGAGGCTGCTGCGCCAGGTCACCGACGAATTCCAGGTCGCCACCGTCATGGTCACCCACGACACCGAATTCGTTCCGTTGACCGATGCCGTCGCCACGATGCGCGATGGTCGGCTCACGGCTCCTGAGACCACCGCGGCCTGAGCCAAAAATTGCGGCAATGCCCACGCCCGGATGTGATCGGGGTCGTGGGCATTGCCGCGTCCGGCGTGGCACGATGGGTCAGGCACAGCGACCGCCTTCGAAGGAGACCCATGGCCCGCGGCATTTATGTCAGTGCATCCACCCCCGCCAGCGGGAAGTCACTGGTCACCCTGGGTCTGGCGGACCTCTTGCACCGCCACGCCGACAGGATCGGCTTTTTCCGTCCCATCACCGACGGCCCCGATGTGGACACCGACCCCGTTGTCGCGTTGATCCGCGATCTCTTCGATCTGGACGAGTCCCATGTCGGCGTCGCGATGACCCGAGCACAGGCCCGCGAACTCATCGTCGCCGGGAATCTCGACGAAATCCATTCCCGGGCCCTGGATACCTACAGCCGGATCGCCCGCGATGTCGACGTCGTCATCGTGGAGGGGACCGACCTATCCGATCACGATGCCGCCTTGGAATTCGGGCTCAACGCCCAGCTGGCCAACCATCTGGGCTGCCATGTGGTGGGCGTGATCAACGCGGCGGAGCATACCGTCACCGAGGCCGTGGACGCCGTCGACCTGGCCCGCAAGGGTTTCTACGAGGAAAACGTCTCCCTCCTGTCGATGATCGTGAACCGGGCCGACCCGGAGCTGGCGGATCAGATCCGGGAGTCCGTGCGTCCGGGACTGCGGCACCGCAAGGTGTATGTGCTGCCCGAGATCGCGGAGATCATCCGGCCCACGGTCGGGGAAGTGAGTTCGGCGTTGGGCGCCCGGCTGGTCGCCGGTGCCCCGGAACTGGACCGCGACATCGACCATGTCCTGGTCGCGGCCATGAACGTGGGTTATCTGCTCGACCGCTACCGGGACGATTCGTTGGTGATCGCCCCGGCTGACCGTTCCGACGTCATGGCCACCGCCGTGGCGACCTCCAGGACCCCCGGTTTTCCCACCACCGCCGGGTTGTTGCTCACCGGCCCCCGGCCGATCGAGGACTCGGTCCTGCCGCTGTTGGCTGCCGCCCCCTTCCCGGTCTTCACCGTCGAGGAGGACACCTATTCCACGGCGCACCGGGTCTGGGAGGTCTCGGGGGCGTTGACCGCGGGGCAGCCGCGTAAGACGGCAGCCGCCCTGGGTGCCTGGTATCGGGACGTCGACGAGGACGAACTGCTGGCCCGGCTCTCGCTGCCGGCCCCGGAGACCATGACCCCGCTGCGGTTCCTGCACCAGCTGGTGGAACGGGCACGATCGGAGCGTAAGCGGATCGTCTTGCCCGAGGGCGAGGATCTGCGGATCCTGCGGGCGGCGGAGATCATCAGCCGTCGCGGGATCTGCGATCTAGTCATCCTGGGCAATACCCACGAGGTCCGCGAACTGGCTGCGTCCCATGGCATCGACCTGGACGGCATCCCCATCACCGATCCGGCCCGCAGCGATCTGTTGGAGGGGTTCGCCGCCGAATACGCCCGGTTGCGCGCCCACCGGGGTGTCACGGTTGAATCGGCCCGTGAGCGCCTGCTCGACCGCTCCTATTTCGCCACGATGATGGTCCATCTGGGCCACGTGGATGGCATGGTCTCCGGAGCCGCCCACACCACCGCCAACACGATCCGCCCCTCATTGGAGTTCATCAAGACCCGTCCCGGAGTGGATATCGTGTCTTCGGTCTTCTTGATGCTCATGGAGGACCGCGTTCTGGTCTACGGCGATTGTGCGGTCAACCCGGACCCGGATGCGGACCAGCTGGCCGATATAGCCCTGGCTTCGGCCCAGACGGCCCGGCAGTTCGGGGTCGACCCCCGCGTGGCGATGCTCTCCTACTCGACGGGCGCCTCGGGCACCGGAGGATCCGTCGACGAGGTCCGTACCGCCACCGATCTGGTGCGCCGGCGCGAACCCGGGCTGGCAGTAGATGGGCCCATCCAGTACGACGCCGCAGTGGACACCTCCATCGGTGCCTCCAAGTTGCCGGGGTCCTCGGTGGCCGGGCAGGCAACGGTGTTCATCTTCCCGAACCTGAACACCGGGAACAACACCTATAAGGCGGTCCAGCAATCGGCTGGCGCCGTCGCGGTCGGCCCGGTCCTGCAGGGACTGAATCAACCCGTCAACGACCTCTCCCGCGGCTGCACCGTGGACGACGTCGTCAATACGGTGGCCATCACCGCCATCCAGGCCCAGGAACACTAGGAGCCCCACCCATGCTCGTACTGGTCATCAACTCGGGATCATCCTCGCTGAAATACCAGGTCCGTGAAACCGGAACCGATGAGATCCTGCTCGCCGGTCTGGTCGAACGAATCGGTGGTCCGGAGGTTCCCGACCACGCCGCCGCCTTGGAAACCGTGCAGGAACACCTGCGCGGGGTTCTGGGTGAGCGCCAGATCGAGGCCGTCGGACACCGGGTGGTCCACGGTGGCGAGCGCTTCGCCGAGCCGGTGCTGATCACCCACGAGATCGTCCGCGCCATTGAGCGGTTGGCACCGTTGGCTCCCCTGCACAACCCCGCGGCCGCACTGGGCATCCGCGCCCTGTTGGAGAAGTGGCCCAAACTCCCCCAGGTGGCCGTCTTCGACACCGCCTTCCACCGCACCATGCCCGAATACGCCTGGCGCTATGCCGTGCCCGATGACCTCTATAAGCGTCATGGCGTCCGCCGCTACGGCTTCCACGGAACCAGCCACGACTACGTGGCCGGCAAAGCCGCCGAACTGCTGGGCATCGAACGCCAGCGCTTCCGTGCGGTCATCGCCCACCTGGGCAACGGCGCCTCGATCACCGCCATTCGCCAGGGCAAGAGCATCGACACCTCGATGGGCTACACCCCGCTCGAGGGACTGGTCATGGGCACCCGGTCCGGTGACCTCGATGCCTCGATCGTCACCCAGTTGGTCATCCGCGGCGAGTACACTGCCGAGCAGATGGACCACATCCTCAACCAGGACTCGGGCCTGAAGGGGCTCTCGGGCGAAAACGACATGCGTTCGGTCGTCGAGGCCGCCGCGGCGGGCGACGACGGGGCGGAACTGGCCCTGGAGGTCGCCGCCTACCGGCTGCAGAAGTACATCGGCGGATACCATGTGGCCGTCGGCGGCGCGCAGGCCATCGTCTTCACCGCGGGCATCGGGGAAAACGGCTGGTTGTTCCGCCAGCGCGTGGTCGGTGGTCTCGGCGCCCTGGGCATCAAGCTCGACGAGATGTCCAATATCGAGCGCAGCAAGGCGCCCCGGGTCATTTCCGCCCCCGACTCGGCCATCCCCGTCCTGGTGGTCCCCACCGACGAGGAGTCCGAAATCGCTGCACAGACCGCTTCCTTGGCCGCCACGCAGCGCTAGCTTTCGATCAGGGCGGGACCGCGCCGCAACGGAGCAGTCCCGTGGCCCCGCCAGTGAAGCTCCGGAATCGCTCGCCTCCCACCCCGGTTATTAACTTTTACTGTTTTTTGACACTGTTGACATCATTTCTGACGAATGTATGTTGTGGTGCATGACTTGCGCTAAACCTGTTATGCCACGCGTTCCGGCTGCCCGGTAGATGTCGGAGAAAAGCACCGACTCCGCCCCCGAAGAGAAGCTCTTCACCAATAAGGACTACCGGTGGTGGCTAGCCGGCACCACCAGCGACTCCCTCACGGTGTCGGTCCGTGATCTCGCCCTGCCGCTGCTCGCGTTCGCCCTCACCGGGTCAGCGGTCCTGGCCGGGTCGCTGATCACCATCAGTTCGGCGATCTTCGTGACGCTCGTGCTGGTCGGCGGAGTCCTGGTGGACCGAACCGACCGGCGCTCCTGCATGATCTGGCGCGCCAGCCTGGGCGCGCTGACCTGGGGCATGGTGGCGCTGCTACAGGCGGTGGGCCTGCTGACCTTTCCGGCCCTGGTCCTTTTCGTTGCGCTCGGCGCGATCGGTAGGTCACTCTTCGGCATGGCCGATAATGCCGCCCTGCGTTCGATCGTCAGCGGCGGCAACTTCGCTCGCGCACAATCGGTCAACCAGGGGCGGGACGCGGCCCTCGAGATCGCCGGCGGCCCCTTCGGTGCCGTGCTCTACGCCTTCGCGCCCTGGCTTCCCTTCGCCTTCTCCGCCGTCGCACTCCTGGTCCTGCTGCTCTCGGCCCAACGGATCCAAGCCGACCTGTTCCCCTATGACGAGGAGACCGAAGACCCGTCCCCCGCTACCGGGAAGGCCCGGATCTCCCGGATCGGGGCCGGCCTCAAGAGGGTCCCGAAGGATATTTCCTCGGGGTTTCGCATCGTGTTCTCCAACCCGGCGTTACGCGCCGCCGCCCTGGCCTCGACTGCGCTCAACGGAGGGTTGACCCTGGTGGTCTTCACCATCCAACTGGATCTGGTCTCCCGGGAAGTCGACCCCCTGCTCATCGCCTGGGTCAATGGCGCCACGGCACTGGCATTGCTGGGCGGAGCCATCCTCGGTGGCATGGTCGTCCCCAAGATGCGCGTCCCGACGCTGGTCTTGATTTCCCTGACCACCGCCATGGTGGGCATCGTCGGGCTGGTGTTCTTCCATCAATACGCGTTCCTCTTCCTCTGGTTCACCATCCTGGGCCTGGCCACCCCCGCCACGGGCGCGGCCATCAGCGGCTACGTCTTCACGGTGATCCCGATCCATTTCCAGGGCCGTGCCGGGTCGACCCTCACGGTCCTGAACATGGGCCTGTCGGCATTGTCCCCGTTGGCTGCCGGTTGGTTGATCCACGGGGGAAACCTCCGGCTCGCCCTGTATGCAGGAGTGGCCCTGTTCGGTGCCGCGCTGGTGTTGCTGTTCTCCTCCTCGGCCTTCCGCCAGGTCGGCAAACCCTCCGATTGGGCCTGATGGAAGCAGTCCGTGCCATGGACGCGGCAATGAGGCAGACTTGGACCATGAAGCACGCCACCCAAGGAGGCGATCGTCATGCCGTCATGGCTGGAGCATCCGCGCTCACCTGACGAGCCCGACGAACCGAGGTACGGGATCCGGGCGGGGAAGCCCCCGGGGCCGGCCGAAGGCCACTACGCCAACGGATCCACCGAGTTCCACGGGGCCGGGCCCGTCCCGGAGGGATTCGGTTTCCGTACCGGCATGCGCAGTGCCCGCGCGGTGCTGGGCTTCGCCTGGCTCGTCCTGATCATGGCCACCCTGTTGTTGGTGATGGGGGCGATCATCTTCATCGGCCGGTCCTCCTGGATCGCCGTGATCATCCTCTGCCTGCTGGAGCTGGGATTCATTGCCGTGTTCTTCGTGCTGGCCGCCCTCGCCCGGCAGCGCCGGGGGCAGCACGACTGAACGTCCCTCCCGGCTAGGGCATTCCGGCCAGCCGCAGCAGTGCCGCCGCCACCGCCCCGACGATCACGACCGCCAGGAACGGGGCGCGCAGCAGCAGCGCGATCCCCGCGGCCAGCAGGGCGCCGATCCGGGCGTCGAGGACCAGCTCCTGACCGTTGGCGAAGGTGTTCACGGCCGTCAGCGACGCCAACAGTCCGATGGTCAGCGTCCCGGCCACCCGGCCCATGCGCGGTTTGTCCAGGATCCTGGCCGGCACCAGATAGCCGGAGAGCTTGGACAGATAGGCCACCACGCAGGCGGCCAGGATCCACCACCACAGGCTCATGCGCGCGCCTCCTTGCCCTGGTGCCCGATCCAACCCCACACTCCGGCGACCAACGCCGCAATGAGGATCGGGACGCCCGGGGGTACGAACGGGACGGCCAGCACGGTGGCCACCGCGCAGACCACGGCGATCGCCACCGGATCCCGTGAGGCCAGCCGTGGCCACAACAAGGCCAGGAAGGCGGCGACGGCGGCCCCGTCCAACCCCCAGGCCTTCGGGTCGCCCAGGGCGTCGCCGAGCAGGGCCCCGGCGACGGTGAACAGGTTCCACAGGATGAATATCCCCAGCCCGGCGGTCCAGAAACCGCGGCGGACCTCTCTCAGGTCCTCCTGCACGACGGCGGTGGCCGTGGATTCATCGATGGTCACGTGGGCGGCGGCCGCCTTGCGCCACCCGGTGGGGCGGGCCATGGAGTTCATCTGCATCCCGTAGATGATGTTGCGGATCCCCAACAGGGTCGCGGCCCCGAAGGCCGCCGAACCGGCGCCTCCGCCGGCGACGACCCCGATGAACGCGAATTGCGATCCTCCGGTGAACATCAGGGCGCTCAGCGCCACGGTCTGCCAGAAGCCCAGCCCGGACGCCACGGCGAGCGCGCCGAAGGAGATGCCGTAGAGGCCCGTCGCCACGGCAATGGACAGGCCCGTCTTCACGGCAGGGGACTGGCTGAACTTCACCTCGGCAGTCTATCCACGCGCCGGCCGCGTCAGGGTCGGGCCTCCGGCTGCAGGACGATTCGCGTGCCGCGGTTCTGCCCCGATTCCAGCCGTGCCTGCGCCCACCCGGCATCGTTAAAGGACCCCAGGTCCACCTGCCGGGGCGCCCAGGCGCCGGTGGCCAGCAGGGTGTTCACGGTGTTGGCCGCGTCGGCCAGTTCGGCGACGGTGGCGTTGCTGATCGCGAAGCCGCGCAGGCTCGCGTCGCGCATGTACAGCTGCCCCACGGGCAGGACGGCTTCCGTGCCGGGCCCGGCGAGCAGGACGATCCGTCCACGGGGGGCAGCAAGCTTCACCGCCGCCGCCAGGTCGTTATGTCCTGCGGTGTCGATCTGCACGTCGAGGCCTTCGGGCGCGGCCTGCGCCAGCCGGGCCACCAGATCCGGGTCGCGGTAGTCCAGCACGGTCCCGGCGCCGAACCCGCGGCAATAGTGCGCATCCTCGGCGGAGGCCGAGGCCAGCACCCGGGCCCCGCCGGCCACGGCCAGCACGATGGCCGCCGACCCGACCTGTCCGGCACCCCCGGCGATGTAGACGCTGTCCCCGGGGTCCGGGTTCCCGTGGCGTTGGACCGCCAGGGCCGCCGTCGTGCACGGATGCAGTGCCGCAGCGGCAGTAGCCGGGTCCACGCCCGCGGGAAGCGGGTAGATCCTTTCGGCCTCGACGGCGACCCGCTCGGCGGTCGCCCCGGGCCGGCCGGCGAAGCCGAGGCTGTTGGTCCAGGCCCGCTGCCCCACCTGCAGGCCGGTCACCGACGCACCTACGGCCTCGATGGTGCCCACCGCGTCCCGGCCGACCGCCACGGGGAAGTCCAGTTCCGTGGCGTAGACCCCGGAGCGGACGAAGGTGTCCACGTGGTTCACGGCGACGGCCTCCACCCCCAGGACCACCTGGGCCGGCCCGCAGACCGGGGCGGGCAGCCGTAGCGGGTGGATCCCCGCGGTATCGGTCAGCCGGTCGATGCCGACGGCCCGGACCGTTCCTGCCCCGGTGTTCACGCCCGGGCCAGCGAATCCAGGACGGCGCGGGTGTGCTTCGGATCGTTGCTGGTCATCTCCTGGACCCCCAGCCGGGCTAGGAACCTGATGTCGGCCTCCTCGTCAACCGTCCACACCCGCAGCCCGGTTCCGGCATCGAGCCAGCCCCGCACGGTGTCCTCGTGCCGGCGCACCCAGGCGACCCCGGGGCCGGCCAGGCCGGCGATCCCCACCTCGATGGCCGGGACCCCTTCCCGGGCCGAGCCGTAGACGACGGCGGCGACCCGCGCACCGAGCTCATCCCCGCGTTCGGCGAGGCCGGCGACCTTCTTCTGGTTCTCCCCGGTGACCAGTTGGCACAGGACCTCGGCGGGAACCCTCCGGCCGAGGTGACGCACCGACCCGGCATCGAAGCACATGAAGCTGACCGTGACGTCCCCGATCCTCGAGGTGGTGGCTTCCCAGCCCAGCGCGGTCAGTTCCTCCAGGACGGCGTCCTCGAGTCCGCGCCCGAATTCGCTGGGGTGCTTGATCTCGATGGCCAGGCCGATCGACCGCCCTGCGGTGGCGGCCAGGTCCACCAGTTCACCCAGGGTCAGCAGTTGATCATGCAGCCCCCCGTAGGCGGCCGGGATTTCGCGGCCCTTCCAGGAGGCGAAGTCCAGCTCCCGCAGTTCCTGCAGCGTGAACGAGGAGATCCGCCCCGAGGCGTTGGAGGTGCGGTCCACGGTCTGGTCGTGATGGCAGACGATCCGGTCGTCACGGGTGAGGTGGACGTCGCATTCGATCCCGTCGGCACCGTCGGCGATCGCCTGCAGGTAGGCGGCCCGGGTGTTTTCCGCGTAGGCGGCGCTGGATCCGCGATGTGCATAGACATGGTGCATGGTCCTCACGCTACGCGATGGCCCCCGGGCTCGTTGGCGCGATCCCGGGCGAGCCGGTGAACTATCGTGGAAGCGCCACCGAGGCACCCCACCGATTGGACCCCCATGCCACTGATCTCCGACGTCGAACGGTCCACAGCGCTGCGGCGCATGAAAGCCATTGCCACGGGATTGTTGATCGGGATGGCGGTCCTGTTCGCGGTGTCCTTCGCCCTGCAGGAGTCCCATGGGTGGCTCCAATACGTCAGGGCGGCGGCCGAGGGCGGGATGGTCGGGGCCCTGGCCGACTGGTTCGCCGTCACCGCGCTGTTCCGTCACCCGTTGGGACTGCCGATCCCGCATACGGCGATCATCCCACGCAAGAAGGACCAGATCGGTGAGAGCCTGGGCGGCTTCATCGAGGAGAACTTCCTCTCCGACGAGGTGGTGGGCACCAAACTCGCTTCGCTGTCCTTCGCGGCCCCCGCCGGGGCGTGGCTCAGCGAGGCAGGCAATGCCGAACGGGTGGCCGTCGAGGCTTCGACGGTGGTCCGGGCCCTGCTCTCGGTGGTCAACGACGAGGACGTGCTGGCGTTGGCCGAGTCCCTGGCCCGCAAGCACATGCTGGCCCCCGAATGGTCCCCCACCCTGGGGCGGATGCTCGAACTGGTCCTGCGCGACGGACACCAACGCCCCGTCGTGGACCTGTTGGCCGACCGGGTGGCCGACTGGGTGGCCGTGAACCGCCGGACGGTGGTCCAGCTCGTCGCCGAACGCTCCCCCGCCTGGTTGCCGTCGATGATGGATACCTTCGTGGGGGAACGACTGCACCGCGAGCTGGCGGCCTTCACCGACGCCGTCCGGAACGATCCGGATCATCGGCTGCGCCGCAGCGTCGACGACTGGCTGGCCGAATTCGCACGGGACATGCAGCACCGCCCGGACACGATCGCCCAGGTGGAGGCGCTCAAGCACAGCATCCTGGACGATCCGCAGCTGCACGAGGCGGTGGCCACCGGCTGGGAGTCCATCAAGGCGGCGCTGCTCGATGCCCTGGAGAACCCGGAATCCGCCCTGCGCCTGTCCTTCGTGCGGGCGGTCATGGACCTGGGTTCGCGGTTGCGCACCGATACGGTGCTGGCGGCAAAGATCGACCGGTGGATCACCACGGCCGTCGGCTATCTGGTCCACACCTACCGTGAGCAGATCTCGGGGCTGATCGGGGACACCGTGGCCCGGTGGGACGGGGTCCAGACAAGCCGGAAGATCGAATTGCAGGTGGGCCGGGACCTGCAGTTCATCAGGATCAACGGGACCGTCGTCGGCTCCCTGGCGGGTCTGGCGATCTTCATCGCCGCGAACACCTTCCTGGGCTGACGGGGCCTACCGGCCGTCGGAGGCGCGGCGGTGCCGCTCCTGCTCGATGGCCCGCTCGACGGCGGTCCGGGCGGCTTCCAGGGCTGCGCCGTCCTCCGCGCGGGCCGGGTCGACCGCCTGGCTGAGGACCTTTCGTGGGGCCAGCCCCCCGGGAATCGTGGTGGGGACGGGCCCGAAGGCCAGTGACGCGGATTCGACGACCTTGCGGCCCAGGAACCGGTTGCCCACGCCCCCCACGGCGGCACCGAGCCCGAAGGGGATCGCCCGGCCGATGATCGAAGCCCCCTGGGTGGCCAGGATCTTGCGCAGGAAGCGCTTCTGCACCTGGGCGCCGATGGCGCCCCAGGCCCCCGACGACTTCCCGTTGCCGAAGACCGAGCCCCAGCCCTTCACCGGCCCCACCCCGCGCCCTGCCGCCTGGTGGGTCAGGGCGGAGATCATCGCACTGCCTTCCTCCCCCATCAGGATGGCCATCACCATCACCCGGGCCTTGTCCGGGTCCTCGGTGGTGATCCCGTGCAGCTCGGCCAGCGACTGGGCGTAGAGGGCGCTGGCTTCCAGGAAGCCGACCGTAGCCGCCGCAGAGAGGCCCAATGATGCCGCCGTGCCGATCCCGGGCACGACCGCGGAGGCCCCGACGGCAGCGCCACCGCCGGTGACCGCCACCATGTAGTCGCGTTTGATCAGACGGGCCAGTTCCGGCCCGTCCGCCCGGGGGTGCTTGCGCTGCAAACGGCGCAGATAGGCCACCACCAGGGGGCGCTGGACGCCGATGGCCCTGACGATCGCCCCCTGGATTCCGGCGACGGGTTTTCCGTCCGGGCCCAGGACCGCTGCAGTGATTTTTTCCTTCATATACCGATTTTAGGGGCCCTGTCCCCTCCCTGCCGGAACATCAGAGCGAAACCGTCGCGCGGGGGGCCTTCTGCACGGCGAGAACTGCCTTGCGCAGGGCCAGGAATAGCAGGACGACGCCGACGGTCAACAGGATATGTCCCAGTCCGGCGATCCCGCTCAAGGCCGGGGACGAGACGTCGGAGCCCTGGACGGCCAGGGTGCCCTTGACGAGCATCATCCCGCCGGTGATGGCCACGCCGACGGTCCAGGTCCAGAAGAACCAGTTGGACAGCTTCGGGGCGGCCGCGGAGACGTGCAGGACCCGCTCCAGGATCATCACGATCAGCAAGACGATGAACCCCAGGACCAGGAAGTGGGTATGGACCAGGGGTAGTTGTGTGGCGGAGCGGTCCGTGAAGTCGTTGGCCTTCGTCAGCTCCCGGTAGAACAATCCGGACAGGACGCCGACGACGGCGAAGGTGAAGGACGTGTAGAGAAGGCGGAGCACTTCGATGGCCTTTCGTTGATGGTTGAGGCTGATTGCCTACCATCAACTCTTCCCGCCGGGCCCCGGGCGGTGATCAACCAATCGGTGGATTCCGCCCTGTGAGGTCCACCACGCAGGGTTCGTGCGGTGGTGCGCCGCTGCTAGTCGGAGACGGGGAGGTCGATGTCGACCCAGACCAGGCGGTGGTTTCCGCTGGGGGCGGGATCGCCGTAGACCAGGGCCCGACCCGGTTGCCTGGCGGAAGGCCAGAACACCCCGGCCCCGGCGACGTCCAGGCTGATCGAGGCCAGGGCGTAATCGCTGCGCAGCGCCCCGGCGGCCCCGTCGATCGAGGTGCGCAGGTTCGGGGCCGAAAGCTTCCCGGCGTCCGGGGCCGGCGGATCTCCTGCACCGTATTCCTCAGCGCCGGGGGAGGTCGGCCGCGGGTCGTTGACCGCCGCGTTTCCCAGCAGCTGCTTCGTGGCCGAGCGGGCGGAGTCCCCCTGGCCGGGGCCCACGCCGAGGTCGCCCAGGACCACGAAGCGCGCGTCGTCGGGCAATCCGCCGCTATGTCCCTGGTCGTCGGTGATGTAGTCGGCGTCCCCGCCCCCGGCGACGTAGTCGGAGATCAACCGGATCTCGTCGGCATTGCGCCGGCGGTGTTCATTGCCTTCCTCGTCCACGGCGGCGCCGGGATCCACGGCCACCACGTGCACGGTGTTTCCCTCGATCGTGACGGGCACGTCCCAGGTGGTGGAGCTGTTCAGCCGCAGGATGGTGCGTACCAGCGGCGAATACTCCCCGGTGGGCAGCCGGTTGTCCGGCATCGAAGTCCACAGCAGGTTCTGGAAGGTGCGGATCCCGTCGCGTTGGATCGGGTGCTTGGAATACAGGACCATGCCGTGTTGTCCGGGGAAGTCCCCGTGGCCGAATCCGTCGGTCGCATCACCGACGGTTCCGTTGCCGTCCAGGTCGGCACCGGTGGGGACGCCGTGGTTGGTCGGGGCCACATACATGTAGGGGTAGTCGACGGCCTGCTGCTGGTTCTGGTCCTGCTGGAGGTAGTGGGTGCGGAAGCCCTCGGCGGCCTCGTGGTCCTCGTCGTAGTCGAAGTCACTGAGCAGCACGACGTCGGGGTTGGTCCGTTGGATGACCTCCGCCACGGCCGAGGCCGACTCGTCCCCGGCGCGGGAGAGGTCCTGGGCCAGCTCGCCGGCGTATCCGCGGCTGAGGGAGGAGTTGAAGGCGGCGGCACGCAACGCGCCGTCGTGTCCGGGGGCCGTCAGATCTCCCGTCGGCTTCAACTGGGCCTGGAACCGCTGGTAGTCGGGGGTCAGGAAGTCCGGGGCGTCGGCCCCTTCGGCGAGCGCGGGCACCATGGAGGCAGCCGTCAGACCGACGGCTAGCAGACCGGCCCCCAGGGCCCTTTTGATGACACGCACTCCACCAGCGTAGGACCTCCGACCCGGGTCGGGAACCGGGATCGGGGCCGGTGGACACGATCCGGTGCGGCGAACCATCGCGGAACCGTGGGGACGGATCGGTGCCGACCCCCGTCCTTCCGCGGGATGCCGCCGATCCGGCTACCCGTCGGTAGCCAAGACCCGACCCCGCGGCCCGGTGGGGCATTGTTGTCGTATTGAAATCTTCGCTTGATGGACCAATCCGGTTCATGCTCCGGTCCCCCCACGAAGCCCGCCCCGCCCCGCTGATGCGGGACGGGGCGGGGTGCGGTGGGCCCTACGGGGATCGAACCCGTGACCAGCGGATTAAAAGTCCGATGCTCTACCACCTGAGCTAAAGGCCCCCGGCGGCCATGATGGCCGGTATATATCCTAACGCAATGCCGGCCCTGCGTTGCAGTCAGGTCGTGGCCGGGGCTTCCGGGCCCGGAGTATCCTCGAGTGCATGAATGACGCCCAGACATCCGGAGCGGGCTCGGGCGGACGCCGACACCACCGCCCCAGGCCCTTCGCCCCGGCAGATTTCGAGCCCTTTGCCAGTGGTGTCGACCCCGCGCGCATCTCGGAGGCCGGCCAGCTGGCGGCCGAGGCGTTGGTCCACCATGGTCGGGCGAACTCCGATCCCGAGGTCACCGCCCGGCTGGTCAAGCTGGCCGATAAGGAAGGGCTGGAGGTGCTGGCCGAACTGTGGGCGCAGAGTCCTGCGCGTTCGCTGCCCGGGGCCCTCTGGCGGCTCTATGCCCTCGGAACCGCGACCCGGCGCGACCCCGAACGCTACGCCGCGTACTTCGCCGCCGGACAGCAGACCGCCGACGTCTCACGCGTCGTCGCCGGGGTGGCCGAGCCTCCGGGGGCCGACGAGGTGTCGGCGATGACCGATTCGATCCTGACTGGGGCCTTCGACGGCGATTTCGACGTGGCCCTGGAACGCACCGCGGCCTTCTGCCGAATCATCTCCTTGGGCCAGACCGAGCATGCCGACGCCTCGGAGGCCGCCAGTGCCGACCGGGCCAGCAGGTTGACCCGCACCGCGGACCTGCTGGTGAAGACGGCCGAGGATCTGGAAGCGGCAGCCATGGCCTGGCGCCGCGGCGAATTGATCTGATCCGGCACCGGCCCGGCCTGTTTCCCGCTGCCGGGCCCGGTCCCGGGCATCCCACCCCACGAGACGCCGTGTTGACAGAGTCGGGGGCGACGGAGAAAACTGGAGGCGGTGTCGGACCGCGGTAGCCCCGGGTTCCAAAATTCAGCCGCTTCGAGCGGCCTTCCGCCGAGAGGTGCTCCCGGTTCGACACCATCACCCCCCTCCTCCGGTCCACTCCGTGGCCGGCCGTGCGTAGACTGGGACGCAATCATTCGTCCACCCACCAGAGGCCGGCGGTAGAGCTTCGTGAAATTCAGGTTGTTTCCCGTGGAGACGCGTGGACTGGAACTGCTGCAGGAACTGGGCACCACTGTCCGCCATTGCGTGGAGACCCTTTCGGAACTCCTGGGTGCCCCCGCCGAGGACCAGCCGGGCCTGATCCGCGAACTCGAGCAGTTCGAACAGCGGGCCACGGATCTGCATCACGGCCTACTCACCCACCTGCGCACCAGTTACGTGAACCCGCTACCGCGCGAGGACCTCTACACCTTCTCCCGTCTGCTCCACGACGCCGTGGGTGAACTCTGCGGGGCCGGTGACCTGCTGGTGACGACATCGGTGGCCGGGGTCTCCCGGCGGGCCGCGGAACAACTGGAGATGCTCGGACGCCAATCGGAGATGACCAACGAGGCGCTGGCCAGGCTCCAGCATCCCGACGACCTGGAGGATGTCTGGATCCAGATGATCCGGCTCAGCCGCCGTTCCCACCGCACCCACCGGGCTTGGCTGGGGGAGATTGCCGATTTGTCCAAGGCCTCTTCGATCCTGCGCCACCGGGCGGTCGCCGAACAGCTGCAGGCCTCGGTGGACTCGCTGCGGGCGGTCGCCGACCATCTGGGGCGCGTCCTGGTCAAGGAATCCTGAGCAGGACGGGCCCATGACCCTGCTGCTGTGGTGCGTCTTCGCCGCGATCTGCGCCTTCGCATTCCTCAACGGCTTCCGCGACGCCTCCAACTCCGTGGCCGCCGCAGTGCGCACCCGGGCCCTGACCCCCTCGATCGCCGTCGTACTGGCCGCGTTCTTCACCGTCGTGGGTACCCTGCTCAGTACGACCTTCGGCAGTTCCCTGGTCTCCGCCGCCGACCTGAACGTCCCGGACGGGGCCACCGGTCTGGCGATCCTGCTCACCGCCGTCCTGGCCGCCGGCGGCTGGGGGTTGTTCTGTTGGTACCGGGCCATGCCGATGTCCTCGACGCAGGCGGTGATCTCCGGGTTCGCCGGGGCCAGCGGGGCCTCGGCCCTGCTCGGCGGGGACGGCGCCCAGGGGGTCACCCGGATGCTCGTCGGCGGCGTGCTCATCCCGCTGCTGCTGACCCCGGTCATCGCCTTTGCCTTGTCCTTCCTGGTGGTCATCCCGCTGACCTGGCTGCTGCGCAACTCCAGTTCCTCGGATGTGAACACCATCGGGCGGCTGGGACAGTCGGTCACCACCGGGGCCGTGGCCCTGGGCCACGGCCTGCAGGACGGCCAGCGCACCGCGGCGATGCTCACCCTGGCCCTGGTGGCCGGGCAGACGGCCACCCCCTCGGGCATCCCCTTCTGGGCGCAGGCCCTCGCGGCAGGCTGCCTGGGGGTCGGAGTGCTGTGCGGGGGGTGGCGCATCACCCACACGATCGCCTACCGGCTGGTGGCGATCGACCCGCTACGGGGCATGGGCGCCCAGGCGGTATCCGCCTCCATGCTGTTCATCGGGGCGATCGCCCTGAACATGCCGCTGTCCACGACCCAGGCGGTGACCAGCTCCATCGTGGGGTCGGGGGCCAACCAACGCTACGAATCGGTGGCATGGAGGCGCGTGGTCTCCGTCGTGCTGTATTGGGTGACCACCCCGGTGACCTGCATTGCCGCCGCCGGGGTGCTCTTCCTGGCGATCAACCCCCTGCTGGGCTGGGCAGGCTGACGCCCGAGACACCGAGGCGGGGCACCGGAAGGTACCCCGCATCCGTGTTCGATCCACTGGGGATCCCCCGGAGATTCCCCCTCCGGGGCCGTTCCCGCCACGCGCTGACCCGCGGCGGGAACCGTCTGGTCATCCGAATCGGCCGGAGACGTAGTCCTCGGTGGCCTTGACGGACGGGTTGGAGAAGATCGTGGCCGTATCGTCGTATTCGATGAGCTTGCCCGGCTTGCCGGTGCCGGCGATGTTGAAGAAGGCCGTCTTATCGGACACCCGGGCCGCCTGCTGCATGTTGTGCGTGACGATGACCACCGTGTAGTCGTTCTTCATCTCGTTGATCAGGTCCTCGATCGCCAGCGTGGAGATCGGGTCCAGGGCCGAGCACGGTTCGTCCATGAGGATCACCCCGGGTTTGACCGCAATGGTCCGGGCAATGCACAAGCGCTGCTGCTGGCCGCCCGAAAGCCCGGAGCCGGGCTTGTCGAGCCGGTCCTTGACCTCGTTCCACAGGTTGGAGGCGCGCAGCGAGGACTCGACCAGGTCATCGGCGTCGGACCGGGAGATCTTGCGGGCATTGAGCTTCACCCCGGCCAGCACGTTGTCGCGGATGGACATCGTCGGGAAGGGGTTGGGGCGTTGGAAGACCATGCCGATCTGGCTGCGCACGGTGACCGGGTCGACCCCGGGGTCGTAGAGGTTGTCCCCGTCGAGCAGCACCTGGCCCTCGACGGTGGCACCGGGGATGACTTCATGCATCCGGTTCAGGGTGCGCAGGAAGGTGGACTTGCCACAGCCGGAGGGGCCGATGAAGGCGGTGACCGACTTGGCGCCGATTTCGATGTTCACGTCCGCCACGGCCCGGAAGTTGCCGTAGTAGACGTTGAGGTCTGAGACGTCGATGCGTTTGGACATGAGGGGTTCCTTCGGTGTTCTTCGGCCCTAGCGGCCGGTCTTGGGGGAAAAGACCCGGGCAATCAGCCGGGCGCCGAGATTCAGGACCATGACCATGATGATCAGCAGCAGGGCAGCTGCCCAGGCGCGCTGGGCGCTGGGGTCGATGTTCGTCGGCGAGGTGGGGCTGAGGATCTGGTAGTAGATGAACGTCGGCAACGTGGCCATCCAGTTGCTGAAGACGTTGAAGTTGATGTTGTTGGCCAGCCCGGCGGTGACCAGGATCGGTGCCGTCTCGCCGATGACCCGGGCGATGGCCAGGGTGACTCCCGAGGCGATCCCGGAGATCGCCGTGGGGATGACGACCTGGGCAATGGTGCGCCATTTGCGTACCCCCAGGGCGTAGGACGCCTCCCGGAGTTCGTTGGGTACGATCTTGAGCATCTCCTCGGTGGAACGGACCACCGTGGGGATCATCAACACCGACAAGGCGACGGCGGCGACGATGCCCATCCGGGTGGAGGGGCCGAAGAGGATCCCGAACAGGGCTCCGGCGAAGAGGCCCGCCACGATCGAGGGGATCCCGGTCATCACGTCGACGAAGAACGTGATCCCCCGGCTGAGCGCCTTGCCCTGCCCGTATTCGACCAGGTAGATCGCCGCGAGCATCCCGATGGGCACCGAAATGATCGTCGAGAACGCCGTGATCAGCAAGGTCCCGACCACCGCGTGGTAGGCGCCGCCGAGGACCGGGGTCCCGTCGGCCACCGACTGGTTGTCCACGGCCCCGGTCATGCCGTTCATCGAGGTGAACAGGAAGTTCGACGTCATTCCGGGCAGCCCGCGTTCGAGCACCGTATACAGCACGGAGATCAACGGGATCAGGGCCAGGATGAAGCAACCGTGGATGAGGTAGGTGAAGAACGAGTTGGTTCCCTGCCGGCGGCCCTCCACGATGACGGTGACCGCGGTGGCCCCGACGACGAACAGCAGTGCCGTGTAGATCAGCATCGAGGCGATGGAGAAGCCGCCCAGCGTGGATCCGGCGGCCCCCAGGACCAGGGCCGAGAGTCCGACGACGGGGATCGCCCAGCGGGGCAGGCGCCCCTTGGAGAGCCGGTTGCGCCGGTTCGCGACCGGGGCGGCGGGTACGGGGGTCAGGGTCGCATTGGTCATCAGTTGGCTCCCGAGAATTGCTGGTGGCGGCTGATGATCCAGCGGGCGATCATGTTCACGGCCAGGGTGATGACGAACAGCACCAGGCCCGCCGCAATGAGTTCGGACATCCGCAACCCGAAGGCCTCGGGGAAGTTCAGCGCGATTTCGGCGGCGATGGTCTGGTTGCCGGACTTGATCAGCGAGGGGATCAACGTTCCGGTCGACAGGACCAGCGCCACGGCCATGGTCTCCCCCAGGGCCCTGCCCAGGCCGAGCATGACCGCCGAGATGATCCCGGCGCGGGCGAACGGCAACACCGACATGCGGATCATCTCCCAGCGGGTGGCCCCCAGGGCCAGCGCCGCTTCTTCATGGAGTCCGGGGGCCTGCAGGAAGATCTCCCGCGAGAGGGAGGTGATGATCGGCAGGACCATCACCGCCAGCACGACCCCCGCGGTGAGCATCGTCTTGCCGGTCTGGGAGACCGGGCCGCCGAAGACGGGAAGGAATCCGAGGTGCTGGTTGAGCCATTCATAGCCCGGAACCAGGACCGGGGCGAGCACCAGGTAGCCCCAGATCCCGTAGATCACCGAGGGGATGGCGGCCAGCAGGTCGATGACGTAGCCCAGCGGTGCGGCCAGCTTGCGCGGGGCATAATGCGAGATGAACAGGGCCACGCCCAGTCCCACCGGGGTGGCCAGCACGATGGCGATGGCCGCGGCGATCACGGTGCCGATGACGATCGGCCAGATGTAGGAGAAGAACCCCTGTCCCCCGGAGAGGTCTGCCGGGTCCGCGGTGAAGGCGGGGAGTGCCTGGACGAAGAGGAACAGGGCGACGGCGAAGAGGGTGAGCAGGATCAGGATGCCCGCGGACCTCGCGGCCGTGGAGAAGACCCGGTCTCCGGTCCTGCCCGAACCGGGTCCCGACGTCAGCGCGTTGGTTGTCATATGCGACCTTTCGGTCCGTGGTGGCCCGGATTCCATGGTGGAGGGGAATTCCTGGATTCCGGGCCGGATGGGTGTTCTCGATGCCTGCTAGGAGGCTACCTCGATGGAATCGATGGCTTCGTGGGCCTGTTCCATCAGCGGTTCGGATAGCGGGGCACTGCCTGCCGAGTCGGCGGCGGCCTGCTGGCCTTCGGCGCCCACGACGTAGTTGCCCCAGGCCTTGACCAGATCCACGGTCTCCTGGTCCGGGTAGCTGCTGCAGTAGATGTGGTAGCTGACCAGGCTGATCGGGTAGGCCCCCGATTCGGTGGTGTCGCGCTTCAGTTCCAGGGCCATGTCCACGTCCGAGCGGCCGGTGACCGGTTCGGCGCTTTCCACGGCCTTGGCTGCCGCTTCGGCGGACAACTCGGTGTAATCCTCGCCCACCTTGACCGCAACGGTCCCCAATTCCCCGACGGCGGAGGCATCGGCATAGGTGATGGCCCCCGGGGTCGAGGTGGTGGTGGAGACGACGCCCGCGGTTCCCTTGGCGTTCTCGGACTGCAGGTCGGAGGGCCAGTCCCCCGATTCCTCGTACGTCCAGGTGTCCCCGGCGGTGGCCGAGAGGTACTGGGTGAAGTTCTCGGTGGTCCCCGATTCGTCGTTGCGGTGCACCACGGTGATGTTGGTATCGGGCAGGTCGACGCCTTCGTTCTGATCGGCGATCGCCGGATCGTTCCAGGTGGTGACCTCCAGCGCGAAGATCGCGGCGATGGTCTTCGCATCCAGTTTGAGCCCCTCGACGCCTTCGAGGTTGTAGGCCACGGCGATCGGGGAGACATAGGCCGGGATGTCGAAGGCCCCCGCTGGGCCGCACACGTCCTTGGAGGATTCGAATTCCTCGTCGGAGAGGTAGGCATCCGAGCCGGCGAATTGTGCGCCACCGGCCAGGAAGGCCTTGCGCCCGGCGCCGGAGCCGTCCGGGGAGTACTGGACCTTCGCCCCCTCGCCGGTGGATTCGAACCCCGACTTCCAGGCGTCCATGGCCGCCTTCTGCGAGGAGGCACCAATACCGGTCAGCGTGCCGGTGACGGCCTTGCTGCTCTCCTGCGACGAACCGCCCGAGCCTTCGGTGCTGCCGGTGGGGTTGTCCGAGCCACAGGCGGTCAAGGCCAGGGCTGCGACGGAAAGTACTGAGGCGATCTGGGTGGTGCGGGAAAGCTTCACGTGGTCATTCCTTCTTCTGCTGCGACGGTGGCTGCTGCTTCGGTGTATCTACGACGCTAGGCAGCGGAAGTGAAGAACGGTCCCGGCCCGGGTGAACAACAGGTTAACGCGGATCGGCCCTTCCCGGCCCAGCCGCGGAAAACCCGTCGTTGACGAGGGTCTACGGCCCTCGGCGCGCTCCGTGAGCGATCCATCACAAGGCGATGGGGTCTTCCCCTGCTTTCATGCCAAACTGTAGGCATGGACAAGGCGACACCGCTGGGCAAAGTGTCCCCATGGCTGCGCCGAAGAGCGCGATCGGGGACCGCCCGCGTCCGCGTCTCCCTGGTGCAGATCATCCAGATCACCGTCTGTGCCGTCGGCGCCTATTGGATCGCCGAAAAGATCCTGGGCCACCAGGCCCCCCTCTTCGCGGCCACCTCGGCGGTCATCGCCTTGGGTTTCGGCGGCATGACCAGGATGCGTCGCGTCCTGGAGGTCGCCATCGGCTGCACCCTGGGCATCGCTGTCGGCGACCTGCTGCTCACCGTGCTGGGCACCGGGATCTGGCAGGCGGCCACGGTCGTCTCCGTGTCGCTGATCCTCGCCCGCTTCCTGGACAGCGGCTCCATCTTCACCACCCAGTTCGGGGTCCAGGCCCTGCTGGTGGTCCTGCTCCCGGCCCCGGACGGCGGCCCATTCACCCGCAGTGCCGACGCGATCATCGGCGGGTTGTGCGCCCTGCTGATCACCGCCCTGGCCCCCCGGGACCCGCGCCGGGAACCCGCAGGGGAACTGCGCCAGCTCATCCGGGAACTCTCGGCCATCCTGCGTGAATGTTCCGTCGCGGTCCGCGAATCCGATTCCACCCGTGCCTGGCATGCCCTGGTCCGGGCCCGGGGGACCCAGCCGCTGATGGACAAGATCCCGGCGTCGCTGACCGGTGCCCACGAGATCGCCACCTTTTCGCCCCATTTCCGGCGCCACCGCGGCGAGCTGCAACGGTTGCGCCGGGTTGCCGGACAAGTCGACCTGGCGATGCGTAACCTGCGGGTCTTCTCCCGCCGGATGGCCTCGGTCATCACCCATGCGGCCCTGCGCGACGAGGCTGCCCTGGAGCTCTCGGTCTACCTCGACGAGGTGGCCGATGCCGTCGACGCGCTGGCCCGCTCCGTCATGGAACCCCAGCAGTCCCAACGCGACCGCGCCGAAACCGCGGCACGGGAGGAACTGATCGCTGCCGCCGGGCGACTGACCCCCGCCTCCTTCGGCGCCACCGGGCTGCAGGGCGAAGGGCTGGTCCTGTTGCTGCGGCCGCTGGTCGTGGATCTGCTGGAGGCCACCGGACTCGAGCACTCCGAGGCGGTCCCCTTCCTCGCCCGGCTCTGAACCCGACCCAACTGTCTCTCGGAGGCGATAACATCGTGAACCATGGCCAGCAAAAGCAGTACCCGCGCCCGTAACGCCCCCAGCTACCGCTGTGCCGAATGCGGGTGGACAACCGTGAAATGGGTCGGCCGCTGTGGTGAATGCCAAGCCTGGGGAAGCGTCGAGGAGATCGGTCAGGTCACCGCACGCACCACGGCCGCGGCCACCGTGGCCAGCCCGGCGGTGAAGATCGCCGACGTGGACTCCTCGCTGGCCCTCTACCGGCCGACCCTCATCGGCGAACTGGACCGCGTCCTGGGCGGCGGGCTGGTCCCCGGGGCCGTGATCCTGTTGGCCGGGGAGCCGGGGGTCGGCAAATCGACGTTGCTGCTCGACGTCGCGGCCCGCACCTCCCGCACCGACCGCACGGTCCTGTACATCACCGGCGAGGAATCGGCCGCCCAAGTGAAGATGCGTGGCGAACGGATCGATGCCCTCTCCGACACCCTCTACCTGACTGCCGAAACGGATCTGGGCATCGCGTTGGGCCAGATCGAACGGCTGGACCCCGACCTGCTGGTCATCGATTCGGTCCAGACCCTGTCCTCCGCGGACGTCGAAGGCGCTGCCGGCGGGGTGACCCAGGTCCGTGAAGTTGCTGCCTCATTGATCAACGCGGCCAAGAAACGGAACATGACCACCATCCTGGTCGGCCATGTGACCAAGGACGGTTCCATTGCCGGGCCCCGACTGCTCGAGCACCTGGTGGACGTCGTCTGCCAGTTCGACGGTGAACGCCACTCGCGTCTGCGCCTGCTGCGTGCCGTGAAGAACCGGTACGGCCCCACGGATGAAGTCGGCTGCTTCGATCTGACCGAGTCGGGGATCGAAGGCCTCGCGGACCCCAGCGGACTCTTCGTCACCCGCACCAAGGAACCGGTTTCGGGCACCTGTGTCACGGTCACCCTGGAGGGCCGCCGGCCCCTGGTCGCCGAAGTGCAGTCTCTGCTGGCCAAGACGAGCAACGCCCAGCCACGTCGGGCCACCAGCGGGCTCGACTCCGCGCGCACGGCCATGATCCTGGCCGTACTCCAGTCCAGGGCGGGCATGGACCTGTCCACCCTGGATTCCTACGTCGCGACCGTCGGCGGTGTCCGGTTGGGGGAACCAGCGACCGATCTGGCCACGGCCCTGGCGATTTCGGGGGCCAAGCTGGACCGTCCCCTGCCGGCACAATTCATTGCCTTCGGGGAGGTCGGGTTGGCCGGGGAGGTCCGCCCGGTGCCCGATATCGGTCGCCGCATCACCGAGGCCGAGCGTCTGGGTTTCCGTTATGCGCTCGTCCCCGCCTCGCCCAACGGCCCCGGGGTCGTGCCCAACGGCTTCAAGGTCCGTGAAGTCAGCACCCTGCAGGAGGCCCTGGGCGCGGCCTTCGG
>NZ_JBQSYU010000025.1:0-54081 GCF_052379645.1 Arthrobacter sp. 179 | reverse complement strand
GATCCAGCACTGGCTCGGTGTGATCGGCATGCCGCGCCGGTATGCGGACTATCTGCCCGAGGACGGCTTCACGACCATGAACCAGTTCTCCACGGTGTTCGCCTTCATCCTGGGCCTGTCGATGATCCCGTTCTTCTGGAACGTCTGGATCACCGCCCGGTCGGCCAAGCGCGTCGAGGTCGATGATCCATGGGGCTTCGGTGCTTCGCTGGAATGGGCGACCTCCTGCCCGCCGCCGCGGCACAACTTCCACTCGATCCCGCGGATCCGCTCCGAACGTCCTGCCCTGGACCTGCACCATCCGGAGCTTTCGGCCCGGGTGACGCCCACGGCCATGGCAGCCTCGGTGTTCGGCCCCGCAGACCAGAAGGACGTGTAGCCATGAAAGTTGAAACCGGACTCTTCCTCGTCCTGTTCCTGTTCTTCGTCCCGGTGATGGTCTTCTACGGCATCATGACCGATTGGAATGAATGGGTCGGCATCCTGGCCCTGGGACTGTGCGCAGGACTCGGCCTGATGGTCGGCTTCTACCTGTACTCGACCGCCAAGCGCGTCGGAGACCGGCCCGAGGATCGCGTCGACGGCGAAATCCACGAGAACGCCGGTGTCATCGGAACCTTTGCTCCGTGGAGCTGGTGGCCGCTCGTCCTGGGCACCGCCGCCGCCACCGGATTCCTCGGCATCGCCGTTGGGTTCTGGGTCACCTACATCGGCGCAGGCCTGTGTGTGATCGCGCTGGTCGGCTGGGTCTACGAATTCAGCCGCGGAGACCACGCCCACTAGGCAACGGTCCAACGTCATCAGGGGCGGTTCCTTCCTCCAGGAGGGAACCGCCCTTTTTGTGCGCCCACGGCCCCGCAGGGTCCTGCGGCGGCAACGGTAGGATGGTCACCAAGAAGCACATTGATGAATGGTGGGTACCGCATGTCGCATAGACCGCCCGTTCCGGTTGCCGGAACCCTGGATGCCTCATCGCCGCTGAAGAAGCATGAGCAGGTGAAACAAATCCTGCGCCACCATGCCACGGCGGTCTGCGACCCGGGCCGGGCCATTCCTTCCGAGCGCGAGCTGACCGAACAGTTCGGGGTCGCCAGGATGACCATCAGGAATGCCATCGACGCACTGGTCGACGACGGCGTGCTCGAACGCATCGTCGGTGTCGGGACGTTCGCCGCCTTCCCGAAGGTCGATCTCCAAGTTAAGCTGACCTCCTACAGCGAGGAGATGGTCCGCCGCGGGATGGTCCCCACGGGGAGGGTCCTCCGTTTCGACGAGGTCCCCGCCACCGGTCAACTGGCCCGCGAAATGGAATTGGATGACGGTACCCCCGTGGTCCGTCTGCGTCGCCTGCTGTTGGCCGACGGCCTGCCCATGAACTTGGACGAGAACTACCTGCCCTCCCACCGGGTTCCGGGGTTCCTTGATGATCCGGCACCCAGACAGCTTTACGCCTCATTGAACGAGAGGTACGGGCTGGTCATGCAGTGGGGCGAGGACCAGGTCGAGGCGACGGCGGCGACCCATCACGACGCAAAGCATCTGGGGGTCGATGCGGGCACCCCGCTGTTGAAGATCCAACGCCATGCCTACGTCAAACGCGAGCTCGTGGACTATTCCGTCTCGCTCTACCGCGCGGACCGCTATAAGCTCTTCGTGCCGCTCCAGAGGCCCGGGACACGCCAGCCCCGCTCCCTCTGACGCACTGACCGGCCCCGGGCCCACAGGAGCCCCCTGGGACCGTGGGGGACACGGTACGGTGACGGCGCCCCTTCGGAACCGGCGGCATCCGATGCACCGGGCCGTCGTCACGACCGCACGGGCTCCCGCCCGGCCGGCTTGATCCGTGGACTGCTAGCAGGGGTAGTGCCGCCTTCATCCCTCCCCGGGGCGTCCGGAAGCGATCGCGCGGCACCCCAACATCCCCGCCGCCATCGGGGCTGACCTCGCCCCCGACCGGCTATGCACCCGGTACAGAGCGGAACCCCGTTCTTCGATTCAGTGCCAGGGATCCACGGGGACGAGGCGTTCGGCACGGGAGGTGGATGCAACACAAGGGACCCCGACCTCAATGGTCGGGGTCCCTCGTGGTGCCGAAGCCGCTAGTGTCTAGCGATCGATCGATGCGTCTTCCGACGACTCCTCGATGGCCGGGGCGTGGTGGCCATGGGCGGCCTCCAGCTCGGACGGGGTCACCGGTGCGACACGATCTTCGAAGAAGAACTTCGAGACTGCACCACGCGCCTTCTCACCGCGGCTGACATGACCCGTGCTGTCGGCTTCCGCCGGCATGACCTCGTGGGATTCGAAGGCAACCAGTTTATAGCGCTTGTAGACGTCCAGCTCGGCGTGCTGCTCCGAGAAGCCGCCCTCGGGCGACATCTGGATGACGCCGGCCTCACGGCCGTGCAGCACGATCTCGCGGTCCTTGCGCTGCAACGCCAGGGCGATGCGGCGGGCCACGATGAAGCCGAGGATCGGTCCCAGGAAGAACAGCACCCGCAGCCAGTACGTCACGTCGTTCAGTGACACGTGGAAGTGCGTGGCGATGAGGTCCGAGGAGGCCGCGCACCACATCACGCAGTACCAGATGACGCCGGCCACGCCGACACCGGTGCGGAACGGGGCGTTGCGCGGACGGTCCAGCAGGTGGTGTTCGCGGTCGTCCTTGGTGACCCATCGTTCGATCCACGGCCACGCGAACATGGCGCCGATGAGGATTGCTGCAGGAATCATCGGGATCAGCACGTTCAGGATGAGGTTGTTTCCGCCCCACGGGAACGGGATGATCCATTCCAAGCTGAAGTTGCCCAGATAACCAGGCATCAAACGCAGGGCGCCATCAACCCAACCGATGTACCAGTCGGGCTGGGTACCGGCCGAGACGGGGGAGGGGTCGTAGGGTCCGTAGTTCCAGATCGGGTTGATCTGGAAGAAGCCCGAGATCAGCGCAACGATGCCGAAGACGATGAAGAAGAACCCACCGGCCTTCGCGGCGTAGACCGGGCCAACCGGGAATCCGACGACGTTGTCGTTGGTCCGGCCGGGGCCGCGGTACTGCGTGTGCTTGTGCACGACGACCATGAACAGGTGGATGCCGATCATCAACAGGATCAACGCGGGAACCAACATGATGTGCATCATGTACAGGCGCCCGATGATCGCTGTTCCGGGGAATTCCCCGCCGAACAGGAAGGCCGAGATGAAGGTACCAACGACCGGCAGTGCCTTGATGACACCGTCGATGATGCGCAGGCCGTTGCCCGAGAGCAGGTCGTCCGGCAGCGAGTAGCCGGTGAAACCGGCTGCCATCGCGAGGATCAGCAAGGTGCCTCCGACGACCCAGTTCAGCTCGCGCGGCTTGCGGAAGGCACCGGTGAAGAACACCCGGAGCATGTGCACCGATACGGCTGCCACGAACAGCAGCGCGGACCAGTGGTGGACCTGGCGCATGAACAGCCCGCCACGAACGTCGAAGGAGATATCCATCGTCGAAGCCATGGCCACCGACATGTGGACGCCCTTGAGCGGGTTGTAGCTGCCTTCGTAGACGGTGTGGGCCATCGAGGGATCGAAGAAGAACGTCAGGAACGTTCCGGAGATCAGCAGGATGACGAAGGTGTACAACGCCACCTCGCCGAACATGAACGACCAGTGGTCGGGGAAGATCTTCCGACCGAATTCCTTGACCATGGCCGAACCGCCGACACGGGTGTCAACGAAGTTCGCAATCTTGCCGGTCGAGGTCTTGGGACGGTACTCAGTAGTTGAGGACATGATTAGCCACGCTCCCAGTAGCTCGGACCGACGGGCTCATGGAAGTCGCTCTGGGCGACCAGGTAGCCCTCCGAATCGACAGTAATCGGAAGTTGCGGAAGTGCGTGACCGGCCGGACCGAAAATGACCTTGCATTCCTGCGTGAGGTCGAAGGTGGACTGGTGGCACGGGCACAGCAGGTGGTGCGTCTGCTGCTCATACAGGGCAACGGGGCAACCCACGTGGGTGCAGATCTTGGAGTAGGCCACGATGCCGTCGTGGTGCCAGGTCTCGCGCTCCGGGGAGATTTCCATCTCCCGCGGATCAAGACGCATGAGCAGGACAACTGCCTTGGCCTTCTCGTTCAGCGGATCCTCGGTGTCGTCTAGACCTTCGGGGATCACGTGGAATGCCGAACCGATCTGGACATCCGAGGCCTTGATCGGGGTGCCCGAGGGGTCCCGGACGAGCTTGGTGTCCTTGTCCCACATCGTGTAACGCAACCGGTCGACGATCTCATTGGCGGTGGCGCCGGTGCGGTCCAGGTCGCGGAACATGAAGATGGCCGGAATCGGAGCCAATGCCACGGCGGCGATCAGCGAGTTGCGGATCAGCGGACGGCGCTTGATGCCCGTCTCGTCGAGGATGTCGCCGATCATGGCTTCCGCTTCCTGGCGTTCAGCCTCGGGGCGGATCTCATGGCGCATTTCGGTGATTTCGTGGTCCGGCATCAGGGTCTTGGCCCAGTGCACGATCCCCACGCCGATGCCCATCATCGCGAATGCGGTGCCCAGACCCAGCAGGGTGTTCTGCAGCCGGATGCCGCTGAATGTACTCGTGCGTCCCACGACGAAGTAGGCGACGAAAAACAGTGCGGTGCCCAGGATGGACACCACGAACAGCAGGGTTACCTGGCGTTCAGCCCGTTTAGCGGCGCGCGGGTCAACGTCGGCGAGACGCGGCCGATGCGGGGGCAGGCCCGGGTCCTGGAAACTTTCCACGGAGCCCTGACCGGCCTTAGCAACGGTGCCCGGATCGTTCGGACTGCCGTGACTATGGTCGCCCATGTTCTCTCTCATCCTTTTCTCAAAATTCCTTGGTACGAAGTGTGGTGTGCGGGCCCTGGCCCGCAGCGCCGGATCAGGACGGCCGGGAGGTCAGCCAGATCGTGAAGGCGATGACGATGGCCAGGCCGCCGGTCCAGATGAGGAGGCCTTCGGAGACCGGGCCGAGGGAGCCGAGGCTGGCACCGCCGGCGGAGCCCTGTGCATCGATTTCCTGGAGGAACGTGATGACGTCACGCTTTTCCTCGGGGGTGATGTTCGAGTCGTTGAAGACAGGCATGTTCTGCGGGCCGGTCGCCATGGCCTCGTAGATGTGCTTGCTGCTGACATCGGAGATCCCGGGAGCGAACTTGCCACGGGTCAGTGCGCCGCCGGCGGCACCGGCGTTGTGGCACATGGCACAGTTGACGCGGAAGACCGTGCCACCAGCGGCCGAGTTGCCCTCGGTCGTGTCGACTGCCTCGTCGTCCGGCACTGCGGGACCGGCGCCGAGGGATGCGACGTACGCTGCGAGCTTCTGTGTTTCCTCGTCGCCGAACTGCTTCGGCTTGGCCTGGGCCTGGGGCCCCTGCATCTGCATTGGCATGCGTCCGGTGCCAACCTGGAAGTCGACGGCTGCGGCGCCGACACCTACAAGCGAGGGGCCATCGGTCGTGCCTTCGGCATTCATGCCGTGGCAGGTGGCGCAGTTGGCGACGAAGAGCTTATTGCCTTCATCGACGTCACTGGCGCTATAGGTCGTAGCGGCCTTGGCCTCATTGACGCTGCCCGCCGCGGCGTACAGGCCGCCGGTGATGAGCAGGCCCATCAAAAGCAGCGCTACGGCGGCGAGCGGATGGCGGCGCCTTTGCGAAAGAGCCTTCACTTGCTGGTTCCTCACTTGATTTGGTTGGTGATGCTTGGGTGCCTGGGAGGCCGGTGCTACTTCAGGAAGTAGATGATCGCGAACAGAGCAATCCACACAACGTCGACGAAGTGCCAGTAGTACGACACGACGATGGCGGAAGTTGCCTCGAAGTGACCAAACTTCTTGGCCACGTACGCTCGCCCGATGATCAGGACGAAGGCGATCAGTCCGCCGGCCACGTGCAGGCCGTGGAAGCCTGTCGTGATGTAGAAGGCGGAGCCATAGGCGTTGGAGCTCAGTGACACGCCATGGTGGACCAGCTCGGTGTATTCAAACGCCTGCACCGAGACGAAGATCGCCCCGAGGATGAAGGTGAGGATGAACCACTCGACCATTCCCCACTTGCGGAAGTTCAGCAGGCCGCCGAGGCGACGCGGCTGGAGATCCTCGGCGCGGAAGACACCGAGCTGGCAAGAGAAGGAACTGGAAACCAGGATGAGCGTGTTGATAAGTGCGAACGGGACGTTCAGCTTGGAGGTCTCGTTCGCCCACAACTCCGGCGAGGCAGCACGGAGTGTGAAGTACATGGCGAATAGCGCGGCGAAGAACATCAGCTCGCTGGAAAGCCAGACGACGGTTCCGACCGACACCATGTTGGGACGGTTAGGCGCAGGGTGCGCCTGGGCATTGAGGTTATGAGTCGCAGTTGTCACAGAGCCATTATGGCTACAAAAGTGCTCCTGACACCAATGCATTCGAGGCCGAGTCGCTTCTTTTTGGCCGGGTCAGGCCTAAGTTCCGCGGAATATCAAGGGAGAAACAATTCCGCACTTTCTACAAAACGTAGATAACCTAGGTGCGTGTCAACGATTTCTACGCCATCAGAGTTCCCGAATTGGCCAACTATGCTCACCTCCCTCATCCGCGGAGACGATCTTTCGACCGCGGATGCGACGTGGGCGATGGGTGAGATCATGGGCGGAAATGCCTCCGACATCCATATCGCTGGTTTTCTGGTTGCTCTTCGAGCCAAGGGTGAATCGGTGGAGGAGCTGGCAGGACTCGTCGAAGGCATGATCGCCAATGCCCGGCCGCTGGAAATTCCGGGCGAGAAGCTCGATATCGTCGGCACCGGTGGCGATCGTCACAACACCGTGAACATCTCCACGATGGCCGCGTTGGTGTGCGCGGGGGCCGGGGCGCGGTTGGTCAAGCACGGAAACCGAGCCGCTTCCTCTTCCTCCGGTTCCGCCGATGTCCTCGAGGCCCTCGGGGTTCGGTTGAACGCCCCGGCCGAACGGTTGGGCACGATCCTCGATGAAGCCGGCATCACCTTCTGCTTCGCCCAGATGTTCCATCCCTCGATGCGCTTTGCCGCAGCGGCCCGCTCGGGGTTGGGGGTCGCGACGGCGTTCAACTTCATGGGCCCGTTGACGAATCCTTCACGTCCTACCGCGTCTGCGATCGGCTGCGCCGATGAACGCATGGCCCCGCTGATGGCGGGCGTCCTGGCTTCCCGGGGCTCCCGGGCCCTGGTCTTCAGGGGCGATGACGGTCTGGATGAGATGACCACGACCACGGCGAACCACGTCTGGGAGGTCCGTGACGGCTCGGTGGCTGCCTCGGTCCTGGATGCCAGGGATCTCGGCCTGGAACGGGCCACGCTGCACGATCTGCGCGGCGGGGATGCCCGACACAACGCCGCCGTCGTCCACGAAGTCCTCGACGGTGCCAGGGGGCCGGTCCGCGACGCGGTGGTCCTGAATGCGGCGGCCGGCCTGGTCGCCTTCGACCTTTTGGCCACAGGCAGTCTGACAGAGCGTCTGGAGGCCGCTGCCAGGCGCGCGGAGGAGGCCATCGACTCCGGTGCCGCTCATCAGGTTCTCAGCCGCTGGATCGCCTCCACGGCCGTCGGGGGGTAGTCGCGGAAGAACCCGGTGCGACCGACGCCGCACCGGGTCCCGCTTGGGGGATCGACCCCCGTGGTCTATTCGAGCCCGAGCGAGAACGCCGCGTCGAGGTCGTGTTGGGAATATGACCTGAAGGCAATATGCGTGGTGGTTTCGACGACGCCGTCGACCTTGGAGAGCCTGTTGGCGATGACCTCAGCCAGATCCTCGTGGTTGCGGACCCGGGCAATGGCAATCAAATCCGAGTCACCGGCCACGGAATAGACTTCACTGATCCCCTCCAGTTCGGAGATTTCCTGCGCGCATTCCGGGATGCGGTCCGCTGCGGTCTGGATCATGACAAACGCGGTGATCATCTCGTGTCCCTCCACCTTCCGGTACCGGCGGCGTCCGGTACTTGTTTCGTGCTTCGACCCTAGTTCACAGCACCAGCGGAGTGCACCTTGCGACGGACCAAAAGACCCGAAACCAGTCTGCGGCCGAGGAGGAACGCCCCGAGCACGACGGTTGCCACGATGATGAACGGCACCGCGGCGGTTGCCCCGAAGAGTATCCGGAGTATCAGCCCCAATGCGACGGTTCCCACCCAGGTGATCACCCCATGCGGCCAGATCCGATGAGGCTCCCGCCAGAGAGCGGTGATGCCTGAAAAGACCAGCAAGGAAATCAGGAACGGGCCGGCCGTCCCGAGGATTCCGGCGAGGTCCAACCCCTCGGCATGCGAGCGACGGCCCAGCACGGCGAAGATGATCACCAGCAGCAGATCGATGACGAGTAGTGGAATCCATTGTCGAACATTGCGCATGGCTGACAGTCTATCGAGATCAAAAGCCGCCGACTTCTTCAGACAAGCCATCAGTCTTGTATATGTAACTACAAAGCTTTATCCTTGTTGGCATGATCGTCTTGACCATCGACCAACGGGATTCACGACACAACCCCGACCGGGTCGAAGTTCTGGTGGCCCGGTTGAATGCCGACTTCCCGGTGCTCCGAGCCTTCGAGCGTACCGCGGGGGACGAGCTGCAGGGCGTCATGGATGACGGCGTAGCAGCCGTGCGCCTACTCCTGGAGGTGGCCCGGAGCGCTCGGTGGAGCGTGGGCCTGGGGGTGGGGAGCGTGAAATCCCCGCTACCCCAACAGACGCGCGCCGGCTCCGGCGAGGCCTTTGAAGCAGCCCGCGACGCCGTCGAACGCGCCAAGCACGCCCCGGCCTCCGTTGCGGTCTCGGGGCGCGGGGGAGAGGCGGAACGCCTCGAAGCCGAACTCCAGCTGGTCGCCGAGGTCAATGGCCGACGCACCGAAGCCTCCTGGGCTGCGGGCCTGCTCATCGACCAGGGCCTCTCGCAGCATGAAGCCGCCCTTCGCCTGGGGATCACCCAGCAAGCGGTTTCCAGCCGTCTCGCCACCGGACTATGGCTCCCGTGCCGCCAACTGGCCGAGCAGGCCGGGGTGGCCCTGGCCCGGTACAACACACAATTCGGGGAAGGGGAGTAGCGGATGCCTGTTTTGGTCTTGTTGATCCTGGCCGGAGCGTGTGGGCTCCCGCAGTATTTCCGTCGTCTTCGCGGAAGCACGAACCGCTGGCTCTACCTCACGGCGTCGGTCCAGCTGGCCCTGTTGGCCGCGGCGGCCCTCCTGGCCGCGGCAGGCACGGGTGGCATCGCGTGGGGAGCGGCCGCCTCGTTCGCCGTCGTCGCGGCAGCCGTCGGCGGGGGACCGGTGACCATGAGCATCCTGCGCCTGTCGGAACGCTCCGTCGCTGCCGATCTGCGCGCTGAAGGAACCCGGGCTTCGGGGGACCGCTCGTATTTGCCACCTCCGCCTGAGGCCTCCGCCACCGGTCCGGCAGATTTCCACGGCGAAGTCGTGCTGCAGGGAGGCGCGTGGATCGGCGTGCTCGAGCGGACGGCGATCTCCGTGACGCTCTGGTGCGGATGGCCGGAGGGTCTGGCGATCGTGCTCGCGGTCAAGGGGCTTGGACGCTATGCCGAACTCGGCAAGGACGGCGCCGCCGAACGGTTCATCCTGGGCACCTTTGCCAGTGTTCTGTGGGCCTGCGCCTGCACGGGCATCGCCGTGCTCGCCACTAGCTAGGGCTGTTCACCGCATTGGCAGCCCGAACACCGAGCACCGCACCAACGATGACGAAGACGACCATCGCCGCATAAGCGCCCAGGACGGTCCACTCCGGCATGCTTGCGCCCGGGATCAGGATGAGGATTCCGGTAAGGAAGGGGACCAGCCCGGCCAGCATCAGCCATGGGCCGGCGACAACATGGGTTTCTTCCCAGGCGTCGTCGGAGGCCCTCGTGGCCGGCAACCGGATCCCGATCATCGCGCTGGCCGGTAGCCGGCGGGCGCGCCCGAGCCCACCCAGCACGGCGATGAGCATGCCGATCACCGCCATGATGATTCCGGTCGCGATGGCATCTTCCATTATTTCCCCCCGAGGGTCGGTGTGGTCCCGGCCGTGGGGCCGAGGACCGTGAAAGCGTACACCCAGCGGAGAACCGGCTGAGGAAGAAGAGGTAGGCCGACGCCCCTCGACAGGGGCCGGCCTTCGGTGGAGGATCGACGGTAACGATCCACGTGGAGGTTCCCATGCATTCGCTCAAGATCACCCCCAATGTGCCGGTGGAGGACATAGAGGCCGCGAAGGCGTTCTACACCGGATTCCTGGGTCTGGCCGATGAGGAATTCAATCTGGGTTGGGTGGCCCGGTTTACCTCACCGCTGAGTGGAGCCAATGTTCAACTCGTCACCCGGGACGAGACCTCCCCGGTCGATTCAAAGATGTCGATCCACACGGACGACGTCGACGCGGCCTACTCGGAGGCCCTGGAACTGGGGTACGACATCGTGCATCCCTTGAACACCGAGTCCTGGGGAGTCCGCAGATTCCTGGTCCGTGCGCCCGACGGCACCGTCGTCAACATCGTGCAACACCGCCCCTGACGCTCTGCGACAACCTGATGGCGCCGTCGCCAGCAGTGCCCCCGCCGAAGAATCATCCCCCCGTCTTCGACCGGGCTCCGCGTGGAACCGGCCTGAGCCGCTGAACCCCACTGACTTGTTCCCCCGGAACCGGGCGGCGCGCCGGCCCCGGGTCATGGGCGGAAAATACCTAGGGTCGGGACGCCTGCACCAATTGCGTCAGAGGCACTGCTGGATTGGCTAGTTCAGCTGGATCCACCCGGGCTTGGGAACGAATCAACTCCTGGACCGGTTCGATGCCCTCATCCCACGCGTTGACATGCAGACCAGCGACAACCACGTCGTCAACAAGCCAGAAAGCGTGGAACCGATCGGCAGCAAGATCCCCGCGGATCACCGGATCATCGGCCCTCCTGGCATCCACTCGTCCGGCGTACTCCAAGGCAAGGTCGTACTGGTCGGTGAAGAAGAAGGGTGCCGGGTCGAAATCGGAGGACTGTCCGAGCATTGAATGTGCGGCAATTTTTCCCTCCATTAGTGCATTATTCCAGTGCTCGACCCGCATTTGCCGGCCATAGAGGGGGTTGGCCACGCTAGCGATGTCGCCAGCGGCGAAGACATCGGGCGCCTCGGCCTGCATCCGTGAGTCGACACGGATGCCGCCGTCTTCGGCAAGCAACCGCTCCTCGAGAAATCCAGACTCAGGAACGGCCCCGACCCCCACGATCACCACGTCGGCAGGAAATTTTGTGCCGTCGTCGACGACGACGGATTCGACGCTTTCAGCGCCTTCCAGCCCGACCACACGACGCCCCAGTTCGAATTCGACGCCATGGCTTCGATGCACGTCAGCAAAATACCCGCCCAGGAGCGTTCCCATGGATGCCTCGAGCGGGGCTTCGCCCGGACCGATCACGGTGACCCGGCATCCCTTCTGCAGAGCGGCATCGGCAGTTTCCAGTCCGATCCAGCTCGCACCGACGATCACGACGTTCGGCGCGTTGTCCAAGGCGGCACCCAACGCTTCGGAGTCTTCAAGGGTTCTCAGGTAGTGCACACCGGCAAGTTCGGCACCGGGCGCTTTCAATCGTCGGGCACTTGATCCGGTTGCGATCAGGATCTTGTCGTAGTCCAGCGTCGTATCGTCGTCGAGAACCACTTGGTGATCGTCGCTCCGCAGCGCTACAGCTCGAGTCCCGAGACGGACCTCGACCTCTTGTTTGTCGTACCACTGTTGGCCCAGCAATGACTTATGCGAGAGCCATCCTTCATTTTTCAGATAGGACTTCGACAGCGGTGGCCGCTCATAGGGAAGGTGGGATTCGGCGCCGACGAGCACGATCCGCCCGTCAAAGCCTTCTGCACGCAACTTCTGAATAGCAGTCCCGCCGGCTTGCCCGGCACCGACAACGACGAAAGTTTGTCCAGTAGGCATTTCCTGCTCCTTCGAGGGGCGTTTTGGGCCACCATTCGTATGAGCTGACCGGAGAAACGCCCGTCATAGTAGACGAATCTGGAGGTTACCACGCCCCAGAATCCGGGGGTCCGCGGACCAGGACCCTGCACGGACGCTCCGTCATCACGGCCCCTCCGCCCCTCCAGACGGTTTAAGCAACGGCGTTAGCGGGACCCCAGGGCTTCATCGACGATCGCAGTCAGCCCGACGAGCCCCTTGACCTGATTGCTCTCCAACCCATGCCGTTCAGCGAGACGGGCTGGATCGAGGTAGACAACCTCCACCATGCCGGTCGCGTCCTCCCGGACGAGTACTCGGCTGGGCAGGTCCAGGGCCAGGTCCGGCTCTCCGCGCATCAGCGGTGTGCCGACCGCGGGATTGCCGAAGATCACCACGGCGGTCGGGGGGAGCTCCAAATCAACTTCGGCTGCGTTGGCAGCGTGATCAATGACCGCAAACAACGTGGCCCCGTGATGGGCAATCGCAGCGGTCAACAACCTGAGGGTTTCCCCGTGGCCAAATCGGCTGGGGCGAACCACCAACCCTCGCTCTTCAGCATTGCTCATTTCAGCCTCCACCTGCTCAATTGACCGAACAGCCAACACTTCCAGGCGCGGGGAAGCGCAACCGGGCCGCGGCGCGACGACCGTTCGTGGGAATACCTTCATACCATTGCAGCCCGCCGAAGCGGGTTTCTCCAACCGTCAATCACTCTGATGGTTTCGGTGTGGAATATCCGAGTTGCGGCAAAACCACGAATCAGCCTGGAGACCGGCAGTTGGAAGGTCGAATGGATCTCCCCGCGCCGGCGCCCGACACCCGTAGGGAACGCGGTCTTCATCCAGAGTCGGTGCTGGCGGTGGAGTCTTCCCGTCTCACTTGGGGTGGACCACGAATAGCCAGGAAACTATTCGCGTGACTCAACTGACTTCAAACGGGCTTGCTCCAGGTATCTCTCGGCAGTCGAACCAAACCATCAAATCCAACATGCGATCAGGTCACGGACGGCCCACGTTCATCCTCGGTCAGGGCGGCCTACGGGGATCTCGCCACGTCGTCTCCTCGAGCGCTTTCACGGATATGCATACCCGTTGACGTCAGGGCTAGGGCAAGGACTGCAGCCGAGAAATCAGAAGGTCCGAACAAGTCACCAACACAGAGTAATGCCAGAGAGATGCGTCTCGTGCCGGGAGAATGAGCGCATGGAGGAACACTCGCTCGGCGCCAATGCCCCTAACGTCACCGCTGTGTAAACCCGCTGGGCCGAATCCGCTCTCGCTCATCCGGCGGCCGTAAGTACCTGCCCGGAATCCACCGTTGAGCACTTCGGTGATTCCTCTCGCCTCGCCGACGAACCCCTAGGCAAGGTCCTGCACGGGGCAAAACCGGCAACATCGGAGCTCGTTTCCGAGATCAGGGAACACGGCGATGACTTGCCAGGGGTTGGATCCCTTGAGAGCTGGAATAGCGGGCACCGCAGGTATAGGGAACGTGACTGCGTCGCCCGCGACGATGTTTGGATCCGAGCAAGACAGGATAGTGTTCGAACGCTTACGGGTGACGTGGCCTCGTGAATTGACCGACTAGACCACATCCCTGCCAAATAATGACAGGATGCCCGTAGAACGCCACACAAAAGGGGAAGAAATCGTTGTGCGGGCGACGTTGAAGTCCACGGGTAGCCCTTTTGGGCAACGACGGGGGAGCACGAGTAGGTCATACGGCAATTACCATCGACTTGTGTTTAGTTCATTCGCCCGAATCTTCCCCGCAGACCGTCCCGTGGCGAGCGCCTTCACTCTAATAGGGATCTCGTTCCTGGCGAGTCTGGCGCTCGGTCTGGTCGTCGGGCTGTTTGCCGAAGACTTTCGCTCAGCATTCGGATGGACTGTAGCCATCGGGATGATCGCAACAGCTATCACACTGCCTCTCCTCGTGGCCGCGCGCAGGTAAAAGTTCAGGGGCCTTCTGCCACTTTTCACCCGTGAATAGTTGGTGTCCCGCAAGCAGGCAACAGGACCCTGCTGTGACTTATGCAGCCGACTGTCGGACAAGGAATGAACTCAGCACAGATCTCGATGCCCCGATGGGCAGGGTTGGACCCTCGGATGACGAAGCTGTGTGTGCACATCTGTCGTCGCAGGTTTGTGCCGCGAGTCGTCTGATTTCATGATGGCGCCGGAGTCCTACAGAAATCACGAGACCCGTGCCGTCGCGGTAGTCGGGCCAAATGCTCGGGCACGCGCGAATGCTAGGGAAGTGCTGCAAGGTACCTGACGCGGAATGGCTACGAAGAGATTTCCACGGTTCTTGGTGCGACATCCAAGTTCAACGGGAACGACGTCTTCTCAGGGCGTCGACCAGCATGCAGAGAGGTGGCCATTGATGGGCGCAGGGGAGTGTTGTTCCCTGAACGTCAGGGTGCCCGGAATCGGTTCTCGTTCGGTGCGAACATCGGACGCCGTGAGTGCACGTCCCACGCTTCGACTCTAGGCCGACGAAACCTATTGCAGGCCCACCTTGGGCAAGACAGGCGGACAGTTGCCCTAACTGTAGTGAGACAGGACAGCAGGACTGCCTGTTTCACTCGGGTAGGCAAAGGACAGGAAGAACCCCGAGCAAAGCATTACTTGACATAATGTAGATTATCGGCGCTTTATCAAATCGTGAAGGTCGGACTGTCCTGATCAGGTACTTCGGCGAAATGCATTCGTGCCCACTGGGTTATGTGCTGCTGGACGACGCCTCTTGATGCCAGCGCCATCCCGCCCGCCATAAAGCGTCCGGCCCGCGGTCTGATAAGAGATCAAGTGCATCGGCCTCACTCACGGAGTGTTCTCCGGCACCGTCACAGATTGCGTTCACACGCCATCGTTCGCGTTCCGACTCCGCCGGTCGATCTGGAGCCCCGAGATATCGACACGGCCATTGACTCCACCCGCACCCCGCCATGCCCATCCCGTTCGGCTGATGCGTTCTTCCTGGTTGACGCCGGAGGAGAATCCAAGCCCTTCCGTGGGCCCACAGCTCCGAGACACCCACGACCGGCCCTGCTTGACCTCACCACCTCTCCCCTGCATAACTCTAGTGATTGGGGCTCTCAATGGGGCGTTCGGCTCGAAGGAGCAGCCCTCGTCCCCCAGCAAATATGGTCGTGTGAAACCGTGCCGCCGCGGCAACCTGAACGAATCCCAACGCACGGTGTAGCTCGATCGAGGCAATATTTTCAGCGTTCACCACGCACCATGCCTCGTGGTTACGGGTCCAGATCCAGGCCAGCCGCTCTTGCGTGAGGCGAGCTGCAATCCCCTGCCGCCTCCACCTGGGGTCGACGGTGACGCCACCTAGATAATGTCCGGCCAACGCAGGGCCGTCGGCATGGTCCCAGACATGGGTTTTTGCCCAGCCGACCACCTGTCCGCCGGCTTCTGCCACCAACACCAGACGATCCGGGTCCTTCATGGCACCCACATAGCCAGGCACGGCACTGCTGCTCGCGCCACCGTCGTGGCTTTTATCGGCTATCGATGGTGAGTCAGTCAGCGTCGCGGCCCTGATGAGCGTATGTTTTGACAATCTTCCAACCGTTTCCAATAGGACGTCATCACGAAGTACACTCCAGTATATGGATGCCTCGATACTCAACTCCATCGTCCTTTGCGCGCTCGGCCTCGGGGTGTTTTTCTATCTCCTTCACACCACTATCCGTTCAGCGGTCAGAAGGGGCATCCGCGATGCCCAGCAGGACAAGGATCAGCAGGCTCGTGTCAATGCGGAAGGGGTCGCAGGCGGCGTGGCCCAGGACGTATGACCCAATGGTGCAGCAACCTTTGTAGAATGCACCCATGAAGACTTCGCAAGCACGGGAGTCGGCCCGATGAGGCCCTCTCCCCTGCCGTTCGGCCCGCGTAATTCAGTGCGGAAGATCATCGCCCGGGTCCAGGCATCCGTTGACGCAGCAGGTGTGGAACTCGATCCCCAGCAGCAGTCCCTGGTCAGAGACCTCTCCACGGCCGCTGCCCGGGCGCTTTCACGACGCTCCAAAACGGCGTCGGTGGAGAACTTCTACATCTACGGCCCTCCCGGGCGCGGCAAGTCATGGCTCATGGGGCTGGTGCATGAGGCACTACAGAGCGAGGCCACCCGCCGGCTGCACTTCCACGATTTCTTCCGCGATCTCCATGCCTCGGCGCATAGTTCCGAACTGGCTGAGTCCGCCGGTGATACCGCCGTCGAGGTGGCACTGGACGAGTTGCTAGGGGACGTACGGGTGCTGTGCTTCGACGAACTCCACGTGCACGACCCCGGCGATGCGATGTTCTTTGCCCGCGCACTCAAGGCAGTTTTTGCCCGGGGAATCCTGCTGATCGCGACCTCGAACTATGCCCCGGACGATCTGCTGCCCAATGACTACTTCCACCACCTCTTCGAACCGACCATCGAACTGATCAAGTCACGTATGAAAGTGGTCATGCTCGACGGCGGAACCGACTACCGGGCCCGGATCACCGAAGCAGACCGCCTCTCCGGCTATGCGGCAGGGCACATCATCGTCCCCGGCACGGCGGAACAACTGGCCCAGGCAGGACTCGCGGTCCCCCACCACAACGAAATCACCGACCTCAAGCCCACGACGCACAGCTTCACGGCCCAGCGTGCCGCCCATGGGCAGGCCTGGTTCGATTTCCGCGACCTGTGCGACCGCCCCTCGGCAGCCTCCGATTACCTGCACCTGGCCCGGAATTTCCACCATGTCATCATCGATGGCATCCCCGCACCGGACCGGGCCACGACCAGCGCCTGGAAGCGCCTGGCCAACCTCATCGACGTCCTGTACGACCGCGATGTGCGCACCGATCTGATTTGCGTGGATCCGCCCGACCCCGATGCGGTGGAAGGTCATCCCGTCGATGCCGCCCGGCTGGGCAGCCGGCTCATGGCGTTGCGACCGCTGGTTCCCGGGACCTCCGATGAAGATTCCCTCCACGATCCCGCCCCCTCCCAACAGGAAAGCCCGCTTCGATGACCCTGGACCGATCTGTAACTGCCGCCTACTCCCCCGGCCGGCTGGCGGATCTGGTGGGGACCATGCTCGAACGCGCCACCCGGGGAAACCACGGCACCTTGCTGCCCGAAACACTGCCGTCCATCGTCCAACTCGGCCATCCCGTGCTGCGGATGGAAGCACAGGAGTACACCGGTCAGCTGGAACCGGAAGTGTTGGAGGCCTTGCTGGAGATCATGCGGGCCACCATGCATGCCGCCCCCGGGGTTGGTTTGGCCGCCCCGCAGATCGGACTTCCCCTGCGACTGGCCGTGTTGGAGGACACCTTCGCCACCGATGCCGAGATCGCCAGGGTGCGTGAACGGGAATCGCTTGAGTACTTCGCGATCATTAATCCCCACTATCAGGCCGTGGGCACGCGGACGGCTTCCTTCTACGAGGGGTGCCTGTCCTTCAGCGGCTTCCAGGCGGTCGTCGAGCGTCCAGCCGATCTGGCAGCCACCTATACGACTCCCACCGGGGAAACCATCCAGCGCAAATTCCATGGATGGCAGGCACGGATCCTCGCCCATGAGACCGACCATCTGGACGGAACGGTCTACATCGATCGGGCGATGACCCGCAGCCTGGTGGGCGCCGAGGAATACGCCAGCCGCTGGGCCGGCGCCGATATTGCTGCCGCCCGGGCGGGCCTGGGCTTCTAGCTCCCCGGGCCCACCAACGATCAGTCGCGGGCCGGGTTCACCGGAAGGTACCGATCCCACCAGTCCAGGATCGCCTCGAAGCGTTGGCGACGGTGCCACGGCGTCCCGGCGCGGGAGAGTTCGTGGTTCTCCCCGGGGAAGAGCAGGAATTCGGTCTCGACCCCCTGCCGCAGCAACTCCACGTAGTAGCGCTGGGCCTGTTCCAAGGGGCACCGGTAATCCTCTTCCGAATGCATCACCAGGGTGGGGGTCCGCACCTGCCCGACCTTCGCCATCGGACTTTGTTCCAGGGTTGCGGCCACATCCCGCCCGGTGTACTCGTCACCGAAGAACCAGCCGATGTCGCTCGAACCGACGAAGGAGATCGGATCCAGGAATCCACGCTCCACGATCGCTGCGGCGAAACGGTGGTCGTGGGCGATGGTCCAGGCCGTGAGGTATCCGCCGTAGGAACCGCCCAACACCCCGACCCGGTTCCCATCCAGCGACGGCTCGGCGGCGACCGCACCATCCAGGAAGGCCAATACGTCCTGCAGATCGACGGTGCCCATGGCCTCCTTGATGGCCAGGCCGTGGGCACGGCCGTAGCTGGCGCTGCCCCGTGGGTTGCACTGCAGTACCGCGTATCCGGCCCGTGCATAGACCTGAGCCTCGTCGAAATAACCCCAACCATATTGGGCGTAGGGGCCACCATGGATGTTCAGCAGCACCGGGTGGGGGCCCTCGCCTTCGGGCAGATAGAGCCAGCCATGGACCGGATAGCCGTCGGCCGAAGGCACGGTCAGTTCATGTGGTGCGCTGATGCGGGTCTGCTCGCGCAACGGAGCGGCGAAATCCGTCAAGGCAACCACTCCGCCGTCCTGCACCAGGGCGATCTCCCCGGGGGTGGCCGGGTCGGTATAGGACACGACGACGATGTCCGCGGCCTCCGAAACCCCGGTCACCTCCAGCGGGCCCGAAACCAGGATCCGGGTCGCACCGGAAGCGTCGATGACATGGAGTTCGCTACTGCCCCGCACCCGGGCCAAGGCGGCGACCTCACCGGAGCCCACGGGGAAGAGGCCTCCGCTTTCGCTGTAGTCGAGTATCTGCGGATCGGTCAGGAGGGTGGGTTCCGCCGCCCCGATCTTTTCGGTGGGCAGGACATGGACGGCGGCACTATGAGCCACGAAGTCGGTGCCCGACTCCCCCACCTTGCTCCCCAGCAGAAACAGCTTCTCCCCGTCGCGGCTGAAGGTCGCTGCGTCGTAAACAGTATCGCCCGACGGTGAGCCGGCCACCAATTCGACGTCGGGTTCTCCCGCTGCCGAGGTGTCCACGTCCTCCACCGGGACCCGGTGGATCATCGAGCGCAGATCCGCATCGGCTCCGTGATGCAATGCCGCGGTGAAATACAGGTGCTTGCCATCGGGCCCGAACTCCGGACTGTTGCAATCGGCATCGGCGGGGGTGAGCAGGCGCGTCACCGGGAAGCCCTCGGCCGGTGCCTGGCAGGTGTGGCTGTCCCCCTCTACGTTTTCGCGGGCCGCGGCGGCTTTCTGGACGGTCTTAGCTGCCCGGCCCACGGGCTTGATGAAGGGTTCGGCGTCGGGGGCCGGGACCTCAATGAGGTGGATCCCGTTCCGGCGGTCGTTGCCGAATCCGAGCCCGTTGAACCGGTACTTATATCCGGTGATCCGGCGTGGGGCCTCGGCCCCGGCGCCCACCCCCTCCACGGTGCCGTAGCGTCCTTCCTCGGGGGTACGGCTGCCGAAGGCCACCCGGCGGCCATCAGGGGAGAAGACGAACTCCGACACCCCCAGATGGCGGTTGGTGATCACCCGGGGTTCACCGCCGCGGGCGTCGACGATGGCCAACTGCGGGACGCCCTCGCCATTGGGGCGCAGGAAGGCGATCAACCGCCCGTCGGGCGAGAACCTGGGCTGGGCATCCGAGGTCCCGCGGGTGATCCTCCGCGCGGGGCCCGCGGCGCTGCCGTATTCATCAAGCTCGATCAGCCAGAGCTGCCCCACCCCGGAATCGGCGTCGAAGCTGGGCCTGGTCGCCGCGAACACCACCCGGCGACCGGCCGGGTCCAAAGCGGGGGCGGATACAGTGGTCAGGAGCTCTAACTGATCTGGTTTCACCCCGTGAGCGTATCTGAAAGACTTATTGAAGGAAATAGCCATGAGCGATGATCTGGTCCCCCTGCGCTGCCCGCTCTGCGCCGGGACCCTGGCAGCGGCTTCCTCCGGGGAGCGCACGCTCACCTGCCCCACAGGGCATCGCTACGATGCCGCCAAGCAGGGCTACTTCAATCTCCTGACCGGCCGGGGCACCTCCTTTCGGGAAGATACGGCCGCCATGGTCCAGGCCAGGGCCTCCTTCCTGGCTGCCGGACACTACGAACCTTTGGCCGACGCCCTCGCCCAGGAGGCCCTGACGGGATTTCCGGACCGGGTCCCGCGACTTCTCGATGCCGGCGCCGGAACGGGGTACTACCTCGACGCGGTGGCCTCGGCCCTGGCCGGATCCCGCGGCCAGAGGCCGCCCGCCCTTGCGCTGGACATCTCCCGGTACGCCATGCGGCGTGCCGCCAGGCTTCCCCGGACCCGGGCGCTGGTCTGGGATCTCTGGCGTCCGCTTCCGGTTGCCGACGCCGGCGTCGATCTCCTGTTGAACGTCTTTGCCCCTCGCAACGGCAAGGAATTTGCCCGCGTCATCGCCCCGGGCGGGCTGGCCCTGGTGGCCACTCCCCTGCCCGGACATCTGGCAGAAGCCACGGTGCCCCTGGGGCTGCTCGGCATCGCGGCCGGGAAGGACGAGTCCGTGGCCGCGGCGGTGGGCCCGGAATTCGAGGCCGTCCACACCCGGGAAATCCGTTCCTCGCTGGAGCTTTCCACGGACGACGCCGTCCGGTTGGCCACGATGGGCCCGGCGGGCCACCACCACGATGACGCGTCGACCCGCTCCCGGTTGCAGACCCACCCGATGCCGGCCCGGGTCACCGCCGCCTTCCGCCTGCAGGTGTTTCGCCGTCGATAGCGCGCGGACCAGCGGAAGGACTCGAACATACCTCCCAAGGGTGACGATCCCACCGGCACTCATCATGCAAGATGGTAGGACCGAGGGTGGCAAGCGCCCTCCCAACGCATGCGGGTGACGAAATGTTCGAATGGGTCCTCGAGAACAGTTGGGTCTTCTGGCTCGCACTGTTCCTGATCCTGGCGATCATCGAAATGATGTCGCTGGACCTGTACTTCATCATGCTCAGTGCCGGCGCACTCGGTGGGGTCGTCGTGGCCCTCGCCGGCGGAGAATTCTGGCTTCAGGCCCTGGCCTTCTGCCTCGTTTCCCTGGCCATGATCCTCTTCATCAGACCGATCGCCCTCCGGCAATTGCATAAGGGCCCCGCCGACCGGCTGACCAATGTCGATCGCCTGGTCGGCCAGGACGCCCTCGTGCTCGAACCCACCACGAAACTCGGTGGCCGCGCCAAGATCGGCGGAGAGACCTGGAGCGTCAGAAGCCAGGACGACGCCGCGTTGGCTCCCGGGATGTACGGAACCGTCGTGAGCATCGATGGAGCCACGGCGTACATCACGATGCGCGCCGCGGAACCACACGAGAACTAGTACTTCGACACGGCCGGAGAAGGAAACATCCGGATCTGGTCAGTCCAATGCCCTGCGAAGGGCCATAAGGAAAAGAGGAACCATCAATGACAGGCCTAGGCATAGTCCTGGCAGTACTCGCGGTCTTCGTGATCATCGTGCTCCTGCGATCGGTACGCATCGTCCCGCAGGCGCGGGCAGGCATCGTGGAGCGGCTGGGTAAATACCAGCGCACGCTCGGACCGGGCCTGACGCTGCTGATCCCATTCGTGGACCGCCTGCTGCCGCTGTTGGATCTGCGTGAAAACGTCGTCAGCTTCCCGCCGCAGCCGGTGATCACCGAGGACAACCTCGTGGTCTCCATCGACACCGTCGTGTACTTCCAGATCACCGAACCGCGGGCGGCCACCTACGAGATCGCCAACTACATCCAGGCGGTCGAACAGCTGACCACCACCACGCTGCGTAACGTCGTCGGCGGCCTGAACCTCGAAGAGGCGCTGACCAGCCGTGACCAGATCAACGGCCAGTTGCGCGGCGTCCTGGACGAGGCGACCGGCAAGTGGGGCATCCGCGTTTCCCGGGTGGAGCTCAAGGCCATCGACCCGCCGCTGTCCATCCAGGACTCGATGGAGAAGCAGATGCGCGCCGAGCGTGACCGCCGTGCCGCCATTCTGACCGCCGAAGGCACCAAGCAGTCCCAGATCCTCACCGCCGAGGGCCAGCGTCAGGCTGCCATCCTCGCTGCCGAAGGTGACGCCAAGGCCGCCATCCTGCGCGCCGATGGTGAAGCCCAGGCGATCGAGAAGGTCTTCGACGCCATCCACGCCGGAAACCCGGACCAGAAGTTGCTGGCCTACCAGTACCTGCAGACCCTTCCGAAGCTGGCCGAGGGCTCCTCGAACAAACTGTGGATCATCCCCAGCGAGGTCGGCGAAGCCCTCAAGGGCATCGGTGGGGCCTTGGGCAACTTCACGGACGGTGACGATTCGGCCGGCGCCGCCACGGCACCGGGCGCCCCGAAGCAGCCCTAGGTTTCCACGGCTGATAACACCAGATGGTGGGGCACGGAGGGAACACCCTTCGTGCCCCACCTCGTTAAACGACAACGTGGGCTGGCAACGCGTATACTGGTGTCTTTGTGGCTTCCGCCAAGGGCTCAGGGGAATGATTACCCCACCCCAGGCGTTGTAAACAGTGGATGATGCCGAAGAGCAGCAGAACGTAGTAGGGAGAAAACATGAGCGATCGCAGTCTGCGTGGAATGCGTTTGGGCGCACAGAGCATGGAGACCGAAGCCGGGGTGGAGCCGGCACCGCGTCAGCGCGTGGAGTACCGTTGCGCCGATGGGGAGCAGGTTTTCGTGATGTTCTCCACCGAGGCCGAGATTCCCCTCTCCTGGGTCTCCAAGACCGGCAAGGAAGCACTCTTGGTCGACGGCGAACTGCCGGACACCTCCAAGGACAAGCCGGTCCGTACCCACTGGGACATGCTGCTGGAGCGCCGTTCCATCGACGAGCTCGAACAGACCCTCAAGGATCGGTTGAATAAGCTCCGCGCCGGCCGCGGCGAGAAGATCGAAGCCTAACCGCTCGTCGAGCTCGACCGGACGCACAAAGAATAAAGAGGCCGGTTTCCGCACCTGTGGGGTGCGGGAACCGGCCTCTTCTCATTCCACGGCACGGTGGGACGATCTCACAGCTTTCCGGTCAGCTTCCTCCAGCGGGCACCCAGCCCCCAGCGGGTGACATTGAGCATGGCCTCGACCACGATGTTCCCACTCATCTTCGATACCCCGAGTTCGCGTTCCACGAAGGTGATCGGGACTTCGACGATCTTCTTGCCCATCAGTGCCACCCGGAAGGTCATGTCCACCTGGAAACCATAGCCCACGGATTCTATGTCGTTGAAGTCCAGCGCTTCGAGGGTCTCCCGGCGGAAGGCACGAAAGCCCGCGGTGATATCCCGGATGCCCAGCCCCAACATCAGTCGGGAGTAGGTGCTGCCGGCCAGGGAAATGAGCTTGCGGTAGGGCGGCCAGTTCACGACGCTGCCCCCACGGACCCACCGGGACCCGATGACCAGGTCGGCCCCCTGGGTGTTCAGCGCCTCGAGGAGGCGAGGAAGCTGTTCGGGCTGGTGAGATCCGTCCGCATCGAGTTCGACGAGCACGTCATAGCCCTGTTCCAGGCCCCAGGTGAATCCTGCCAGATAGGCGGCCCCGAGGCCTTCCTTGCCCTTGCGGTGCAGCACATGGACCTGCGGGTCCGTGGTTCCCAGGTTCCGGGCGAACTCACCGGTGCCATCGGGGCTGTTGTCATCGACCACCAGGACATCCGACTCCGGGACGGATTCGCGCAGACGCTTGATCGTGATGGGGAGGGACTCGATCTCGTTATAGGTCGGAATGATGGTGATTACCCGCACGCGGTTTTACCCTTCTGAACTGTCTCGGCGGCCCCCCAGGGGCCTCGATGCGATCCCTCGGGACCTTCGGACACGACTGCGGACCAACGGTCCACTCCCCCGCCGGAGGACCGGGTGGGGAAAAGCCAATGACCAAGTATACCGTTCACCGACCTGAGGGCACGGAAAGACCCCGGGAACTTCGGACCAAAAAGAGTGCATTCAAGCACAAGCAATTTGTTTTCTACTGCTCCCGGGGCCAGACCTTTGTTTATTTGCCGTGATGCCGACTCGACGTTGTAGGACTCCCTACCATCGCCGTTGAGAATCCACCCTATCGGCTCAGATCGCCCTGTCAACTGAAGCCTGACTAGCATTTTCAGGCGTACCACCTAGTCAGGCCCGGCGCGTCGCGACACCCTTTCCGCGCATCGGAAATCGCCGGGGCGGCGCTCACGCACGACGGAAGATGCTCCGTCCCCGACGTACCGTGCCCAGGCAGGTCGGCAGGGAGTCCTCGAGCACGGGAAGCATCGGGGTCCCGGCCCGGGCGTCGGTGCTCCAGGAGGACACCCGGGCGTCGGGGGTCTGGACCGCCAGTTCGGAAGCCGCCCAGATTGCGAAGGTCGCCTCCGAGCCCGGGACGAGCTGACCGGCCAACGGGTCCGGATCCCCGAAGCCCCGGTAGCCGGCCCGCGTATGGGCGACGAAGGCGGCCCGTGCCGAGATCCGGGACGATTCGGTGTGGTGTTCAAGACACGCCTTGACGGTGGCCCAGGGGCTCATCTCCGTGACCGGGCTGTCGGAGCCCAGGCAGACCGGCACCCCTCTGGTCAGCAGACGGCCGACTTCATTCATCCGCGCCGAACGTTCACCCCCCAGGCGTTGTTCGTATTGGCCATGGGGGCCGCCCCAGAGGGCATCGAAAAGCGGTTGCATGGAGACCGTGACCCCGAGTTCTAGCCAGGTGTCGATCGCGGTCTCGTCCAGCATCTCGGCATGTTCGATCCGGTGGCGACCCCGCTGGATGGCCGCGATCCCCAGCCGGTCGGCGGCCAGCCGGAACCCGGCCACCGCCTCATCCATGCCGGCATCGCCAATGACGTGGAACGCGGCCTGGATACCGGCTTCGGTGCAGGCCTGGACATGGGTGGCGATCGTTTCCGCGTCCAGATAGAGACAGCCGCTGGTGGAGGGGGCGTCGGCATAGGGTTCGCGCAGGGAGGCGGTCCGGGAGCCCAGCGAGCCGTCGATGTTCAGGTCCCCGCCGAGCCCGGCCATCCGTGGACTATCGAAGTCATCGAACAGGCTGCGGGCCTGCTGTGCCGTGTCGACGGTTTCGGCCCAATAGATCCGCACCGCCGGCAGGTCCTCGCCCTCGGCGTCGAGCAGGTCGTTCAATGCCGAGACATCCGCGCGGGTCCCGATATGCGGGGCCGCCATTTCGGCGACGGCCGCGTAGCCGTGGGAGGCCAGATGCTGCAGGGCCCGGCGCTGGTGGTCGGCGCGGGATCCGGCGTCAAAGGAGAGAATGTGCTCCCTCACCCGGGTATGGGCTTCACGCACGGCCACGGGGCCGCCGTCCCAACCGTCGAGACCGTGGATTCCGGCAGCAGCAGCCAATGCACTGCTGACCAGGCCCGAATGAACGTCGACACGGGTCAGATACACCTCCCGGCCCGGAGCCGCCGTGTCCAGCTCCTCCACCGTGGGGGTCCGGGCCTCGGGCCAGGTGCTCTCATCCCACCCGGCCCCGATGACCGGGCCGGGCCGGGTGGCGGCCCGTTCGGAGACCGCGGCGAGGAATCCGTCCACCGAGGTACAGCCCGACAGGTCCAGCGAGGCCAGAGCGACGCCGGTCTCGGTCAGGTGGGCGTGGGAGTCGACGAAGGCCGGAGCCACCAGTGCCCCGTCCAGGTCGACGATCTCCATCCTCTCGTCGATCAGCGCGTCCGCGGCCGCCTCCTGGCCGACCCAGGCCACGGAGCCTCCATCGATGAGCATTGCCGTGGCGAATGGATCCGCGGCGCTGTAGATGGCTCCGTTGCGGTACATGACCAGTGCGGGCATGTGTACTTCCTTCCCTGCAGGAGGGCGGCCCGACGGCTCGCCCCCAAAGTGGTTCTTGATGCCCGGTGGTGGTTGGCCTGCCGGAAGCGTGCCTAGTCGGCGACGCTGGAGTAGGCCACCACACCGCGACGCACGGCGTCCACCGCTGCCCGGCACCTCCCGGCCAGCACCGGGGACAGGTCCGGGACCTTGGCCAACTGGTCCAGGGTGTCGATGACCTGTTTGGCCCAGCGCACGAAGTCCCCGGCCGCCAGGTCGGTGCCGCGCAGGCAGTCCTTCAGGTCCTTCCCTCGCGCCCACAGGTACATGGGCCAGACGAGGCCGGAATCCGGCTCGCCCGTCTCCGGGAGCCGGTTGGCTTCCTCCAGGTCGGTCAGTTCGGACCAGTTGCGTACCGCAACCGTCCAGGCTTCCTCGACCTGCCGGCTGGGCATCTTGGGATGCCCGGCGGTGGACTCGCGTTTGGCCTGGTAGACCAGCGTGGTGACGAACCCCGCCAGCTCGGCGGCCCCCAGCTGATCCATGCAACCCGATTCGAGCACCAGGGACGTCAACAGGTCGCGTTCGCCGTAGATGCGTCGCAACCGGTTCCCCGAGGCCGTCGTCACCAGTTCCCCGTCCGGGGAACCTCCCTCGGGAAGGGCCAGGTAGCCGTAGTGTTCCAGGATCGTGCACACGCGGTCGAAGGTCTTGGCAATGGTGTTGGTCCGCCCGGAGATCTGGCCCGAGAGCCTGTCGGTTTCCGCCTTGAGCTTCCACCAGCGTTCGGCCCAACGGGCATGGTCCTCCCGTTCGGAACAGCCGTGGCAGGGATGCCGACGCATTTGCCGACGCAACTCGGTGATGCGGGCTTCCTGCCGGTCGGTGCCCGGGAAGTCGAAGCCGCTGGCCCCCCGACGAGGTGGCCGCTGTTCCTGCAGCGCATTGCGCAGCGAGGCGGCCAGGTCCTTGCGTTCCTTCGGCGTGCGGCCGGTGAAGGACTTCGGGATGCGGATCCGTGAAATGACCTCGATCGGGCCGTCCAGGTCCTGGACCCCGACCCGGCGGACCTGGCGGTCCTCGGTCAGCACCGTCGGACGGGGATCACGCAGCGAATCGGAGACGGCGATGATCACGCAGCGTCCCAGCCGGCGCGGACCGGCCACGTCGATGACGTCGCCCGGGACGACCTGTTCCAGGGATTCCTCGGCCGCCGACCGACGCATCCGGTGGGCGGTGCGCGACGCATCCTTTTCGGCCTGCCCGAGTTCCTGGCGGATCCGGGCGTATTCCTTGAAGTCGCCCAGGTGGCAGGCCATCGATTCCTCGTAGCCGGCCATTGATTCCTGGCGGCTGCGGACCTGCCGGGCCAGCCCGACGACGGAACGGTCGGCCTGGAACTGGGCGAAGGAGGATTCCAGGATGGTGCGTGCCCGCCCCATCCCGAACTGCGCCGAAAGGTTCAACGACATGTTGTAGGTGGGGCGGAAGCTGGAGTTCAGCGGGTACGTGCGTTTGGAGGCGAGACCTGCCACCGCCGCCGGATCGGTGCCCGGCTGCCAGAGGACCACCGCGTGGCCCTCGATGTCGATCCCCCGCCGGCCCGCACGCCCCGTGAGCTGGGTGTATTCGCCGGCGGTGATCGAGACATGCGATTCCCCGTTGAATTTCTCGAGCTTCTCCAACACGACCGACCGTGCCGGCATGTTCACCCCCAGGGCCAGGGTCTCGGTGGCGAAGACCGCCTTGACCACGCCCCGGGCAAAGAGCTTCTCGACGACTTCCTTGAAAATCGGCAGCAATCCGGCATGGTGGGCCGCGAATCCCCGCAGGAGGCCTTCACGCCAGGACCAGAAACCGATGACTTCCAGGTCCCCTGCCGGGATCTCCCGGGCCACGGCGTCGATCTCTTCTTCGATGATCCGTGATTCGGCCTCGGTGGTGAGGAAGAAACCGGTGCGCACGCATTGGGCGACGGCGGCATCGCAGCCCTTGCGGGAGAAGATGAAGAAGATGGCCGGCAGCAGTCCCGACTGGTCCAGCGAAAGCACCATTTCGGGGCGGGAGACCCGATGTTTCTGGGGTGGTCCGGAGGTGTTGCGGGGCCCGGCATGGCCTCGTCCCCGGCGCTGGGCCCGACCGGCACCGCCACGGAATTGATGCCGTTCATCGCGTTGGGCCAGCCGGGTGAGTTCCGGGTTCACGGCAATGCTGTGTTCGGCGCCCTGGTCCTCCAGGGCCGCCGCCTGGTCGAAGGCGAGGTTTCCGGCGAAGAGGTCCAGAAGCCGGCCACCGACCATGACATGCTGCCAGAGCGGGACGGGACGGTGTTCGGTGACGACGATGGCGGTATCCCCGCGGACCGTATCCAACCAGCCGCCGAATTCCTCGGCATTGGAGACGGTGGCGCTGAGGGAAATGACCTGGACGCTCTGCGGCAGGTGGATGATGACTTCCTCCCAGACCGCGCCACGGAACTTATCGGCAAGGTAGTGGACCTCGTCCATGACGACGTAGGCCAGACCGGTCAAGGTATCAGAATCCGCGTAGAGCATGTTCCGCAGGACCTCGGTGGTCATCACGACCACGTCGGCTTCGCTGTTGATCGAGGTGTCCCCGGTGAGCAGCCCCACCCGATCGTGGCCGTAATAGGCGGCCAGCTCGTTGTATTTCTGGTTGCTCAGCGCCTTGATCGGCGTGGTGTAGAACGCCTTCATGCCCCGCTGCAGTGCACAGTGGATCGCGAATTCGCCCACCACGGTCTTCCCGGCGCCGGTCGGCGCGGCCACCAGGACGCCCCGGCCTTCTTCGACGGCGGTGCAGGACTGGATCTGGAAGTCGTCGAGTTCGAATTCCAGGCTCCGGCGGAACGCGCCGAAATGGGTTTTTTCCTCGGCCGCGCGTTCACGCCACGCGGCGTACTGCTCTGCTGGAGAGCCCATGCCTGACCACCCCTTCATTGGTGTCTCGTCTCAGGGGACAAAACCAGCCTACCCGGGCGTCACCACGGCTCAGTCGATGGATTCGCCGTTGGCGATCAACCTCTCGTTCTCCTCTTGCTGTTCGAGGCGGCGTTTGGCCCGACGCCGGTCGTTGAGCAGGCAGAAAACGGTGGCGGCGGCGAAGAGCACCAGCAGTGGTCCGGCCAGGACGAACATGGTCAGTGCGTCGCCGCCCGGGGCGGCCATCGCCGCCACCAGGCAGATCAGGAAGACGGTGATCCGCCAGTTCTTCACGATCAGTTTGCCGGGCAGGATCCCGACCATGTTCAACCCCACCAACAGCACGGGGATGATCATCGAGATGCCGAAGGCGATCAGCAGGCGCAGCACGAAGGTGAGATAGTCCTGGACGGTGATGAGGTTCACCGCGATATCGGGGGTCAGCCCCAGGAAGAACAGCAGGGCGTGGGGAAGCACCCAGTAGCCCAGGTAGATGCCGCCGAGGAACAGTGGTACCGCGACGCTGATGAAGGACAGCGCGGTGCGCTTTTCCTTCTTCTTCAGCCCCGGGACGATGAACGCCCAGAGCTGGTAGAGCCAGACCGGGGAGGCCATGATCAGGGCCAGGAACAGCGACACCTTGATCATGATGTCGAAAGGCGAGACCGCCGTATTGAAGTTCGCCGTCCCGCCGGCGTCCTTCAACGGTTGGAAGAGCAGACCGAGCACCGGTTGGTAGAGGAAGAATCCCCCGACCGCCGCGACGAAAAGGGCACCGAGGGAAATGAAGAGCCGGTTCCGCAGCTCGATCAGGTGTGCCTTGAGCGCCATCCTCCCTTCGGGGTTGGATTTACGCCCTGTCTTTTCCGCCACCGGGAACTAGCGCTTGGGGCCGCGGTGTTCCGGGTCCACGACCTTGCCCTCGTAGGGCTCGTCGGTGGCCGTCGGATCCTGGGGGTCCTGCGGAGCCTGTGGATCGTCGTCCTTCATCTGGCGGACCTCGGACTTGAAGATGCGCATGGACTGCCCGAGGGAACGTGCCAGCCCCGGGAGTTTGGGGGCACCGAAGAGAATCAGCGCCAACACAACGATGATGACAATATGCCATCCCTGTAGACCAGCCATGGGTGGAACTTCCTTTCGTCTGGCTCTCAGTCTACGTCACGCCGGTACAGGTCGCCTACGCGTTGGGCCTGTCCCCGCCGATGTTTTCCGGCGATCCTGCGCTCGCGGCGGGCGGTGCGGCGGGCCTGTTTCCCGGCGTCATATTCCCGCCGGGCCGCGTCGCGGGACCTGAACAACACCGCGGTACCCGCCGGCGGCCGCGGCCGGCCCCCGAGGTCCTCTTCCAATGCTTCCCCCGGCGGCAGGGACAGGGCGTCCCCGGCCGTGGTCACTTCATCGAACATGACCATGAACTTGCGGTACAGGTGCAGGGCGCACAGGCCCAGGAACACGAGGGTGGCCAGGGCCAGCACGGCCCAGAGCAGGATCCAGAACCACCAGGGCATCATGCGTTCTCCTTGGTCAGGGGGTGGGGGCGACGGTTTTCGTGGGCGGCCAGGGCCGCGTCCAACCAGCGGCGCGTGGTGTCGGCGGCGGTGTCGGGGGCGATGACCCGCAGGCCTCCGCCGTGCCGGGCCACCAGCCCGGGCAGCAATTCCGGCGCCGGGACACCGACCTCGGCGATCAGGGTCCCGTCCTTGGCCTTCGCGCTCTGGTACGGGGCGAATTCCTCGACGAGCCGGTGCAGCCGGGGGGCGAATCCGAGTTCGACGGCGATGTCCTCCGGGGCCGGAGTGTAGAGCGTGCCCTCCGCCACGGTGTGTCGTTCGGCCTCGCGGACGAACCTCTCACCGGTGGCCCGTGCGGAGAGGATCCGATCCAGCCGGAAGTTCCGTCTGGCCCGGGAGCTGCGGCACCACGCCTGGACATAGGTCCGGCCACCGTCCTCCAGGAGGCGGATCGGCTCGATCTCCCGGTCGCTGATCTCGTCGCGGCTGGGTTGGTGGTAGCGCAGCTGGAGCACCTCGTCGGAGGCCACGGCGGCGCTCACCGTCTCGCGGACGGCGGAGGACTCGGTGGCTGCCAACCGCGCGGAGGCGATCCGGTCGATGTCCGCGAATTCCCCCGCGGCCCCGCGCAGCTTCTCCAGCGCCGACCGCGCGGCGCTGCGGTCCGTGGTCCCGGGCAGGTCCAGGAGGGTCTGCAATCCGACCAGCAGCGAGAAGGCCTCCAGGAGGTTCAGCCGGATCGGGGCCGCGAGGCCCTCCGCGTTGACGATGGAGACCCGGTCCCCCTCCAGGTCGACGTCGATCAGTTCATCGGGCAGGCCATTGGGGACCCCGCAGAGCTGGATCATGGTCAGGTCCTCGATCAGCCGACGCCGGGACAATCCGAACCGCGCGGCGGTGTCCTCGAGCAGCGGGGCGCCTTCGCGCACCACGTAGGCGATGATGTCCAGGGCCCGGGCCACGACGTCGGAGGAGGACGGCCGGCCCCCGGGGCGTGCCTGTCCGAAGGAGTAGGCCGGCACCGGGGCGTTTTGTGCTTCGCAGGCCCCCTGCAAGCGGCGTCCGACGGCGTCGCGCAGGCCCTCGGGGCCCAGGACCGCCGCTGCCGGACCGAGTTCGGCGATTTCGGCGCTGAGCGCCTCGTCGTCCTGGTAGTCCAGGCACACGGTATCGGCGGTGTCCTCGGGGTCCTGCCCGGCAGGTGGTTGCCCCGGGTCCGTGCCGTCGACGGGCTCGACCGCCCGGCTCCGCAGGGCCAGTCCCCGCCCCGGGGCCAGACGCACCCTCGCCCGTTGGCGGGCCGTGTCGGGGTCCAGCCCGTCCAGGACCTCTGCGATGCGGAATCCTTCGGGTCTCTCGACGGTGCCCGGGCGACGGGCGATCTCGGAACAGATCCGCGAGAGCCGGAAGATGCGTTGGCCGTCCCGGTCGCGGTCGCGGCCCACGAGGTACCAGTGGCCGAAGCGGTTGCCGATGCCCCAGGGTTCGATGGTGCGCACGGCGCTCTGCCCGGAGGCCGCACGGTAGCTGAAACGGATCGGGGTTCGATCCCATACGGCGCCGAGCACATCGCGGAAGGCGGCGTCCGCGGCATGGAGCCTCGGTTCGAAGGTCTCGAAGGAGGCGCCCTCGGAGTCGGGGCTTCCGGCGGCGCCCGGGGAGAGCCGGTTGAAGGCCCGGTCCGCGGCGGAGGCGATCGTCGGATCCTTCCAGACCCGGGCCGCCAGTCCCAGGGCCATGGCTTCCTCGGGGGTGAAGGACACCGCGGGAAGCCGGTATTCCTCGGGGCGGACGCGGTAGTGGGTCTCTTGGCGGTCGTTGCCGTAGTAGGTGTCCCCGACCAGGGATTCCAGCGGGACCCCGAGGGAGCGCAGATCGCTCTTATCACGTTCGAATTTGCGCTCGAAGGCCTCGTCGGACAAATCCTGGTAGTCATCCACGATGCCCCGCAGCTCGGCCCGGGTGTAGCCCCGGCGTCGGGACATCAGGGCATAGGTGAGGCTGACGAGCTTTTCCGTGCGCGAAGGCGCACCCGCATTACGTTTGGCAGACACCGGACCCACGTTACTAGAAAGCACGACGGCGCCGCCCCCCGGTGGGGGGGACGGCGCCGTCGTGGCGGGAGGACTGCTAGCGCACGTCCACCAGGTCGACCACGAAGATCAACGATTCGCCGCCGGCGATGGCGGCCCCTGCCCCGCGTTCGCCATAGGCCAGATGCGAGGGGATTTCCAGGCGCCGGCGTCCGCCGACCTTCATGCCCAGGATGCCTTCGTCCCAGCCCTGGATGACCTGTCCGGTACCGGCCCGGAACTGCAGCGGTTCGCCGCGGTTCCAGGAGGCGTCGAATTCCTCGCCCGTGGACCAGGCGACCCCGACGTAGTGTGCCGAAACCGTGGCGCCGGCGGTCGCCTCGGCGCCGTCACCGACGATGAGGTCCTCCGAACGCAATTCGGTGGGTGCGCCTTCCGTGGGGAAGTCGACTTCGGGTTTGGTGCGGTCGTACTCGCGTTTGCCAAAAGACATATTCGTCCTTCTCCTGTTTCCGTTCCGGGATTTCTACTTCGCGGGCTTGTCGATCGACTTCACGTCGACGACGAAGACGAGGGTACCTTGCGGCATGCCGTCCTGGCCGTCGTAGGCGAGCTTGCTGGGGATCGTCAGCAGGACGGTGGAGCCTTCCTTGACCCCTTCGAGGCCTTCGGTCCACCCCTTGATGACCTGATCCAGGCCGAAGGTCGCCGGGGAGCCCTTCTCGTAGCTGGAATCGAACTGTTCGCCGTCTTCCCAGCGGGCCCCGGCATAGTCCACCGTGATGGTGTCGGACTTCTTGACCTTGTCGCCGTCGCCTTCCTTCAAGGTGGTGACCTTCAGGTCGGCGGGCGGTTCGTTGCCGGCGGGGATCTTCACGGTGCCGCTGCCGTCTTCGGCGATGTCGGCGGTGGGTTCGGCGTCCTTCTTCGCGTCGCCGTCTTCCTTCGTGAAGTCGACCTTGATCTTGTCCTTGGCGTCCACGACCTTCAGGATCAGCAGCTGATCGATCTGGGACGGATCCTTCGGGTTGGCGGAGGCGCCGTCGTCATCGGATTCGTCGGCGTTCTTGGGATGGACGTAGGCAACCCAGGAACCGATCTTGGTCCCGACGAGGATCTCGTGGATCTGCTCGTCCTGTTCCTTCAAGTCGTCATTGACGCTGAGGGTCATGGCCGGTTCCTTGAACGTGTTGCCGACCTCGCTGCCGTCCTTCATGTTGTATCCGGCCAACTTATAGGAGACGTCCTGGCCTTCCTCCACCTTGGCCCCGTCACCCTCTTCGAGGACCTTCGCCCCGGGCTCGGTGGCTTCCAAGGGGGTATCGAACTCGACCTTCGGCGCCGAGTCCTCATCCTCCCCGGGCGTGAGTTTGATGGAGGAGAGCGGCTCGGCCGCGCCCACGGTCCTCGGGGTTCCGGCTCCACAGGCGGTCAGCGCTAGCAGCGCGACCCCGAGAACCAGTGCCAGCAGCTTGCGCACAAAATCCACTTTCGTCGTCGTACATCAATGGTCAACAATCGACCCGGGGGCACCACGGCGCCACCCGGGCCCCGTCCAGCTTAAGGTTCCCGCCTGTGAATGTCCTGAGGCCGCGCCGGAAAATCAGTCTTGGGACCGAATCAGGGCCGTCAGTTCCTCCACCCGCGGGTCGACCTGGGCGAAGGGGTCCTTGCACAGGACCGTCTGGCCGGCATGGTCGTTGAGCTTGAGATGGACCCAATCCACGGTGAAGTCGCGGCCGGCTTCCTGGGCGGCCCGGACGAAGTCCCCGCGTAGTTTGGCTCGGGTGGTCTGGGGTGGGGTCGTCGTCGCGGCGGCGATCTCGGCTTCGGAGACCACCGCCTGCGCCCGACCGCCCCGGCGCAGCAGCGAAAACAGCCCGCGGCGCGGATCGATGTCGTGATACGTCAGATCCAGTTGGGCGATCCGCGGGGAGGAGAGTTCCAGGGAGTGCTTTTCCTGGTATTGCCGGATCAGCCGCTGTTTGATGGCCCAGTCGATTTCGGTGTCGATCCCCGAGGCGTCCCCGCTGGCCACCGCATCCAGGGCACGGCGCCACAGGTCCATCACCCGGGGCACGTGCTCGTTATGGGCCCCGTGGCGTTCGATGAACGTGGTCACCTTGGCATGGAAGATCTCCTGGAGTTCCAGGGCACTCAGCTCGCGGCCGCTGGCCAACCGCACCCGGTGCCGCCCGGTGGGGTCGTGGGAGATATCGCGGATGCTGCGGATCGGGTTCTCCAATCGCAGGTCCTCCATGATCGTGCCGGCCTCGATCATGCGCAGGACCAGATCGGTGGCGCCGATCTTCACGAGCTGGGTCGTTTCGGACATGTTCGAATCCCCCACGATCACGTGCAGGCGCCGATAATATTCGGCATCGGCATGCGGTTCGTCCCGGGTGTTGATGATCGGGCGGGACCGGGTGGTCGCCGAGGAGACGCCTTCCCAGACGTGGTCCGCACGTTGGGAGAAGGCAAAACGGTGTTCGCCGTCCACCGGCAGCACCTTCCCGGCCCCGGCGAAGAGCTGGCGGGTGACCAGGAACGGGATGAGGATCTCGGCCAGCCGGGCGAATTCCAGTTTGCGCGGGATCAGGTAGTTCTCGTGGCAGCCGTAGGAGTTCCCGGCCGAGTCGGTGTTGTTCTTGAACAGGTAGATGGATCCCCGGAGCCCGTCGGCCTTCATGAGTTCCTCGGCGCTGGCCACCAGATCGTTGAGGACCGACTCCCCGGCCCGGTCGTGGGCGATCAGTTGGGCGACGTCGTCGCATTCGGCGGTGGCGTATTCGGGGTGGGATCCGACGTCGAGATAGAGCCGGGAACCGTTGGTCAGGAAGACGTTGGAACTGCGCCCCCAGGCCACCACCGGCTTGAAGAGGTAGCGGGCGACTTCCTCGGGGGTCAGCGGTCGTCCTCCGGGATCGGAGTAGGCGATCCCGTATTCGGTTTCGATTCCAAAGATGCGGCGGTCCATCTCAGGCACCGTCCTTTCCAGCCAGGGCGCGCAGGATCTCGTCCTTGCCCCGTCGTTTGAAGGTCCTGCCGGTCAGCGGCCGGTCGACCGGGCTGCGCTCCAGGACGGCGACCTCCAACAGGTCCACGGCGTCGGGCCCGGAGACCTCGGGCAAGGCGGCGGCCGCGGTCCGGATGACCTCGTCGAATCCGGCGGTGGCCAGTTCGCGGCCGGCCCAGGCGGCGTCCATGGCCTCGGCCAACGACCGGGCGTCACCGCCCATGACGACCAGTCCGGGTTCGTCGGAGATCGAACCGTCGAAATTCACCCGGTACAACTCATCCGAGGCGGGCTCCTCCCCTACTTCGGCGATCGCCAGTTCGACTTCGAAGGGTTTGGATTCGGCGGTGAAGACCGCGCCGAGGCTTTGGGCGTACACGCTGGCCAAACCGCGGCCGGTGACATCCTCCCGGTCGTAGGAGTAGCCCCGGGTGTCCGCATACCTGACCCCTGCCTGGCGCAGGGATTCGAATTCGTTGTATTTGCCGACGGCGGCAAAACCGATCCTGTCGTAGATCTCCCCGATCTTGCGCAACGTCCTGGAGGGGTTCTCGGCGATCAGGGCGATGCCGTCCCGGCAGCTGGCCACGATGACCGAACGGCCCCGGGCGATGCCCTTGCGGGCGAAATCCGCCCGGTCCTTCATGAGTTGTTCGGGTGAAACGTAGAACTGTGCGCTCATCAGGCCTCCCTGGCTGTGGCCGAGCGTTCGGCGACGATTTCCCGGGCGAGACGGACCAGCTCGTCGTCGGGGATCCGTGCCGAGCCGTCGGCGTCGACCCGGTAGAGGATCGGCATGAGTTGGCGGACCAGATCCGGGCCCCCGGTGGCCGAATCATCGTCGGCCGCATCGTACAGGGCCTCCATGGCCACCCGGATGGCGCCCGTGGCGCCCAGTGAGGGGCGCCAGAGCTTCTTCAGGGCCCCGCGGGCGTAGACCGAGCCCGAACCGATGCTGTGGTGTTCGATCTCCTCGAAACGTCCGCCGGTGATGTCGTAGGAGAAGATCCTGCCCAGTTGCTGGCGGGGGTCGTAGCCGGCGAACAACGGGACCACCGACATGCCCTGCATGGCCCGGCCCAGGTTCGAACGGATCATGGCGGCCAACCGGTTGGCCTTGCCGTCGAGGCTGAGCAGGGCCCCTTCGATCTTTTCGTAATGCTCGAGTTCGACCTGGAAGAGCCTCACCAGATCCAGTCCTATGCCGGCCGAACCGGCGATCCCGACCGTTGAGAAGTGGTCGGTGGCGAAGACCTTCTGCATATGCCTGCTGGCAATGACGTTGCCGATGGTCGCCCTCCGGTCACCGGCCATGACCACCCCCTGGTCATAGGTCAGCGCGACGATCGTGGTGGCATGCCGGAGCCCTTCAGTGGCCCCGGCCGTATCGGCCGCCGGCAGCAGGTCAGGGCGTTCGCGCCGCAGATGCTCGACGAAGGAAGGCCCCTCGGGAATCTGCATGGCTACTGTCCGCCCTTTTGCACGAAACCACGCACGAACTCCTCAGCATTTTGTTCCAGTACGCCGTCGATGTCCTCCAGCAGGTCGTCCACACCTTGGGTCTGCTCCTGCGTGGCCGGTGCCGCCGCGGCCGGGGCCGGGGTCTCCTCGACTTCCTGCTCCTGCGTGGACGGCTGCGGCCGCTGCTGTTCCTGTGCCATGGTCTGCTCCTCTCCTCGGGGCGACGAATCGCCGGTCTGTCTATCGTCTCACTTGGTGGTTCCGGCTGCTGGTGGATCGGCGGGACCGCGGTCCTGCCCGGTTCAGGTCCGCCCGCGGGCCAGCTCGTCGACGAACCGGCCCACGTCGAGTCCCGCGTCGAAGAGCCGCCCGACCCGCTCCTTGGTTCCGCGCAGCGGTTCGGGGGTCGCCACCCGGTGGCTGCCGGGGCGGCCGGGGATGCTGAAGATCACCGCATCCCAGCTGGCCCCCAACACATCCTGCGGGTACTGGCTCAGGCAGCGGCCGCGGAAGTAGGCGCGGGTGTCCTCCGGGGGTTCGACAACGGCCCGGGCGATCTGTTCCTCGCTGAAGAGCGTCTCGACCATCCCGCGTCCGGCCAACCGGTGGTAGAGACCGCGTTCGGGGCGCAGATCCGCCCATTGAAGGTCCATCATCGCCAGCCGGTGGTCCTGCCAGGACAGGCCATCCCGGTCACGGTAGCGGTTCATCAGATCCAGTTTGGCAACCCAGTCCACGGTGCGTTTCGCGGCGAAGACGTCCCGGCCCAGGGTGTCGAGGGTGTCCTGCCAGCGGGTCAGCACATCGGTGGTCGCGGCATCCTCGGCCCCGGTGGTCCGGCAGTGGGCGCGTGCCGCGTCGAGGTAGATCCGTTGGATCTCCAGGGCGGTGACCCGTCGGCCGTCGGAGAGTTCGACGACGGTCTGCAGGGTGGGGTCGTGGCTGATCTGCTGCAGGGCGGCCACCGGTTCACGGAGTTGGATCCGCGGCGCGGTACCGGCTTCGATGAGCGAGAGGACCAGGGAGGTGGTCCCGACCCGCAGCAGCGTGGAGACCTGGCCCAGGTTCGCGTCCCCGGCGATCACGTGCAGCCGCCGGTACTTCTCCCAGGTGGCATGAGGCTCGTCGCGGGTGTTCACGATGGGACGCCTGATGGTGGTTTCCAGTCCGACCTCGGCTTCGAAGAAGTCGGCGCGTTGACTGATCTGGTAGCCGGGTTCCGCCCCGGTCATCCCCCGGCCCACGCGTCCGGAACCGCACAGGACCTGCCGGGTGGCGAAGAACGGGATCAGTCCTGCGGCGATGTCGTCGAAGGGGGTGGACCGCGGCATCAGGTAGTTCTCGTGGGCCCCGTAGCTCACGCCCTTGTTATCCGTGTTGTTCTTGTACAGCAGGACCTCGGCGAAGCCAGGGGACTCGGCGATCCGCCGTTGGGCGGCCAGGGCGACCCGGTCCCCCGCCTGGTCGTGGAGGACCGCGTCATGGGGTCCGGTGGTCTCGGGTGAGGAGTATTCGGGGTGGGCATGATCCACGTAGAGCCGGGCCCCGTTGCCCAGCACCATGTTCATCAGCACATGACCGTCCGTGTCCTGCTCGGCATACAGGGTCTCCCCCGCCCTGACGTCCCCGCCGGCCAAGGCGATCTCCTCGGCCGTGAGTTCGCGCGGGGTGTCGGTCAGCTGGGAGGCGTCGGCCACGGCCCGGGGCATGTTCCAACCCCGGGCGTCGGCCAACGGCGCCTCATCGGCATAGTCCCAGCGCGTCCCCGCCAGCTGCCCGTAGCCCTGGCGCACGGTGGCGGCATAGGCGTTGATGACCTGCGCGGACAGGATCGTGGAGTTCGCTCCGGGCTGGCTGGGGGCCAGCACCCCGAATTCGGTTTCCAGACCGATGACCCGCCGGACACTCACAGGTACTGCCCCGTATTGGAGTATCCCTGCCCCGGTTCCGTCTCGAGGCTGCGTCCGACGCCGGAGCCGCTCTTATCGGCGACGATGGTGCGGATGTAGGTGATCCGTTCGCCCTTCTTGCCCGAGATCCGCGCCCAGTCGTCGGGGTTGGTGGTGTTGGGCATGTCCTCGTGTTCGTGGAATTCGTCGGCGACACCGCGCAGCAGGTGGTCGATCCGCAATCCACGCTCCCCGGAGGTCAGCAGTTCCTTGATGGCCGATTTCTTGGCCCGATCGACCACGTTGCGGATCACCGCCCCGGAGTTGAAGTCCTTGAAGTAGAGCGTCTCGGTCTCGCCGTTGGCGTAGGTGACCTCCAGGAACTCGTTCTCCGTGCCCGTGGAGTACATGGCCTCCACGGTCTGGCGGATCATCCCCTGCACGGTGGCCTCGGCGTTGCCCCCGTGTTCGGCCAGGTCGTCGGCGTGCAGGGGCAGGTCGGTGGTGAGGTATTTGGCGAAGATCTCGGCGGAGCCCTCGGCGTCGGGGCGCAGCACCTTGATCTTCACGTCCAACCGTCCGGGCCGCAGGATGGCCGGGTCGATCATGTCCTCGCGGTTGGAGGCGCCGATGATGATGACGTTGTCGAGCTTCTCCACGCCATCGATCTCGCTGAGCAGCTGGGGAACGATCGTCGTTTCGACATCGGAGGAGACCCCGGTGCCGCGGGTGCGGAACAGCGAATCCATTTCGTCGAAGAACACGACCACCGGGTTGCCCCCGGCGGCCTTTTCCCGGGCACGGGAGAAGATCAGCCGGATATGTCGTTCGGTTTCGCCGACATATTTATCGAGCAGTTCGGGGCCCTTGATGTTCAGGAAGTAGCTGCGGGCGCTTTCCCCGCCGCGCAGTTCGGCGGTCCGTTCGGCCAGTGAATGGGCCACCGCCTTGGCAATGAGCGTCTTGCCGCAGCCCGGGGGGCCGTAGAGCAGGATGCCCTTGGGGGCCTTCAGCCCGTGTTCGCGGTAGAGATCCTGGTGCAGGAACGGCAGTTCGACGGCGTCGCGGATCTGTTCGATCTGCGGGCCCAGCCCGCCGATATCGGCGTAGGAGATGTTCGGGACCTCTTCCAGGACCAGCGACTGCATCTCCGAGAGCTGCACCCGTTCGGTGGCCAGCCCGGTCCGCGGGTCGATGGCCAGTGAATCGCCCACCCTGACCTTTTCGCGCAGCAGCGGCCCGGCCAGCCGGATGACCTTCTGGTCGTCGGCCCGGCCCACGGCCAGGACCCGCCCGTCCTCCATGACCTCCTTGACGGAGACCAGTTCCCCGGAGGCTTCGAAGCCGAGTCCGGCGACGATGGTCAAGGATTCGTTCAGCAGCACTTCCTGCCCCAGCTGCAGGCTCTCCAGGTCCAGCAGCGGGCTGATCGCCACCCGGAGCTTCCGGCCGCCCTGGACGATGTCCGCCCCCGGGACCCCGGTGGAGGAGATGGCGGTTCCGGCTGCGGGATGGCTGCGGGCGTTGATCCCCACGATGGTGCCGAAACTGAACGGGGTGTCCCCGTCCCGATCCAACGCCGATTTGAGCGTGACGATCTGTTCCCGGGTGCGTTCGAGCATGGCGGTCAGCCGGGCGTTGTTGGCCGTCGTCGTCCCCAGTTGGCGATCCAAGGTCCGTGACTTGTCGCGCAGGACGTTGAGCTGGCGTTCGGCGATCTCGAGTTGGCGTTGCAGCCGCCCGTCCCCCTCGGCCGCCCCGGAGGCTGGGGTCGATGTGTTGTCCGGCATATGAGCACCCTTCGTCGCGCCTTGCCCCGATGGGGTCCGTCCCCTTCATCGTAGCCACCCGCGGCCCGTCAGGGCATCGATGTTAACCGCAAGTGTCGCCGTCCAGGCCGGGGTTCACTCCCCGGGGGTCGGCTTCGGGAAGTCGGCGGGATCCAGGCCGTTGCCGTCGGCATCACGGAAGGCCCCGCGCTGCTTCATCGATTTCGCGTCCTTGGCGGCCCGACGCAGTTTCTTGTCCGAGACCCCGCGTTCGCCCAGTCCCGTGGCATCCCAGGCCCCGTCGTCGTGCTCCTTGGTCCAGGCCTGGACGTCCTCGGCGGCGAATTCGGTGTTCTTCATGCGTTTCTGCCCCGGGATCCCCGCGGCCCCGTCGGCGAGCCGGCGGGCGGTGAGCAGGAACCCGGTATGGGCGACCATTCGGTGGTCGGGGCGCACGGCCAAACCGTCCAGATGCCAGCCGCGGACCATCGATTCCCAGGATTCGGGTTCGGTGAACCGGCCATCGGCCCGGATGGCCTCGGCGGTGCGTGAAAGCTGGGTGACGGTGGCGACGTAGTTCACCCAGACCCCGCCGGGGGCCAGCACGGTGGCCACGGAATCCACGCATTCCCAGGGAGCCAGCATGTCTAATACGACGCGGTCGATGGAACCGGGTTCCTCGGTGGCGGTGGCCTGGTCCTGGAAGTCGCCGAGGCTGATCCTCCAGGCCGGATGTTCACCGCCGAAGATCGTTTCCACGTTGCCACGGGCGATCTCGGCGAATTCGGCACGACGTTCGATGCTGTGCAAGTATCCGCCATCTCCCACCGCCCGCAGCAGGGAGATCGACAGGGCCCCGGAACCGACGCCGGCTTCCAGGACGCGGGCGCCCGGGTAGATGTCGCCCATCGTGACGATCTGCGCGGCGTCCTTGGGGTAGACGACGGCGGCCCCCCGCGGCATGGAGAGCACGAAGTCCTTCAGCAGCGGGCGCAGCGCCTGGTAGCGCCGTCCCTCCGAATTCTCCAGCACGATGCCTTCGGGCTGGCCGATCAACGCATCGTGGTCCAACACCCCGCGGTGGGTGTGGAACTGGCCCCCGGGAGTCAACGTCAGGGTGTTCATCCGCCGTTTCTCATCGGTGAGCTGGACCCGGTCCCCCGGGGCGAAGGGCCCGCGGCGGTGAGCGGCGCCATGCGGGGTGGCGGGCTGGTGGGGGGTTTCGTTCATGCTGGGGCTCGTTCCGTTGGCTGGATGGTTCATGAACCGGACTTCTTGCCGGTGATGGCGGAGACGACGGTCCGCTGGAGCAGCAGGCCCACGATCCTGCCGTTGCCGTCGACGACGGCATATTCGCTGCCGTCCAGGCTGGCCAGGTAGGTCACCAGGTCCCGCCCGGACCGGCTGGCGGCCACGACGGCCCCGGGGGCCAGGGCCCGGGCCACGGTCCCCGCCGCAGTGGTGGAGCGCAAGGTCCCGGGCACGGCAGCCAGCGAGGTGCGGTCCACGACGGCTTCGGGCCGGCCGGTGGCCGAACACAGCAGGACATGCCCCGGGGAGCGGGCCAGCCGGTGGTCGATGTCCGTGACGACGGCGGTGCCGGGCAGGGCGGTGGCCGGCTCCATGAGTTCCCCGGCCCCGATCCGTGGCAGCCGCAACCGCATGCGGGCATCGTTGATGGCCCCGCTGGCCCCCACCCAGAGGAACCCGCAGAGCAGCACCGCGATGATGGTCACTTGCAGGTTGATCGGTTCCCGGTTGAACAGCGGGAGCACCACGAAGTACAGGCCCAGGGCGATGACGATGATCCGTCCCGCCCAGCCGGCGGCCACGGTCCCCTTTTCCTGCGAACCGGTTCCCGCCCAGACGGCGGATTCGACCAGTCGGCCGCCGTCGAGCGGCAACCCGGGCAGGATGTTGAAGATCGCGACCAGGAGGTTCGCCCACACCAGGATGGTCAGCAGCAGCCCGGTGACCCCGATCGGATCCAGGTTCACGATGGCCAGATACCCCAACCCCGCCAGCAGGAAGTTCGCTGCCGGCCCGGCCAATGCCACGAGCAGGGACTTCCCGGGGGTGGCATGGAAGGAACCGAACTGGGTGTGTCCACCCCACAGGGTGAGCACGATATGGGCGTTGGGCCAGCCGAAGGCAGTGGCACAGAGGGCATGGGCCAGCTCGTGGATCAGGATCGACAGGGCCAGCAGGACCGCATAGCCGAAGGACACCGCGTAGGCGCCCAGACCGATTCCCGGCAGGATCCGCATCACATCGGGGGTGAAGACCAACAGGATGAAGCCGGCGATCAGGAACCAGGACCAGGCCAGATAAACGGGGATGCCGCCGATGCGTCCCAACGGGATGCCGGGGCGGCGGGACTTCTCCTGGCCGGGGACCGGGGTGTCGTGGTGGCCCGACTGCTGCGCGGAACCGCTCATCCGGCGGCGCCTTCGGGGGCGACGAAGGAGTCCAGGTCGCCGGCGGTGACACCGGCGAGTGTCGGCCAGACCGTCCAGTTGCCTGTCGCGGGCAGGGTCGAATAATGCGGAACGGCGATGGTGGGGGTTCCACTGGCCGCCGCCGAGCGGACCCCGGGATCGGAGTCCTCGATGGCCACCACCCGGTGGCGCTGCAGCGAGGGGACCTGCCCCGACATCCGGTCCATCGCCAGGTGGTACGGCGCCGGATCCGGTTTGCCGGCGGGGACCTGGTCCCCGGTGATCAGGAATTCGAAGGTCCCGGACGGGAGGGAATCGGCGACCAGCTGGGCCATCGGGCCCTCGGACATGGTGACCAGGGCACACGGCACCCCGTGGGCGCGCAGATCGGCCAGCAGCTCGCGGGCGCCGGGACGGAAGACCATGTGCTCGCGCAAACCACGGACCACACTGGCGGTCATCTCGTCGATGATCTCGCGGATCTCGAGGTCGACGCCGGCCTCACGCAGGACCGCTGCGCTGGTGGGCAGCGCCTGGCCGATCAGTTCCTGGGCTTCTTCATCGCTCCAGGTCCCGCCATGGCGGTGGACCAGTTCCTTCTCGGCGGCGATCCAATACGGCTCGGTGTCCACGATGGTCCCGTCCATGTCCCAGAGTACGGCTTGCAACCCGTCATGGGCATCAAAAACGTTCGTGGTCCGTGGGGCGTGGGTGGGGAAGGCACTCATGCCTCGATTCTACGTGGGCGGGCACGTTGCCACGGCCACCGTTCGCGTTAGGGTGAGAGCGTGGCTGAGAATAATGATTCGCAGGGCTCGCTCACCGAGCTGATTGCGGCCGAGGCGCCTCCGGGAAGCGGCCGACGGCCCACCATCATGGTGGTCGCCTTCGGTGGCTGGAACGACGCCGGCGAGGCCGCCAGTGATTCCCTGCGATTCCTCGCCCGGCACTTCGAGGCCAAGAAGGTCGCCGAACTCTCGGAAGACGATTATTACGATTACCAGTATTCGCGTCCGTCGGTCCGGCGCAATGCCGCAGGCAAGCGCACGATCCGCTGGCCCAGCACCCGGATGTTCCGGGCCGAGATCCCCGATACCGGCGTGGACCTGTTGCTGGTGCGCGGGGCGGAGCCGACCTACCGCTGGCAGGCCTTCACTGCGGAACTGCTCACCCAGGCCGAACTGCAGAACGTGAAGGCCGTGGTCCTGGTGGGGGCCTTGTTGGCCGATGTCCCGCACACCCGCCCGCTGCCGGCCAGCATCACCAGTGAGGACGGGCATCTGCGGGCGCTTCTCGGCGCGGACCGCACCACCTATGAGGGACCCACCGGGATCCTGGGCGTCCTGGCGGAGACCGCCGACTCGGCGGGCCTGCCGACCCTGTCGATCTGGGCCGCGGTCCCCCACTATGTGGGCCATTCACCCTCCCCGAAGGCGACCCTGGCGTTGTTGACCCAGCTGGAGGCGGTCCTGCACACGCCCTTCGATCTGACGCTGCTCACCGAGGAGGCCGAGGCCTGGCAACGCGGGGTCAACGAACTCTCCGAGGAGGATCCTGAGGTCGCCGCCTATGTCCAGCAGCTGGAGGAGACCCAGGACGCCACCAAGCTGCCCGAGGCCAGCGGAGAGTCGATCGCCCGCGAATTCGAGCGCTATCTGAAACGGCGCGACGGCGGAACCGAAGGCTAGCCCCACCGCAGCGTCCGGAACAGGCCGGGGAAAGGCACGGAACCATGGTGGAGGACACCCCGCTCACCGGGCAGCTCGAGGCCGCGGCCCGGGACCGGTTGCGCGTACTCGTGGTGGGGGCCGGGGTCGCCGGCGTCTGCGTGGCAGGACTGCTGCGGCGTCGCGGGCTGCATCCCGTAGTACTGGAACGATCCCCCCGCGGTGCGGACGAGGGCTACATGCTGGGGCTGATGCCGCTGGTCGAAGCACCGTTGCGCCGGCTGGGGGCCAGGGACCGTTACCTCCGGCAGAGCGTGGCGATGCATCGCTACCAATTGCGCTCCAGCCGGGGCCGGGTGATCCGCACCTACTCCTTCGACGGGGTGTTCGCCCGCTACGGCAGGTACGGCGGCATCGGGCGCGGGGAGCTGATCGAGGCGATGGCCGGCCCCGGACTGCCGGCCACCCTGGGGGCGTCGGTGGCTGCGTTGGTCCAGGATGCCGCCGGGGCCACCGCGAGGATCCAGACCCCCGACGGCCCGGTGGTGGCCCGCTTCGATCTCGTCATTGCCGCGGACGGGATGAACTCGACCACCCGGGCGCTGGTGGTGGATCCCGCCGACGTCGAGAGGTTCGATACGGGGTGGGGTGGTTGGGTCGCCTGGTCCGACGCCGGGACGGACACCACCAGCAACGACCTCTATGCCGAAACCTGGGGCCGCGGGTTTTTCATCGGACGTTATCCGGTCCGTCACCGGGTGGGTGTCTTCGTCGGCGGGCCCCGCGGTCGGACCGACGCCGGTCCGGCCGCCTTCGTCGACCATCTCCGGACCCGGATCGCCGAGCTGGACCGTCCGACGGCGGACGCCCTGGTCGCCATCGAATCGGCCGATTCGCCTTTTCTCTGGAAGCTCGCTGATGCGCGCAGCCCCCGCTGGGCGCTGGGGCGGGTCATCCTCTTGGGGGATGCGGCCGCCGGCTTCCTGCCGACCGCAGGGGTCGGCGCCGCGATGGCCATCGAATCGGCGGCGGTGCTCGATACCCATCTGGCCGGGGTCCCGGCCACCGGCGTGGCCCGCGCCTTGCTGGACTATGAGCAGGCCCAACGCCCGCGGGTACTGGCCGCCCACGAGAATTCCCGCCGGCTCGCGAAACTGATGTTCGCCACCGGGCGGGCGTTCTGTAGTCTGCGGGACCTGGCGGCACGTTTCATGACGGTCTCCACGGCGCTGGGCCCGATCATTTCCTTGCACCGGAGCGCCCCGCTGACTTCGTCCCTCCGTCCCCGGAGGTGAGCCCCGGGGCGCGGGGGCGCCGCTACGCCAGTTTCAGCCCCAGCAGGGCATCCAGTGCGGCCAGGACCGTGGTGGCTCCCTGGGCGGTGGGATCATTGCCGGGTGCTTCGGCGGCCCATTCGTCGAGGGCCGCCAGTGCCGAGGGGGAATCCAGGTCGTCGGCCAGATGCGTGCGCAGTTGTGCCACGAGTGCTTCGGCCCGTTCCGGCGTCGTCCCGGCAGCCCGGGAGCGCCAGGCGGCCAAGCGGTCCTTGGCCTGGCTCAGCAGTTCATCGGTCCATTCCCAATCGGTGCGGTAGTGCTGGCCCACCAGGACGGCGCGAACGGCCATGGGGTCCTCCCCCGCGGCCCGCAGCTTCGACACCAACACGAGGTTGCCCAGTGACTTGCTCATCTTTTCGCCGTCCAGGCCCACCATCCCGGTGTGGACGTAATGCTCGGCCAGCGGCTTCCCGTCGCCCGCCGTGGCGTGGCCCGCGGAGAATTCGTGGTGCGGGAAGATCAGGTCGCTTCCTCCCCCCTGGACGGTGAAGGGGGCGGGCAGGAAACGCCGGGCGATCACCGAGCATTCGATATGCCACCCCGGGCGGCCTTCACCCAGGCCCGCTCCGTCCCAGAAGGGTTCGCCGGGTCGGCGCAGCCTCCATAGCAGCGGGTCCAGCGTGTTCTTCTTTCCCGCCCGCTCGGGGTCCCCGCCGCGTTCGGCGAAGAACGTGGCCATGGTCTCCTGGTCGTAACCGCTCACCGAACCCAGGCGCCAGACCTCGGAGGCGGCCGCGTCGGAGTCGAAGTAGACGTCGCCGTCGGGCTCGTCCCCGGGGCCGGGCACCCGGTAGGCCAATCCCGCCTCGAGGAGGTTCTCCACCACCGGGACGATCCAGGACACGGACTCGACGGCGCCGATGTAGTGCTCGGGCGGGATCACGTTCAGCGATTCCATGTCCCCGCGGAACAAATCGGTCTGTCCTTCGGCCAGGTCCTTCCAATCGACGCCGGTTTCGGTGGCCCGTTCGAGCAGCGGGTCATCGACGTCGGTGACGTTCTGCACGTAGGTCACGTCCAGTCCGGCGTCGCGCCAGAAACGGTAGAGCAGGTCGAAGGCGACATAGGTGGCGGCATGGCCCATGTGGGTGGCGTCGTACGGAGTGATCCCGCAGACGTACATGCCCGCCTGCTGCTCCGTGGCCGGGGTGAGGACCTCTCCCCGTGAGGAGTCGAAGATCCGCAACGGCGGAGGGGTTCCAGGGAGGGTGGGAATGCTGGGCGCGGGCCATGCGTGCACGAAGGATCGGCCTTTCGAAAGCGGGGTATGGAAGGGGGAATCAGGCGCTGATGACGTTGAAACCCAGGAGGAGGAACAGCACCAGACCCAAAGCGATCCGGTACCACACGAAGACACTGTAGCTGTGGGTGGAAACGTATCTCAGGAACCACCCGATGATCACGAAACCGACGGCGAAGGCAATGACGGTGGCGAGGATGGTTTCCGCCCCGGAATAGACGCTCGGCTCACCGAAGCTCTTGAACGCCTGGAACAGCCCGGAGGCGAAGACCGCCGGGATGGCCAGCAGGAAGGAGTAGCGGGCGGCCGCCTCGCGGGAGTAGCCCATGAGCAGACCACCGGTGATGGTGCCTCCCGAGCGGGAGACCCCCGGGATCAGGGCCAGCGCCTGGGCCAGGCCGAAGAGGATGCCGTGCTTGACGGTCAATTCCTTCAGCTCGCGCTTCTGTTTGCCGTAATAGTCGGCGATGGCCAGGAAGACGCCGAAGACCACGAGCATCGTGGCCACGAGCCACAAGGATCTGAAGGTCGTCTCGATATCGTCCTGGAAGAGCAGCCCCAGCACGCCGATCGGCAGTGAACCGACGATGATGAGCCAGCCCATCCGTGCGTCGGGGTCGCTATGCGGGATCTTGCCGGTGATGGCCCGGAACCAGGCCCGGATGATCCGCACGATGTCACGCCAGAAGAACATGACGACGGCGGTTTCCGTGCCGAGTTGGGTGATCGCGGTGAACGCGGCCCCCGGATCCGCTGCATTGGGCAGGAACTCCCCCACGATGCGCAGGTGGGCGCTGGAGGAGATGGGGAGGAACTCGGTCAGTCCCTGGATCAGGCCCAAAAAGGCCGCTTCAAACCAATTCACGCGTGAAACACTACTTCACCCGGCAGGGCCCGGGCCCACTTATGTGGGGTGTGCCGCATGGAAGGGGACGGTTCAGCGGCGGTCGTCCGTCTCGGAGGCGTCGTCCTCGTCGTCGGAGTCGTCCAGGTCGGGACCATCGTCGTCATCGTCGTCGAGGTCGTCATCGTCGGAGTCGTCGTAGACGTCCAGCGGGGTGACTTCACCATAGGTGTCGTAGAGGGAGTCCTCGTACTCCTCGAAGGCGTCCATCATCCTGTAGGCGGCGCTCTCCACCGCGGGGTCGTCATCGCCCCGGCGTGAGGACACGGCGGAGAGATGTTCTTCGAACGAGGCAACCAGTGCCTGCAGTGCAACACGCGGATCAGTGCTCATGGTCTAGACGTTACCCGTAGAGCGAGCAGAATGGAGGCAAGATGATGAAAAACTCCCCCACAGCAGCACGGAAGTCCACCGACCACGCGGCGGGCTTCGAATATCTGGTCCTCACGGTCCGTCCCGGCCAGTCGATCGCCGATGCCCGGCGTGAACTGGCCGAGCACGCCGAATACGGAAAATGGGAATTGCGCACCACCCGCATCTACATGGGCGGGATGCGCCGATACTGGATGCGCCGCCGCGTCATGCGGGTGACCAGCACCCTGGACAGCTTCCCCGCCTGAACAACGCCGAAGCGGGGCCGGGCTTCATCCTTCCGGACCCTGCCCAGCCGCCCTTCGGGCCCCGAGGCACCCTAGTAGGTGCGCAGCAGCCGGGACAGGACCCGGGTGCCGAATTTCAGTGCGTCCACCGGGACCCGTTCGTCCACACCATGGAACATGCTGGTGAAGTCCAGCTCGTCGGGTAACTGCAGCGGGGCGAAGCCGTATCCCGTGATTCCCAGCCGGGACAACGATTTGTTGTCGGTGCCGCCGGAGAGCATGTAGGGCAGCACGACGGCCCCGGGATCCTCGGCGGAGATCGACGCGACCATGTTGTCCACCAGCGATCCGGAGAAGGGGACCTCCAGTGAGGTATCCGAGTGCTCGGTGGAGAAATCGACTCCGGCTCCTGCCAGTTCGCGCAGGGTCTCGTGCAGCAGTTCGTCGCGTCCGGGCAGGGTCCGGCAATCCAGGAAGGCCTCGGCGGCGCCGGGGATGACGTTGTGCTTATAGCCGGATTTCAGGGCCGTGGGATTCGAGGTGTTCTGCAAGGTGGCCCCGACGAACCGGGACACATTGCCCAACGCATCGAGCAACGGTTCCGGATTCCGTTCGTCGAACTCGATGCCCGTGAGCTCGGAGACACCTTCCATCAGTGCCCGGGTGGTCTTCGTGTATTCGATGGGCCATTCATGGGCGCCGATGCGGCTGATGGCCCCAGCCAGCCGGGTCACCGCGTTCTCGTCGTTGATCTGCGATCCGTGTCCGGCGCGGCCCCCGGCGTGCATGGTGAGCCAGTGCAGTCCCTTTTCCGCGGTTTGCAGGAAGTAGGCCCGTCGCCCGCCGACGGTCGAGGAGAACCCCCCGACTTCGCTGATGGCCTCCCCCGCACCGGCGAAGACCTCGGGATGGTTCTCGACCATCCACCCGGCCCCGTAGGTCCCGCCGGCCTCCTCATCGGCGAAGTAGGCGAAGATGAGGTCGCGTTGGGGTTTCACCCCTTCACGGTGCATTTGCCGCTGCACGGCCAGGATCATGGCGTCCATGTCCTTCATGTCCACCGCGCCCCGCCCCCAGATCAGCCCGTCCTTGACCTCGGCGGCGAACGGGTCGACGCTCCAGTCCTCGGCCTGGGCCGGGACCACGTCCAGATGGCCGTGGACTACCAGGGCCGGCAGCGAGGGATCCGTGCCTTCCATCCGGGCCACGACGCTGGCACGGCCCGGGGAGGATTCATAGATCTTCGGGGCGAGCCCTCCCCCGGTCATCAGCTCGGCGACGTACTCTGCTGCCGGACGTTCGGGGCGGGCGTCGTTGCCGCCGAAATTGCTGGTGTCGAAACGGATCAAGGTACGGCAGATTTCTTCGACTTCGTCGGCTGCCGTGATGCCTGCGGCACCGTGGTTTCCTAGCTCGGTCATGGCCTGGCCTTCCGGGTTGTTCGGGTGGTTCCAGCCTAGTCATCCGTGGAAAGAGGGTGGAATTGGGAACTGCCTCACCGACATGTTAGAGTCTTACTCGCTGCTTTCGCCGGGCAGGAAGTCCCACGAGTACTCCCGACCGGCCGAATCGCACCACCTGCGCGGGTGGCGGAATAGGCAGACGCGCTAGCTTGAGGTGCTAGTCCACGTATAGTGGGTGGGGGTTCAAGTCCCCCTCCGCGCACGAAATGAGCCCCGGTTCTCCGGGGCTTTTTTCATGCCCGGGCGCTGCCCCACCCCGCGGCGCTCACCCCTCCCTCCGATTTCCGGTCGGCACCTCTGGTCCAAACTCCCGGGCACGGGTAGCGTGATCTCCACCACTCCGCGGACGACAATGAGTGTCGCAATGCGGGCATAGGGGCCGACCACTCGGGGGAAACATGGGTGCACGGGTGCCAGAGCACCAGCAAGTGCCTCGCCACGCTCCGTCACGCCCGTCCAGCAAAGGCCCACTGCTCAAATGGTTGGGTCTGGCCACGGCGGGCGCACTGCTCATCGGCACGGCCCCGGCCGCCGGCAGCCTTCCCGCACCCGACCCCGCGGCCGCTGCGACCAGCACCGCCTCCACGGAATCCAGCCCGAGCCGTACGGTCCAACCCGACTTCGCCATGGTCGCCGGCACCTCCCCGCTCCGTGACCCTTCTGCCGGCTCCGGCCTCGGCGGCGGGGACTGGTCCCCGGGCTACCAACCGGAAATCACCTCCATCGTCAGCCCCGACGGCAGCCCGGCCGATGGAGAGGGCCTGCCCTCCCGACGCGGCGCCGAGCACGTCACCACCGGTCCGGCGGGTTTGTTGCCCGGCGGACTGGCCCTCGCCCCACCGGTGGAAACCACCCGGATCACCAGCGGTTTCGGCTGGCGGTTGAATCCGACGGGCCCCGGCTCCTACATCCATATCGGTCAGGACTACGGGGTCGCGTGCGGGACCCCGGTCCGGGCGGCTGCCGATGGGCGCGTCGTCCAATCGGCCTGGGCCGGACATTCAGGCCAACGCGTCCGCGTGGATCATGGAAGCGGCGTCGAAACCGCGTACAGCCATAATTCGCTGCTCGTGGCCCATCAGGGTGACCGCGTGCACCGGGGCGACCTCTTGGCACTGTCAGGCACCACGGGCAACTCCACCGGGTGCCATGTGCATTTCGAGGTCTACCTGCACGGCAAATGGGTCGACCCGGCGAAGTATCTGCCCCGGGTCCCGGGCCAGAAGCGGCCGGTCTCCGAACAGGAGCTACGCCAGATCGCCAAGAGCCGGACTTCCCCGTCCCCCTCGCCCACCCCCTCGCGTACGACGACGGCGGCCTCCTCCAGCGCTCCGGCCGCATCGCACCGGGCCGCGGCGGCCCCGCAGCCCTCGGCGTCGAAGAGCCCCACCGCTGCCGGCCCTGCCCCGAAGGACCCCACACCGGGTACACGCCCACGGCCCGGGCAAACCAAGGAATCCGCGAAGCAACAGGCCCCCGCACATTCCACGGACGTGGAACGGAAACCGCGCTCGTCCTCGACGAAGCCCACCCCCTCGGCTCCTGCTCCGTCCAGCACCCCGACCACGACTCCGGTGAAATCCCCCTCGCCGACACCGGGCAAACCACCAACCAAGGCACCGGCCAAGACGCCGACGAAGACACCGCCGGCCAAACCCACCCCCTCCGCGGCGCCGACCCCCACGGTCACCCCGACGCCCTCGGTGCCGCCGACCTCCACTCCGACCCCGACACCGTCCCCGACCGCCGGTGAGCCGAGCGCTTCGCCGGATCCGGGCAGGGATGAGCCAGCGACCTTGGACGGGCTCTGCCTCGCCTACGAGGACGAATACCTCAGCGGGGAAGAGGACACGGCAAAGGCCCCGGAGCCCCCGGCATCCCGTGTCCTGGGGACGATCGAGATGACTCTCCTGACCCGGGCCGTCAAGGCCCACCCCTGGGCCGGGGACTCGCCCGATACGGAGGAATTCGCGGCGCCCCTGACCGTTGAGGAGGTGGCCCGCCACTGCGGCGAATGGTTCCCTGACGAAGTTGACGGCCAGACGCCGACGGCTGATGTCTCGGCCCTGGTGAAGGCCTTCATCGCGAAAACCAAGAGCACGAAGGACACCGGGGACACCGGCAAGTAGTACCCGGGCGGCCGTTCGGACTAGTCTTCAGGGGAACGCTTGGCCATCCTCCACCCAGCCCTTCCAGGACCTCCATGACGCACGCCCCTCATCCGGCCACCCACCTGCCGGATCCCGAGAATTCGCCACCGCTGCATGTGGCGATGCTCTGCCTGCATACTTCTCCGTTGGACCAGCCGGGCTCGGGGGATGCCGGGGGAATGAACGTCTACGTCCGTGAGGTCGCCCTGGCCATGGCCTCCTCCGGACTGCTGGTGGACATCTTCACCCGTGGCCCCCGGGGCACCGAGTCGGTGTCCTTGAACGAGCAGGTGAGGGTCCACCATGTCCCGGCCGGCCCCGACGGCCCGCTGGCCAAGGAGGATCTGCCCGACCACCTTCCGGAGATCACCGCAAGGATCGCCGGCGGCGACCATGGACCGTTCGACATCATCCACAGCCACTACTGGATGTCGGGGATCGTCGGTCTGGAACTGGCCAGCCGGTGGGAACTGCCCCTGGTCCACACCATGCACACCCTGGCGAAGGTCAAACGCCGGCTCCAACAGGATGCTGAGGAATCGGATCGCCGGGTCGAGGCCGAGACGCAGTTGGCTCGCCGGGCCACCCGACTGACGGCCAACAGCCAAGCCGAGGCCGATGAGCTGGTCACCGACTACGGCGCCGAGCCCTCCCGCATCGACCTGGTGGTCCCCGGAGTGAATCTGCAGACCTTCCACCCCGAAGGGCCCCGGATGTGGGTCGCCGACGCGGGACACACCCCTGGTCCGGCAGTGGATCCCCTGCGGCTGGTCTTTGCCGGGCGCATCCAGAAGCTCAAGGGACCCCAGGTGCTGTTGCGCGCCCTGGGGCTGCTGGCGCGCACCCGGCCGGACATCGAGGTGGAGCTGGCAATCATCGGCTCCCGCAGCGGCTCGAAGGACCTGGACCTGGCGCGGCTGATCGATGAAGAACAGCTCCAGGAGATCGCCCACCTGCTTCCGCCGTCGCCGGCCGACGAGCTGGCTGCCTGGTTCCGGGCCGCCGATGTGGTGGCCGTGCCTTCCTACAGCGAATCCTTCGGCCTGGTCGCCATGGAGGCACAGGCCTGCGGGACCCCCGTGCTGGCCCATGACGTCGGCGGCCTGCGCCATAGTGTCGCCGATGGCTCCACCGGGGTCCTCGTCCCCGATCTCTCGGCGGAAAGCTGGGCCGAGGCCATCGCCCACGCGGCGACGCACCGGGACGACGTCGCACGGATGGGCCATACGGCCGTCGCGAGATCGCATGGATTCAGTTGGATGCATACGGCCACGGCGACCCGGGCGAGTTATGCCAGGGCCACCATCGATTCGGACGAGGTAGCCCCCTGACCCCGAGGGTGTGCTGGTGCCCTGCCGGTTCCACGAAGGACGCCCCGACTCCCGGCCCGAAGTCTCCCACGGCCCGGCTCCCCCGTTCGGGGGGCACCGGGGTTTCGGTCGAAGAAGTTCAAGTGGCCAATAGTCTGACAGTTGCCCCGTCCAGGCCCGTCGGGAATGCCCTGTGGTGGCGTGGACTGGTGTCGATCGTCTTCGGGATCCACGCGATCGTCGATGGCGTGGCGGCCGGCTCCCAGTGGTTCAGCGCGCGCCGCGATCCGAGGCCGCGGCGGCACTCGGAATGGATCCTGGCCGGTGCCGTCATCTCAGTCCTGGCCGGCCTGGTCGCCCCCGGCTTGACGGCGTTGGCCGTGGCCCTGTTCGTCGGTGCCTGGGCCATGATGCTGGGCATCACGGAAGTGGTCGTCGCCATCGCCGCCCGCTGGACGACGTCCTGCTGGTGGGCGGGGTTGGTCTCCGGGATCCTGGCCATCCTCTTCGGGCTGGCGGGCCTCCAGATCCGTCGATCCATCCGGCGCGCCTAGCCTGGCCGGTGGTGTGTCGCCGGTTTTGCTCCGACCACAAACCACCGGCCGCCTCGCCGGGTCGGCAGTGA
>NZ_JBQSYU010000024.1:0-54298 GCF_052379645.1 Arthrobacter sp. 179 | reverse complement strand
ACCTCCTAACGAATCTGTCCCACGACATTTAGGTCCACAGGAAGGGTGTACAGAAGAAATAGGACTAGTTAATGACGCAATAGCTGACCTTTCATTCTACTGGCCAGCACCGGGCAAACCGAGGTTTCGCTGCTCTGCGCAGCCCGTTTCAGTGCGCCCGTGCAATGTCCGGCCTCGTCGCTAGTGTGGGAGAGTCGAAACAATCGAAGGGAATTTTGGGATGTCCGATGTGCGTGTGGCTGTGTCAAGACTTGGCGAGGACGACTCGCTCGAAGCGCAGAATGCTCGCGCTGTGAAGTGGCTTCTTGAGCAGCCGGGCGGATCAGTGGTCGTCGTGACACCGCGACGAGTAGTGGAGAGCGCGAGTATCAGGCGACTGATCTCGTCTCCGCAAGTGCGTCACCATGCCTGGCGAGGATTCTCTGGCGGCAACTTCGACGGCCAGCGCGTGCTCTATGCCTGGCCCGATCGTAAGCGCCTCAACGAGGTGTGGCATGTGGAGGCCGACGCGATCGCGGTCATCGAATGGGGCATCGACGAGACCGCCGAGTGGCTAGATGACATGAACCCGGTTCAGCTGTACCGTGGCCGGACGATCGTGCCTTCTACGGATCCCAAGCCGGCTCTTGAAGCGCTGCCAAACGGTGTGGACGGCATTCTTGAGCACGTCGCGTCTATGGCAGCCGGATACTCTTCGGGCCTGAAGTGGAACGAAGAGGACAAGCTCAAGGCTGACATGATGCATCGGCCCGATCGTTGGGCTCCGGTCACTGTCGAGCAGGTTCTCGCGAAATGCCGTGCTCTCGGAATGCGCGGTGAAGACGCCGACACGATCGCCGGGCTCTTGCAGCGACGTAAGGAAGGGCGACGCTTCAACGTGCGGTCGTCGTACCGGGATTTCCAGTTCAACTGACTTGCCGCTCGCGTTCGTTTCCGGAGGGCTGGAGGGCGCAGGACGATTTCCGGGACGCTGCGATGTGTCGGCGATGGGCAAGGAGGCCTACTGAACATGCACCTGACCCGGATGGACTTGCTGCACACACGTGCGCTGGACACGAGAGTTCCTCTAGGTACTTGCGATGCGAACACGAATTGGAGGACGGCAGCATATTCGGCTGGCACGATCACGGCGGGCCACACACGTGTGACTGGGGAATTTACGGATTTGAATGCCCCGGGAAGGCGAGCGCTGAGCGGGTCCCTCGCGTATGAGAAAGAACCGCAACGGCAGCACGTTCGGGTTCGCGTCTGCAGTCCATTTTTGGCGTCACAACGTGCTGCGATAGCGGTAGTGCTCTGGAGCCATTTAGAGTGCATGATCCCAGTAACGGAGGGCTTCGTACGGAAGCACGAGTACGTCTCAGGCCCGACTTCGTGTGGCAAAGCTGTGACGGGCGCGAACGGAGTGGATCACAGTACGTTCTGCGTCAGATCTGCGCTAGGGCGTGTCTCCCTTATCGGTGGTGAGGCTCGCGGCAGGCTGGTCGGGTGAGGTCGACAGGGTCGCGGTATCAGGTATTCACGGACGAGCAGTGGGAGCGGATCGAGCCGTTACTGCCCTCGAATCAGGGCCGGCGTGGGCATCCCTTCGGGGAGCACCGCAGGGTGGTGGAGGGCATCGCCTACCGGTATCGGACCGGGATCCCGTGGCGGGACCTGCCCCGGGAGCAATTCGGGCCCTGGCAGACGGTGTGGAAACGCCACCGCCGCTACGCCGCGGACGGCACCTGGGACCGGGTCCTGACCCAGGTGCTGGCCGAGGCCGACGCGGCCGGGATGATCGACTGGTCGGTCTCGGTCGATGCCACCATCGCCCGTGCCCACCAGCACGCCACGAACACCACTCGCCCGGACCAGGACACAGGGGGCCGGGGCAAATCACAAGAAACTGCCGCTGACCGAGGTTGAACCGCCCGGTCACGGCATCGGCCGCTCCCGCGGCGGACTGACCACCAAGATCCACCACGCCGTGGATGGCCGCGGCCGGCCGCTGGCCACGATCGTCACCGGTGGCCAGCGCAATGACGGGGCCGTGCTGGCCCAGGTGCTGGCGGAGATCCACGTCCCGCGGACCGGGGGCGGACGAGCTCGGTCCTGTCCCGAGGCGGTGATCGCGGACCGGGCCTACGCCACCGGGGTGATCCGCACCGAACTACGCCGCCGCCGAATCACCGCGGTGATCCCGGAAAAGCGCGACCAGATCGCCGCCCGAGCCCGTCGCGGAAGCCGCGGTGGCCGCCCACCGCGTCTGGACGAACAGGCCTACCGCGGACGCAACGTGGTCGAACGGTACTTCGCCCTGGCCAAGCAATGGCGCGGCCTGGCCACCAGATACGACAAGCTCGCCATCACTTACCGCGCCGCCGTCACCATTTGCGCCATCCTCACCTGGCTACGCGCATAAGGGAGACACGCCCTAGCTAACCGCAGATCCACCGCAGACGGGGCGGGCCATCCGGGAGACCGGGTGGCCCGCCCTTTTTGCGTGCCTGGAGTCGAGGCTTTGCTAGCGTGGGGCCCATGAGCACAGGTGAGGACCAGCTGCTGGGGGTGGGATAGGGAGCCGGGAGCGTCGTGCTCCTCGGGCCGATCAGTTGCGGAAAAACCACGATCGGGAAGCTGCTGGCCGGACGGCTTGGTCTGCGCTTCGTGGATTTGGATGATTTACGAGCCGACCATTATCCGGCGCTGGGGTATGACGAGGCAGAAGCCGACCGGCGACAGGCAGCTGGTGGACTGCCGGCCAAGCTCGCCTATTGGAAGCCCTTCGAAGCAGCCAGTGTGGAAAGGACCCTGAGGGAACATGGCGCCGGCTGCGTCATCGCCTTCGGAGCAGGGCAGGCCATCCACGAAGACCCACAGCTGGCTGAACGCGTACGCAGCGCCTTGGAAGCGGCCTCCGCCGTCGTGCTGTTGAAGGTCGCGGCGCAGCCCGGTGCCGAGGCTGAGGAGCTGGCCCGGCGGATCCGCGCCGATTTTGCCGACGAGCCGGAACTGGCCGAGCAGATTGTCGACCTCAACGAGACCTTCATCCATGCCCCCGATCATGCAGCGCTGGCGACCCATGTCGTGGTGACACACGGACAGGGGCCCGACGAGGCCTCCGCGGCCATAGCCCAGGCTCTCGACGGCTAGGATCCGTAACCGATGCCCACCCCGAGGGCTATTACGCTTTAACGATGGAAGCACTCAGCACATCGTGGCCGCTCTTCGGCCTGCACCTGTCCACTCCGCGCTTGGAGCTGCGGGCGATCACCGATCAGGACCTGCCGGCCTTCCAAGCTGCCGGACTCAGCGGCATCCACGAACCCGGGCGCAGCCCCTTCTCCCATCCCTGGACCGACGTCCCCGATGCCGAGCTGCCAACGAACATGGCCCGGCATATTTGGCGGGTCCGGGCCCAGACCCGGACGGAGGACTGGACGCTGCCCCTCGGCGTCTGGCATGAAGGTGACCTGGTGGGGATGCAGGATCTGATGGCCCGGGACTTCGCTGACCTGCGCACCGTCTCCACCGGATCCTGGTTGACCCGCACGGCTCAAGGCCGGGGCATCGGTACCGGGATGCGCACCGCCGTCGTGCTCTATGCCTTCGGCTATCTGGGGGTCGAGGTGGCCGAATCCGAGGCCGCGAGCTGGAACCACTCCTCGTGGGGGATCTCGCATGCCGTGGGATATCAGGACAACGGGGTGACGCGGCGGATGTGGTGCGGATAGCCGCAGGAAGTCCAGCTGGTCAGGTTCACCCCTGGACAGCTGAGACGTCCCGATTGGCAGCTGGAGGTCGCAGGGCACGACGCCGTCGCCTCGGTCCTGCATCTCCCGGAAGCCGCGCCAGCGCCGGCGGGTCGAGAACCCGTCGCCGTGCGCAGTACGATGGAATGATGTTTCCGGCTTCGAAAGGACGACCCGGCATGGGAATGCTCGAGACCATCCGAGAGCCGCGTGATTTGCGCTCACTGGGGATGACGCAGCTTCAGCAGTTGGCCCAGGAGATCCGTGCCTTCCTGATCGCGAACGTCTCCCGTACCGGGGGACATCTGGGCCCGAATCTGGGGGTCGTGGAGCTCACGTTGGGGATCCACCGGGTCTTCGATTCCCCGCGTGATTCGATCGTCTTCGATACCGGGCACCAGTCCTATGTGCACAAACTGCTCACCGGGCGCCAGGATTTCTCCACGCTGCGCCAGCAGGACGGGTTGGCCGGTTATCCCGAACGCTCCGAGTCGGTCCACGACATCGTCGAGTCCTCGCATGCCTCAAGTTCCCTGTCCTGGGCCGAAGGCATCTCCCGGGCCCGGAAACTCTCCGGCGAAGGGGACCGCTACGTCGTCGCCGTCGTCGGCGACGGCGCCCTGACCGGCGGCATGGCTTGGGAGGCCGTGAACAACATCGCCGCCGATAAGGACCGCCGGGTCGTGATCGTGGTCAACGACAATGGACGTTCCTATGCCCCCACCGTCGGCGGTCTGGCCGACCAGTTGGGTGCTCTGCGCCAACGCACCCTCGATAAGGTCAGGACCCACCCCGTCTACGAGGACACCCTGAACTGGTGGAAGGACCGCCTCCAACAAGGTGGGGCCGTCAGCCGTTTTGCCTATAAGTCGCTGCATGCCACCAAGAAGGGCATGAAGGACTGGTGGGCCCCGCAGGGGCTGTTCGAGGATCTGGGCATGAAGTACATCGGCCCGATCGACGGACATAACCTGGAGGCCGTGGAAGAGGCCCTGCAGCAGGCCCGGCAGTACGAGGGCCCGGTCATCGTGCATACGCTCACCCAGAAGGGCCGTGGTTTCGCACCGGCACTGGCCGACCCGAACGACCAGATGCATTCGGTGGGCGTCATCGACCCCGAAACCGGCGAACCTGTCTCCCGACCCGGAGCCCAGTCCTGGACCTCGGTCTTCGGCGAAGAGATCGCCGATATCGCCGACGAGCGTCCTGACATCGTCGCGGTGACGGGGGCCATGCTCATCCCGGTCGGGTTGTCCACGATGGCCGCCCGCCACCCCGAACGGGTCATCGACGTCGGTATCGCCGAACAGCATGCCTTGACCAGCGCCGCTGGCATGGCCTTCGGTGGCCTGCACCCGGTGGTGGCGCTCTATGCGACGTTCCTGAACCGTGCGTTCGACCAGCTGCTCATGGACGTGGCCCTGCACCGCGCGGGGGTGACGGTGGTGTTGGACCGGGCAGGGGTCACCGGCCCCGATGGGCCGAGCCACCATGGCATGTGGGATATGTCGCTACTGCAGTCGGTGCCCGGGCTTTCCCTGGCCGCCCCGCGCGACGCCACCCGGCTGCGTGAGGAACTACGTGAAGCCGTAGCCATCAACGATGCCCCCACCGTCCTGCGTTTCTCCAAGGGCACTGTCGGGCAGGAACTCGAGGCCATCGAACGACTTGAGGACGGGGTCGATGTCCTGGCCCGGCATGGCGAAGGGGACCGCGATGTGCTGATCGTGGCCGTCGGGTCCATGGCCGGATTGAGCTTGGACGTCGCCGAACGGCTCGAGGCCCAAGGAGTGTCCTCCACGGTGGTGGACCCCCGCTGGGTCCTGCCCATCGCCAGGTCCCTCATCGGCCTGGCCGCCCGCCACCGGATCGTGGTCTGCATCGAGGACGGGGTCAAGGCCGGCGCCGTCGGCTCACGGATCCGCCAGGAAATGCGGGCCGCAGGGGTCGATACTGCACTGAACGAGGTCGGCCTGCCCACCGAGTTCCTCAAGCACGGCTCACGCAACCAGATCCTGGAACGCGTCGGCCTGACCGCCAACCAGATCACCCAGGACACGCTGGCCCAGGTCCTGGGCACGAAGGTCCCCTTCGCCCGCCCGCTTCCCGGCCAGGATGCCCCGACCGGTCAGATCCCGCAACTGTGAACCGGCTGCAGACGCTGGCCCAGGCCCCCGGGGACATCGCGGTGGGCGATCAGGTCATCGCCCGGGCCTGGAAGTACGACGGTTGGCCGCATTGGGTGGTCCCGGGGCGGTATCTCGGGGCGGACGAATACGGGCACTGGGTGATCCAGCCGGCCGGATCGCTGGTGGCCCGGCCCGGCGCCGCCTTCGCCGCGGAATCCGATGCGATCTGCCTATTTCCCCATGATGCGGATTGGGTGGCCACCTTCTACGACGACTCCCATCCCGGCCACTTCCGTCTCTATATCGATGTCTCCAGGAATCTGGGGTGGCGGGCGCTGAAGCCTTCCGGCTGGGAATTCAACTCGATCGACATGGACCTGGACGTGGTCCGCTCCACGAGCCGCGGCATCTATCTCGACGACGAAGACGAATTCGAGGACCATGCCCTATCCATGGGCTACCCCCAGGAACTGGCGCAGCGGATGCGTGATGCGGCCCGGGAGCTTCTGGAGGCCGTGGAAACCCGGCAGGAACCGTTCGGGGCGAGCGCCGACGTCTGGTTCGACCGCGGACGACGCCTGCTGGCCCAGGCAGTAGGCTAGATGCGGCGACGCGCCACCACCGAAGCAGGGGCGCCGAACCACCGTACGAGCACCGGCAAGAACCGAGGAGAATCGCATGCCGATCCAGCGCACCTACCGCCGCGACGACGACGGGGTCCTGCAATTCCGTGAGGCCTGGTTCGAGCAGACCGAGGGCGGGGAGACCGGCCAGTTCGTGGTCAACCACGGCACCGTCGGGAACCTGTCCACCACCAAGGAAGCCGTCGATGTCGATGGCGAACGCGGGGCGGGGCTCATGGGGGCCTTCGCCGACCAATGCGCCTGGGACGGATTCGCCGAACTGACCGGGGCCGACCAGTCGTGGGTGATCGTCCAATACGCGTTGAAGACCACCGAAGGGACCCAGCGCGACGAATATCTGCGTGATAAGGCGATGGAAGCGCTGCGTGGACATCTGGCGTGGCGTGGCCTGGGGACGGTGGAGTCCAGCGACTTCGCCCCCCGGAAACTCAATATCCGCGTACTTTCCCCCGAGCCCGGCAAGGCGGTCACCGCCATCACCACGTGCATCCGGCAGGCCAAGCTCGACTTCACCAAGCTCTCCATCGGGGTGGCGCCCTACGACACCCCGGAGGCAGCCAAACAGAAGTACCCGATGCCGGCCAAGACCCCGTTCTCCGTGGCCTGATCCGTTCCCGTCCCGCCCCTCCTTCCGAAAGGACGCATCCCGTGAGCTCCTCCAGCAATTCGACCCGCGCCGCCACCGCCCAGCCACACCCCGAGATGGAATACCGTCGGCTGGGCCGCTCGGGGCTGAGTGTCTCCGTCGTGGGCCTGGGGTGCAACAACCTCGGCCGCAGCGGCACCGCCACCGAATCGCAGGAGGGCACCAACGCGATCGTGCACGCGGCCCTGGACTCCGGCATCACCCTGTTCGACACCGCCGACACCTATGGGCGCGAACCAGGACTGGCGGAGACCCGCCTGGGCAAGGCCCTGGGCACGCGGCGGGACGAGGTCGTGGTGGCCACGAAATTCGGCATGGACGCCGGGGGAGCCAACGGCCGGGACTTCGGGGCCCGAGGGTCCCGCAAGTACATCATGCAGTCCGTGGAGGCGTCCCTGGGCCGGCTGGGGACCGATTACATCGACCTCTACCAGTTCCACACCCCCGACGACCTGACCCCCATCGATGAGACGCTGGCCGCCCTCGATGACCTCGTGGCCTCCGGCAAGGTCCGCTACATCGGGCATTCGAACCGGGCCGGCTGGCAGATCGCCGATGCCGAATTCACCGCCCGCAGTGGAGGCTACACCCGGTTCATCTCAAGCCAGAACCACTACAACCTGCTCGACCGCCGGGCCGAACTCGAAGTTCTCCCGGCCTCGAATGCCTACGGGTTGGGCGTGCTGCCCTACTTCCCGCTGGCCAATGGCTTGCTGACCGGCAAATACACGTCACGGCAGGCGCCCGGCGGCAGCCGGCTGAGCCACTCGCGGCAGAACCTGCTGGACAAGGTCGACTTCGACCAGTTGTCCGAACTGTCCGATTTCGCCTCGGCACGGGAACTGACACCGGTGCAGGTGGCCTTCTCCTGGTTGGCGGCCCAGGACCCGGTGTCCAGCGTCATCGCCGGAGCCACCCGGGTGGAGCAGATCCACCAGAATGCCGCCGCCGCCCAGTGGAAGCCCGACGCCGAGGACCTGGCGGAACTGGACCGGATCTTTCCTCGTGAACCGAAAGTCGCCCTCTTCTAGGAAGGGACCTCATGGCCGAACCCGTGGAGGACCTGAACACGCTGCCGGACTTCGAACGCTGGGAAACGTTCTGGGTGGGTGGCCAACGTGTTGGTGCCCTGCACCGCATCTGGCAATATTCGGTGCTGTTGACCCGCATCGCCATCGAGGACGAATCGGGGGACTACCTGGCCGAGTCACGCATCCGCTTCGTGCCTGGACCCGACTGGGATCTGAGTTGGTTCCATTCCAGCGGCATGGACCAACCGGTCCTGCTGCATAATCCGGCCAACTGGACCCACACCGGCAGCCTGCCCGTCGTCAGCGCCGAATCGTTGATCACCCCTGATGGGCGCGAACTCCCCACGGGGGTGAGCCGGCAGGCCCCGGCGGGAACGGTGCCGGGCTACGGAGAATTCCTCGTGGTGCGCAACCTGGTGGGTCGCGGACGGGCCGAAGCGGCCTGGAGCAGCATCCACGACGACGACGGACAGGTCCAGCAGACCCGCCTGGTGGCGGTCGAGGATCCCCACCCCCCTGCCTACGTGGCCCCGTCCCTCGACGGGGGACCGGTGCTGCGCTTCGACCGTTTCGACGACGACCAGCGCGGGGCCAGCCATTGGGTCGTCGACGGGGAGATCCTGGCCAGCGAATGGGCCGGGGCGTATTCCGTGCGCGTCGGAGACGACGCCGGCTCCGCGGCCTGGGAAACCATTGCCGGGCTGCAGGATTCAACGGCCCGCTTCCTGCTCCACGGAGCCCGCCACTGATCCCGGGACGCGGGACCGCCTAGAGGTAGATCAGGACGTCCTTGCCCTTGATCTCCGCGGCAAAACGCGCCAGGGGCTTCGATGCCGGCCCGACCACGGCCGAGCCGTCTTCATGGGAGAACTCGGAACCGTGGCACGGACATTTGAAATCCTTCTTGGTCACACCCACCGTGCAGCCCTGATGGGTGCAGACCGCCGTATACGCCAGGACGGTGTCCTCGTCCTGGCGCCAGAGCAGGTAGGTGTCACCGTCAACGGCCACCGAGGCGCTCTGGCCCACCGCCAATTCGTCGGTGGTGGTTGCCTTCGTGGCCTCGCCGCTGGGTTCGGGGATCTCATCGACCGAGGATCCGCTACCGCAGGCCGCCAACGCCGCCCCGGCCCCCAGGACCAATGATCCGCCCAGAACGGCCCGTCGTCCCGTGGTGTGTGCTGTGAAGTGTTCCATGCTGCCATTGTGGCATCCCGGGGGGAACCAGCGTGGAACACCACGGGGGGCTCAGGGGTAGAGCAGGATCTGCCCATCGGCGATTTCCGCCGCGAAGCGGGTCAGGGCCTCACGGGCGGGGCCACCGGTGGCCGTGCCGTCGGCGGGGTCGAAATGCGATTCGTGGCAGGGGCAGATGAAGTCCTCCTCGCCCGGGCCCACCCGGCAGCCCGCATGCGTGCAGACGGCCGTATAGGCCAGGACCGTTTCCTCGTCCTTGCGGTAGAGCAGGTACGTCTCGCCGGTGGCCTCGGCGTCGACGTTGACCATGGACCCCACGGGGAGATCGGCCACGGGGGCGACGGTCAAGGGGTTCCCGGCCGGTTCCGGCACGGGCTGGGAAGTGTTCTGCGGCGCCGCGGAGGAACCATCGCCGCAGGCGGCGAGCGTCGTGCCCGCGCCGAGGGCGAGCGTGGAACCCAGAACCAGACGGCGGCACGGTTGTGCTGAGGTGTTCATGCCCTGATCCTTTCATGACCACGCATGACGGCGATGCCCCGTCAGCGGGGCATCGCCGTCATGTCGGACAACTCACAGGATCCGGTGGGTCACTCCGCGTGGAAGCGGGCCCCCCGGATGCGTTCGGAGGCACCGACGCGGTCCAGGTACGGCGTGATGCCGCCCAGGTGCATCGGCCATCCGGCGCCGAGGATCATGCACAGGTCGATGTCCTCGGGACCGGCGACGACCCCCTCGTCGAGCATCAGGCCGATCTCCTCGGCCAGGGCCTCCTGGGTGCGGACCAGCAACTCCTCGGACGTGCTCGGCGTCGAACCGAAGCTGAGCAGCTCGAGGGTGGAGTCCGGGATGGACCGGGTGCCGTCGTCGTGCTGGACCCAGAGGGACTTCACGCCGTGGTCGATCAGTGCCTGCTGGTTCGCCGAGACTCGGAAACGGTCGCCGAAGGCCTCATGGAGGGATTCCGTGACGTGCTGGGCGACCGGGACCCCGACCATGGCCAGGAGCGTGAACGGGCTCATCGGCAGACCCATCGGGCGCAACGCGTTGTCGGCGATCTCGGCGGGGGTGCCGTCGTCGAAGGCGTTGGACACCTCGCCCATCAGGCGCAGCAGGACACGGTTGACCACGAAGGCCGCCGCATCCTTGACCAGGACCGCCGTCTTGCGCAGGTCCTTGGCCACGGCGAAGGCGGTGGCCAGGACGGCGTCGTCCGTCTTGGGGGCCCGCACGATCTCGATGAGCGGCATGGCGGCCACCGGGTTGAAGAAGTGGAAACCGACCACCCGCTCGGGGTGCAACAGATCGGCGGCCATCTCGGTGACCGACAAGGAGGAGGTGTTGGTGGCCAGGATGCATTCGGGGGAGACCACGGCCTCCACCTCGGCGAAGACCTGCTTCTTGACCTGGAGTTCCTCGAAGACGGCCTCGATGACCAGATCGGCGTCGGCGAAGGACTCCTTGGAGACCGAACCGGTGACCAGCGCCTTCGTGCGGTTGGCCGCGTCCGCGGATATCCGCTTCTTGGCCAGCAACTTATCGACCTCGCCATGGATGTAGGACAGGCCCTTGTCCACCCGGCCCTGATCGATATCGGTGATGACCACCGGGACCTTCAACAACCTGGCGAAGAGCAGGGCGAACTGTCCGGCCATCAGCCCGGCCCCGACGACACCGATCTTGGTGACCGGGCGGGCGAGCTTGCGGTCCGGGGCCCCGGCCGGGCGCTTGGCCCGCTTCTGCACCAGATCCAGGAAGGAGTAGACGGTGTCGTGGAATTGCGGGGTCTGCATCAGTTCGACCAGGGCGGCGCATTCGAGCCGCGCCGATTCCCCCTGGCTGATCGTCTTGCCGGCCTCGAACACATCCAGGACCTTGCCCGGGGCCGGAGCGGCGCCGGCGGTCTTCGCCTCGACGAAGGCCCGGCCCTTGGCGACGGCGGCATCCCACCGTTCGGCCACAGCCGGATCGGCGGCCGGATCCACGGCGTTCGGCCGGGCCACCTCGGCCCCCGACAGGACGGTATCCGCCCAAGCCAGGGACTGCTCGAGGAAGTCGGCGGGTTCGAACAGGGCATCGGCGATGCCCAGCTTGTAGGCGGCCGGGCCGGCCAACGAGCGGTTGTTGTTCAACGGGTTCTCGATCATCACCGTCGTGGCGGCTTCGGGGCCGATCAGGCGCGGCAGGCGGTAGACGCCGCCCCATCCGGGGACCAGGCCGATGAACGCCTCCGGGAGACCGAGGCCGTTGGCCCCGGAGGAGACGGTGCGGTAGTTCGCGGCCAGCGCGACCTCCAGCCCTCCGCCGAGGGCAACGCCGTTGATGAACGCGAAGGTGGGGACCCCGAGATCGGCCAGCAGATCGTAGGCGGCATGACCGAGATCGGCCATCAGTGCCCCGCTGGCGGATTTCTTCAGCGTCTTCACCGTCGTCAGGTCCGCCCCGGCGACGAGGAAGTGGGGTTTTCCGGTGACGGCCAGGGCCTGGATCTGCCCGGCAGCCGCCCTCTCGTGCTGGCGGTTGAGTTCCCGCCCGAATTCGATGAGGGTTCCCGGGCCCAGGGTGGTCGGCTTGCTGTGGTCCAGCCCGTTGTCCAGGGTCAGCAACGCCAGCGTCGCCCCGGAGGCCAGCGTGACGTCGGAAACCAGGGTGTGGGTGATGATTTCGTCGGGGACCTGCTCGGCGAGTGCCTCGAAGCGGTCAAAATCCTTGGTGGCCATGTCTCAGGCGTCCTTCCCGTAGTCGGCGTGGTGGGGGTTTTCCCAGATGACGGTGCCGCCCATGCCCAGGCCGACGCACATGGTGGTCAGGCCGTAGCGCACGGAGGGGTCGGCTTCGAACTGCCGGGCGAGCTGGTTCATCAGCCGCACGCCCGAGGAGGCCAACGGGTGCCCGACGGCGATGGCCCCACCATAGCGGTTCACCCGCGGGTCGTCGTCGGCGATCTCGTAGTGGTCCAGGAACGACAGGACCTGCACGGCGAAGGCCTCGTTGATCTCGAAGAGCCCGATGTCCTCGATGGTCAGGCCGGCCTGGGCCAGGGCCTTCTGAGTGGCGGGGACCGGGCCGATGCCCATGACCTGTGGTTCGACGCCGGCGAAGGCGTAGCCGACCAGGCGCATCTTCGGGGCCAGCCCGAGCTCCTCGGCCGTCTCGGAGGAGGTCAGTAGGGCCGCGGTGGCGCCGTCGTTCAGTCCGGCGGCATTGCCGGCGGTGACATGGCCGTGGGCGCGGAAGGGGGTGCGCAGGGACTCCAGGTCCTCGAGCGTGGTCCCGGGCCGGGGCGGTTCGTCGGTGGTGTTGAGGGCCCATCCCTCACCCGGGCGGCGCGCCGCGACGGGAACCAGGTCGGGCTGGATGTCGCCGGCCTCATAGGCGGCGGCCAGCTTCTTCTGGCTGGCCAGGGCGTAACGGTCGGCCCGTTCCTTGGTGATGGCCGGGAAACGGTCGTGCAGGTTCTCGGCGGTGTTGCCCATGTTCAGGGCCGCCGGGTCCACGAGGCGTTCGGAGACAAAGCGCGGGTTCGGATCGGCATCGGCGCCCATGGGGTGGTTGCCCATGTGCTCGACACCGCCGGCCACGACGACGTCGTAGGCGCCGAAGGCGATGGAGGAGGCGGTGGTGGTCACCGCGGTCATCGCTCCGGCACACATCCGGTCGATGGCGAAGCCTGGAACGGACTGGGGCAGTCCGGCCAGCAAGGCCGCCGTACGGCCGATGGTCAGGCCCTGGTCACCGGTCTGGGTGGTCGCGGCGATGGCGACCTCGTCGATGCGCTCCGCCGGGACCTCGGGGTTGCGGCGCAGCAGATCGCGGATGCACTTGACCACCAGGTCATCGGCGCGGGTGCCGTGGTAGATGCCCTTGTCTCCGGCCTTGCCGAAGGGGGTGCGGACGCCGTCGACGAACACGACGTCGCGGACCTGCCGGTTGCGCGGCAGCGCGCGTGCGGATGTTGGGCTCACTGGGGGTGACTCCTTGCGTGGAATGAATGTGATCCAGTCCATATGTTACCGGTGAGTAACTAGAGGCGCAAGGCGTGCGGGACCCGCCGTGTCACCGGTGGGCCGCAAGACCCCCGCAGCAGGTGGGCGGGGCCGGTCATTCGGCCTTGGAAGCGTGCTTCTTCGGCAGGGGATCGGGATCCAGGAAGGCGACGGTGATGATCGGAGCGGTTTCGTGGATCTGCCAGTCACGGGCTCCCAGTTCGGCCAGGGCGGCGGCGATGGCTTCCGGGGTGACCTCCTCCGGTGGTCGCCAGGCCAGCCGACGCAGGGTGTCGGGGGTCAGCAGGTTCTCTGTGGGCATCTCCAACTGCTCGGCCCGCCGGGCGACCCGGGGTTTGGCGGTGCCCAGGCGGCGGGCCGCGGCCTCGTCCTTATCCGGCCAGGTGCGGGCCGGCGGTGGGGCCGAGGTGGGGATGTGCATGGGTGGCAGCTCGTCGGCATGCCGGGCCGACTGCAGGCAGCGCAACCAGCGCGGGGCTTCCTTGCTGGCCGCCCGACCATGGAAACCGGGGGTCTTGAGCATCTGCGGGACGGTGGTGGGCATGGCCTTGGCCGCCGCGATCAGTGCGGCATCGGGAATGAGGCGGCCGGGGGCGACGTCGCGGTTCTCCGCCAACGACTCCCGTTCGAGCCACAGGGCCCGGACGGCAGCGAGCTGGCGACGGTCGCGCAATTGGTGCAGGCCCGAGGTCCGGCGCCACGGATCAACGCGCGGGGCCGGGGCCGGGGCGGTGCGGATGGCCTCGAATTCCTCGGCCGCGAACCCCAGCTTGCCGGATTCCTCCAGCAGCTCGGCCAGGGCGATCCGCAGCTCGTCGAGGACCTCGACATCCAGGGCGGCGTATCTGAGCCAGGAATCGGGAAGCGGGCGGGTGGACCAGTCGGCGGCGGAGTGTTCCTTGGCCAGCCGCAGGCCCAGCAGGGACTCCACGACCGGGCCGAGGCCGACGCGCGGCAGGCCGGCGAGGCGCCCGGCCAACTCGGTATCGAAGAGCGCGTCCGGGTGCATCCCGAGTTCCCCCAGGCAGGGAAGGTCCTGGGTGGCCGCATGCAGGATCCATTCCACCCCCTGCAGGGCCTCGTTCACGGGGAGCAGGTCGTTGAAGGGAACCGGGTCGATCAGCCAGGTCCCCGCGCCGCGGCGGCGGAGCTGGACCAGGAAGGCGCGTTGGCCGTAGCGGAACCCCGAGGCCCGCTCGGCGTCCACGGCCACCGGCCCGCTACCGGCCGCCAGGGCGCGGGCGGCACGGAGCAGACCGGCGTCGGTGTTGACCACGGGGGGAACTCCATCGCGGGGTTCCGTCAGCGGGGTGGGTTCGGGCGCCGGGGGCGTCGGATCCTCGAGATCGGTGGGGGCGGGGGTGCTGTCGGTGTGCGAAGTGGTCATGATGGAACCAATTCTAGTGGATTCAACTCCGGCGGCGGCGTGGAAGGGCCGTCACGCCCTCCGGCAGGGGTGGCAAACCGGCGAAGGTGCACACCATATCGCTCCAGGCCTCCAGATGGGACCGGAGCTCGGCACCCTGCGGGGTCCAGGAGGCCCGCAACTCGATGTCGATGGTTTCGGGCCGCTCCTGCAGACTGCCGAAGCTCTGCGAGAGCATCCGCGTGGCGGTGCCCCCGGCCTCGGCATAATCGGCGTCGTTCTCGTGCAGGGCATCGAGCAACCAGGTCCAGGCCACGGAACCGAGCATCTGATCGTTGCCCATCTCGGCGTCGAGCTGGGCCCGGATGTAGGTGACGATGCGGAAGGTGCCGTTCCAGAGGTCGGAGCCATCGGGATCGTGCAGCAGGATGAATCGTCCCGTCGCCAATTCATTGTCCTCATCGGCACTGCGGGACTCGGTCAGTGCGGTCGCCGCGGGGCCGTGGGGGGACCCGTGGACCCGCGGTGGGGAGTCCAGGACCTGGGCGGAAAGAGCCACCGCGAACGGAGCCAGCCGTGCGGGGGCCGGGATTTCGGCCAAGTGCATTTCGGCACGGCAATCGGCCTGACGGAGTCCGGAGAGCGCCGTCATGAAGTCTGGGGGAACCTGTGCCAGGTCGCCAAGAGCGGTCACGGAACCGAGTCTAGGGTCATCGGTCCGGGGGGCCCGGAAGGCTCGCCGTTGTCCTGCGGGGCGGAGCCCGCCGCTGGGGGAGGACCCCGTGGCACAGCGGTGCACCGTGCCGGTTCGGGCCCGGTGGACTACGGTCGTTCGGGGCGTGCTGTTCGCCGCCACGCGCCATGGACGATCAAGGAACCGGGAGGTGGACCATGTTGGCTGTAGCCGCTGCCGTACCGATCGTGCTCGCGGGCGTGTTGTTCTTCCTGGGCATCAGATCCACCCGGATATCCGTCTGGTCCTTGGCGGTGGGCCTGGTGGTGGCCCTGCTCTTCTTCCCGACGCCTTGGTCGGTGGTCGCCGGGTCGTTGGGCGCCTTCGCCCCGACCATCATCGAGATCCTGCTGATCCTCTATGCCGGGGTCCTGCTGAGCCGGATCATGTCCACCACGGGTGCGATGGCCTCGATTTCCGGCTGGCTACGCTCGAGTGCCCCGTCACGGCGGACCGGGACGCTGCTCGTGGTCTTCGGGATCGTCCCCTTCGCCGAATCGGTGACCGGTTTCGGCATCGGGGTCACCGTGGGCGTGCCGATCCTGCGGTTGATCGGACACTCGGTGCCACGATCGACGATCTTCTCGCTGCTCGGGCTGCTCGCCGTTCCCTGGGGTGCGCTCGGCCCCGGGACCCTGCTGGCCTCCGAACTATCGGGGACCTCGCTGCTGGAGGTCGGGATCCGTTCGGCGATCATTTCCCTGCCGGTCATGCTCGGGGCGGCCTTGCTGGTGACGTTCCTGCTGCGCCATGAAGGGTCCGTGGGCCGGCTGTTCGGCGGCGCCGTGGCCAGTGCCCTGTTGCTCTGGGCGGGGATCCTCGGGGCCAACATCCTGCTGGGAACCCCCTTGGCGGGGGTGATGGGCTCCCTCTTTCCGATCGCCGGGCATCTGCTGGTGTATCGATGGCGCGGATCGCTCGTCGCTGCCGGATGGGTGGTGGCCCGGGCCGCCCTGCCCTATGCCGTCATGGCTGCCGGGTTGCTCACCACCCGGGCCGTGGTGTCGTCCCTGGGGGAGACGCAGCTGGGCCTGCGCGCGATCAGCAGCCCGGCGACCTGGCTCGTCTGCGCCTGTCTGGTTGCCCATTTCGGTCCGGGGCAGCGAAACGGTAGCGGGGGGCCGGAAACGCGGCTGCGGCGCCGGGCGGCCTCGGCCTTCGGGACGTGGCTCCCGGTGGGCGTGGTGACCTTCTGCTTCACCGTCCTGGGCTCGGTACTGGCGTCCACCGGAATGGGCGCGGAGCTGGGAACGGCCTTGGCCGCCATGGGCGGCAGTTATCTGGTGATCGCCCCGGCAGTGAACGCCCTGGCCGGTTTCATCACCGGGTCGAACACCGCCGCCAACGCCATGCTGACCGCCACCCAGACCCAGGTGGCCACCGAACTGGGCAGTTCGGTCCTGCAGATGGTGGCAGCGACCAACGTGGCCGCCTCAATGGCAACGATGGCTGCGCCTTCACGGCTGCTGTTGGCCTATGAATTGGCCGTGGCGACCCCGGTGGGGGCCCCGACCGGCGGGGGAGCCGGGGGCAGGCCCGAGGACCCGCTGGATGCCGAATCAGCGGTCAACCGGTGGGTCCTGCCGCGGATCTTCGGTTTGTTGATCGTCGTTTCGGCGGTTCTGGGGCTGGTCACCTGGGTTCTCTTCTGACCCGGTTCCATCGCTGGCCCGCGGCTGGACCCGCCACGGTTCAGGCGGCTGCGGCGGGTAGACCCAGGCGACCAGCACCACCGAGATGATCATGAGCAGCAACCAGGAGCCGAGTTTGCTGATCGAGACGAATTGCCAGCCGTCGAGTTGGTCGGGGTAGGCCCAGGCATTGGACCAGGTGGCGATGTTTTCGGCGAACCAGATGAACAGGGCCACCAGCACGAAGGCGAGCACCAGCGGCATCCGCAACCGCACCCGGAAGATCCGGAAATGCATCCAGCTGCGACCGAAGACCACGGCCACCGCCCCCATCAGCACCCAGCGTAGATCGACGATGTAGTGGTGGGTGAAGAAGTTCAGGTAGATGGCGGCGGCCAGCACGGCGGTGGCCCAGCGGCGGGGATAGCGATCGAAGCGCAGATCGAAGAGCCGGAAGACCCGGACCATGTAGGAGCCGACCGCCGCGTACATGAAGCCGCTGTACAGCGGGACGTGGCCCAGATGGAGCAGTCCCTCGCCCGAATAGATCCACGACCCGACACCGGTCTTGAACAATTCCATGCCGGTGCCCACCACATGGAACAACACGATGACCCGCAGCTCGCGCAGCGTCTCCAGACGGAAGACGACCATGAGCACCTGGATGAGGACCGCGGCGAGGGTGACCGCATCATTGCGGGCCAGGGCCACGTCCTGGGGGTACCAGAGCCGGGTGGCCAACAAGACCACCAGCATGGCCGCCCCGAAGACGCAGGCCCACGCCTGTTTGGACGTGAAGACCGCGAATTCGATCAGGACCCTGGCCGTCCTGCTGTCGGGGAAGCGGCCGATGAGGCGATGGGCCAGGGACTCGAGGCGCTGCTCGAGCGTGGTGGAGCGGGCGTTGGCGCTAGCCAGCAGCGACCTCCGTGCGGATGGCCGCGGCGAAGCGGTCGACGTCCTCCTCGGTGGTGTCGAAGCCGCACATCCACCGGACCTCGCCGGTGGCTTCGTCCCAGTCATAGAAGCGGAAGTCCTCGCGCACCCGGTCGGCCGCTGCGGGGGGCAGCTTCGCGAACACGGCGTTGGACTCCGTGGGCTGGGTGATTTCCAATCCGTCGATGTCCTCCACCGCGGCCCGGAGCCGCTGGGCCATCGCATTGGCGTGGGACGCCGAGCGCTGCCAGAGGTCACCGCCGTACAGGGCGATGAGCTGGGCGGAGATGAAGCGCATCTTCGATCCGAGCTGCATGTTCATCTTCCGCAGGTATTTCAGTCCGGTGGCGGCCTCCGGATCCAGTACGACGATCGCTTCGCCGTACATCATCCCGTTCTTGGTGCCCCCCATGCTCAACACATCGATCCCCGCATCGCGGGTGAACGCCCGCAGGGGCACGTCCAATGCCGCCGCGGCGTTGGAGAGGCGGGCCCCATCCATATGGACCTTCATGCCTAATTCGTGGGCATGGGAGGTGATCGCCTTCAGTTCCTTGATCGTGTACAGCGTGCCCAGTTCAGTGGACTGCGTCAGGGAGACCGCCAACGGCTGGGCGCGGTGTTCGTCGCCCCAGCCCCAGGCCTCCCGGTCGATCAGCTCGGGGGTCAGTTTGCCGTCCGGGGTCGGCACGGTCAGCAGCTTCATCCCGCCGGCGCGTTCGGGGGCACCATTCTCGTCGACATGGATATGCGCCGTATCGGCGCAGACCACGGCACCCCACCGGGGCAGCAACGATTGCAGTGCGGTCACATTGGCCCCGGTTCCGTTGAACATCGGGAAGGCTTCGGTGGCCGGCCCGAAATGGGACAGGATGACGTGCCCGAGCCGCTCGGTGTATTCATCTTCGCCGTAGGCGATCTGGTGGCCGCCGTTGGCGGCGATCAAGGCCTCGATGATCTCTGGATGGACCCCCGAGTAGTTATCCGATGCGAAGCCGCGGACCATGGTGTCGTGCAGGGATGTGCTCACGTTTATCCTCAGAAGTTGCTGGTGGGAAGTCGTCCCAGTCTATGCCTGCGGCACCAGGGACAAACGGGTGCCGTTCAAGGTCCCGGCATCGGCGTCGAACAGTCCGGCGACCGCACTGCCGAAATCGGCGACGTCGGTGAACCCGGTGAATTCCTTCTCGGGTTCGGCCTCGCGGGCCGCGGCGTCGACGAAGGCCTTGATGACCAGAACGACGGCGGCGGAACGCTGGGGGACGGGATCCTGCTTATGGCCGGACTGGGCGGCCCGCAGGCCCCCGGCGGTGGCCATGGTCCACGCTTCGGCCGCGGCCTTGACGCTGATGTAGTTCGCTCCCGACGCGCTGGGGCGCTGGACCGCAGTGGAAGAGACCACGGCGAGCCGTCCGACGGGGGAGTCGGCGATGTCCTGGTAGAAGGCCCGGGAGGTGTTGCGCAGGGTGGTGAGGACGTGGCGGTGCAGGAAGTCGTAGTCTTCATCCGATTGTCCGCCCAGCCCCTTGCCTCCCCGCCAACCGCCGACCAGGTGGATGAGCCCGTCGATGGCTCCGACCTCGGCGTGGATCCGTTCTGCCAGCGCCGTGGTGGCGGCGTAGTCGCCCAGATCGGTGGCGTAGCGCTCCGAGACGAACCCCAGGCGTTCTTCCAACCGGGCCGCGTTGGTCCCGACGGCCAGGACCCGGGCCCCGGAATCATGCAGTGCCCGGGCGGCGGCCACCCCCGAGGAGGACGTGGCGCCGGCAATGAGGACGGTGGGTATATGCGGTGTGCTCATCTGGCTAGTCTAGGCCGAGGCCGGGACGTCGCCGGCGGTGATGCCGACCGTGGATTCAATGACCGGCTTCATCTTCTTGCCCAGCGCCTCGTAGAACATCGACAGCGGGAACTCATCGTCGAGGACCTGGTTGGTCATTTCCTTCAGGGGCTCCGTCAGCGGCAGGGCTTCCTTGCCCTTCGCCCAGACCGAGGCCGGGTGCGGGGTGAGCGTGGAGGACACCAGGTCGTAGGCAGCCAGCCAGTGGGAGATCTTCGGCCGGTCGATGGAGCGCCAGTACAGATCGTCAATGGCATCGCCCAGGGAGCTGACGACCTGGGCGATGGCGTCCCAGTCGATGGTCAGCTTGGTATCGGTCCAGTGCAGCACGTGGTGCTGGTGCATCCAGGCAAAGAGCAGCTGTCCGCCGAGCCCGTCGTAGTTGCGCACGCGGTTGCCCGTGATGGCAAAGCGGAAGATCCGGTCGAAGATCACCGTGTACTGCACCAGGCGGGCATGCCGGGCGGTCTCGGGGTCCGAGGCGGGGGAGGCGGCGATCTTGACGCATTCGCGGAAGGCGGTGAGATCGCAGCGCAGTTCCTCCAGGGAGTACAGGAAGAAGGGCATGCGCTGTTTGATCATGAAGGGATCGAAGGGCAGGTCCCCGCGCATGTGGGTGCGGTCGTGGATCATGTCCCACATGATGAAGGTTTCCTCGGTCAGCTTCTGGTCGGCCAGGAGTTCGGCGGCCTCGGCCGGCAGATCGAGATTGGTGATCTCGGCCGCGGCGGCGACGACCCGACGGTAGCGGGCGGCTTCGCGGTCCTGGAAGATCGCGCCCCAGGTGAACGCCGGGGTCTCGCGCATGGCCACCGACTCGGGGAAGAGTACCGCGGCGTTGGTGTCGTAGCCGGGGGTGAAGTCCAGGAAGCGCAGCGGGACGAAGAGCTTATTGGAGTAGTCCCCGGCTTCCAGTTCGGCGATGAAGTCGGGCCAGATGACCTCGACCAGCACGGCTTCGACGAAACGGTTCGATGACCCGTTCTGCGTGTACATGGGGAACAGGACGAGGTGGCGCAGCCCGTCGACGCGGTCCAGCTGCGGCTGGAAGGCCTGGAGCGAGTCCAGGAAGTCCGGGACACCGAAACCGCCCTCGGCCCAGGCCTTGAAGTCGGCGACCACCTGATCCAGGTATTCGTCGTCGTGCTCGAAAAGGGGGCGAAGTTCCGCCACGGCATCGGTGATGGTGGTGGTCAATTCCGCAGCGCGGGCCCGATCGTCTGCTTCGGGGACCGAACCGTCCTTGACCTGCAGCTCGTGGAAGGCGGTGGCCGCCGCCTTCAGCTCAAGCCACGAGGGATGGTTGGCGAGGTCCTCGCCGTGTCCGCTGGTGGTGTCATGGGTCATGGTTGCCTGGGACATCGGTCCTGCACCTCGAATCATCTCCGGGGCCGCGCTGGGTGCGCCGGCCTGCTGCCGTGGTGGTTCCAGCCTAGGAGAGATCAAGCACTGCTGGCGTGTGGAGCGAGTGAGGCCAAGAGATACTCATGCTTGTGCGGAGGAATACCTTCCGCAGACCCAGCGCGGGGGCAGGCTGCCGTGGCAGTCGCCGCTAGGCCTGGGCGGGACGCAGGGTCAGCGACACCGAGTTGATGCAGAAGCGCTGGTCGGTGGGGATGTCCAGCCCCTCGCCCTCGAAAACGTGCCCCATATGGGAATCGCAGGAAGCGCAGCGGACCTCGATGCGTTCCATGCCCAGGGACTTGTCATGCAGATAGCGCACGGTCCCTTCGGCCAGGGGAGCGAAGAAGGAGGGCCACCCGCAATCGGAGCCGAACTTCTCCTTGCTGGTGAACAGCTCGGCCCCGCAGGCCCGGCAGGCGTAGACACCTTCGGTGGTGCTATCCCAGTACTCGCCGGTGAAGGGGCGCTCCGTCCCTGCTTGTCGAAGCACCTGGTATTCCTCGGTGCTGAGTTCTTCCTTCCACTGTTCATCGGTCTTGGTGACGGGGAAGGACTGGGCGTTCGAATCAGAAAATGTACTCACATCCGGTCCAACGCCCGGGGAGGCCCGGCCATTCCCGCGGTGGCCGGTCCGGACCCCCGGGTGAGCTGATGAGCCGGCGGGGACTTGGCGCACCCGGGTTGACTTGCCATGATGGGTACATGCGCGAGTACACACGGACCGCCGACCCTGCGACCCCCCAGGCCCCCATGATGCGGTGGGCCGTCCTCGGTGCCGGTGCCGGTGTCGCCGCCGGCTCCCTGCTGGCCGCCAGTGCCTCCGCGTTGGCCGGATACTTCGCCCGGCAAGTGGTGCTTCCGGTACGCAAGACCGAGGATCTGGCGATCCTCGCCGTCGTGCGCGGGGACGAGGGAATGGAAGTGATCCTGCCCGCCACCGCCGAAACCACCGATCCCGGTACCTATTCGCTGTACTTCGACGTCGGCCGCGGCCACGCCAGGATCGGGGAGATCCTCTCCTTCACCCCGGCCGAAGGCACCATCGCCCGCCGCGTGGAGCACGTGTACTCGGGAAACCTGGAGACCGCGGTGCGTGGCTGGTGGTCCGGCGCGGTCTACGAGACCCCCGAGGACGCCGGGTTCGCCTTCGAGAGCGTGGACATCCCCACGTCGGTGGGCAACGCCCCGGCCTGGGTGGTTCCCGGAACCGATCGCGCCGACACCTGGGCGATCATGGTGCACGGCCGCGGGGCGGCACGCACCGAGGGCCTGCGGGCCTTGTCCACCACTGCGGAACTGGGCATCAGTTCACTGCTGCTGTCCTACCGCAACGACGGGGTGGCCCCGTCGGCCGCCGATCAGCGCTACGGACTGGGCAGCACCGAATGGGAGGACGTCGACGCCGGGATCGACTTCGCCCTTCAGCACGGGGCACGCAACGTGATCCTCATGGGCTGGTCCATGGGCGGGGCCATCAGTTTGCAGGTGGCCGATAAATCTCGGCATAAGCGCCATATCCAGGCACTGGTCCTGGATGGCCCCGTGGTGAACTGGATCGACGTCCTGCGCCACCAGGCCAAGGTCAACCGCATCCCCGAAGCCGTCGGGCGGCTCGGGCAATGGTTGCTCTCCAACCGGGCGGGCCGCGCGATCACCGGACTGGCGGCCCCGGTGGACCTGAAGGAGCTGAACTGGATCGCCAAGGCCGACCAGCTGCGCGTTCCCACCCTGATCCTGCATAGCGAAGACGACGACTTCGTGCCGGTGGGCCCCTCGGCCCAGCTGGCCGAACTCAATCCCGAGATGGTCACCTTCGAACGCTTCACGCTCGCGGCACATACCCGCGAGTGGAACGTCGATCCCGAACGCTGGGAGCAGACGGTCATCCGGTGGCTCTCGCGGATCATCGTGGCCCCCAAACCCGGGGCGGGGAATCCCGGCAGCCGGGGCCGCGGCCCGAAGGGCTAGGGGCCGGCCAGCGGAACCGGACGCGCGCCGGTCAACCGGATCAGATCCTGCGGAGCCAATTCAATCTCCAGCCCGCGACGCCCGCCCGAGACGTGGATCGTGGGCCAGTCCAGTGCGGAATCATCAAGGACCGTCGTGGAAGGGTGTCGTTGACCCAGCGGGGAGATCCCGCCCAACACATAGCCGGTACGGCGTTGCGCGTCGGCCGCCTGCGCCAGATGGACCTTCTTCACGTGCAGGGCCATGGCCGCCGCCTTGAGATCCAGCGACCCGGTCACCGGGACGACCGCCACCGCGAGCGCCTCGGACCCCGGGCGGCCGGTATCGATCAGTAGGGTCTTGAAGACCCGGGCGGGATCCACCCCCAGGGCCTCCGCGGCTTCGGCACCGTAGGACGGAGCCTGCGGATCATGCGCGTAGGCATGGGTCCCGTATTCGGCCCCGTCCGCGTCCAGGAGCAGGGTGGCCGGGGTGCCACCGGCGTCGTGGGCGTGCTTCTTCCTGGACATCACGGGGCCTGTTACGCGGCCAGGCCTTCGGCGACCTTGCGTTTGATGCGGCCCAGCAGCGAGGACATCCCGCGCATGCGCAGCGGGGTGATGGCCCGGGTCAGCCCGAGCCGGTCGGGCATGTCGTTGGGTACGGCGAGGATCTCGGCGGCCGGCAAGCCATCGAGGCCTTCCGCCAGGACGCCCGCGAAACCCCGGGAGGTCGGGGCCTCCGGCGGCGCCGAGAAGAACAGACTGACTTCCCGGGCGTCGGTATCGGCGATCTCCAGGGTCAGGAACAGCGGGGTCTGGCATTCCACGACCCGTTCCAGCAACTCCGGGTGTTCGGCGAACCGCTCCGGCAGGGCGGGTAGTTCGTCGGAGAACTCCAGGAGCAATTCGAGGCGCTCGCGCTCGGTGATTGCGTTGAAGTCATCGATGATCTCCGCCAGGGCGGAGGGAATGGCAGTCTCACTCATGGGTGCATGCTCCTTGGTGGGCGGGGGGCCTAGCTGCGGGATGACGAGGCCGGGGCCTCGCCACGCTCGGTACCGACGGCGATCGGAACCCGGACCGCGTTGCCCCATTCGGTCCAGGAACCATCGTAGTTGCGAACGGAATCGAAGCCGAGCAGGTGCTTGAGCACGAACCAGGTATGGCTGGACCGTTCGCCGATCCGGCAGTAGGCAATGACGTCGTCCCCGGGCTTCAGCCCCGCCTCGTCCAAGTAGAGGGCCTCCAGCTCGGGACGGCTGCGGAAGGTGCCGTCCTCGTTGGCCGCCTTGCTCCAGGGAACCGAGGCAGCGGTGGGGATGTGCCCGCCGCGCAACGTGCCTTCCTGCGGGTAGTCCGGCATGTGGGTGCGTTCGCCGGTGTATTCCTCGGGGGAGCGTACGTCGATCAACGGCTTGCCGAAGTGGGCGCTGACATCCTCGCGGAAGGCTCGGATCGCGTCGTCGTTGCGGGGGACCACTGGGTAGTCGACGGTTTCGGGCCGGGGCTTTTCCCTAGTCGTCTCGCGTCCTTCGGCCAACCATTTATCGCGGCCGCCGTCCAGCAGCCGGACGTCTTCGTGGCCGAACAGGGTGAAGACCCAGAGTGCGTAGGCGGCCCACCAGTTGCTCTTGTCCCCGTAGATCACCACGGTGGTCTCCCGGGTGATGCCCTTGGACCCCATGAGCCGGGCGAAGGCTTCACCCTCGACGTAATCGCGGGTGACCTCGTCGTTCAGGTCGGTGTGCCAGTCGATGTTCACGGCGCCGGGGATGTGCCCGGTGGAGTAGAGCAGGATGTCTTCGTTGGATTCCACGACGACCAGGCCGTCATCCTTCAGATGCTCGGCCAGCCAATCGGTGGAGACCAAGCGCCCGGGATGGGCATAGGCGGAGAACTTGGCAGTGGTATCGGCGGCAAGGCCCATGAGGATTCCTCGTTTCACACGGTGGCTGGGGATCTGTCTCCAGCCTACGTCTTCGGGTGCCGGCCTGCTGGGTCGGGCGTCACGTGCCGGTGGCTTTGCGCGCGAGGCGTAAAGTTGGTCATGGTGCGCCCCGCGTGCCGGCCCGTCCCCTCACAAAGGAACCGACCCCGCCCGTGGCACACATCGAACACCTGACCGAACGCATCCCCCAGGTCTCGCCCGACGAACTCCTGGCCGGATTCCATCCGTCCTACCGGTTCGGCGTGGTCTCCTTCGACACCTTCCGTCCGGATCCGGCGCAGCCTTCACAGACCGAGGCGGTGGAGGCCCTGCGGGCCTTCGCCGAGGGCGTCGGTGGCTCGAAGAAGTCCCTGCTGGGACGGATCTTCGGGGGGAAGGGACCGCAGACCAAGGCCGGCATCTATCTCGATGGCGGGTTCGGCGTGGGCAAGACCCACTTGTTGGCCTCCCTCTGGCACGCGGTTCCCGGCCCCAAGGCCTTCGGTACGTTCGTTGAATACACCAACCTGGTCGGCGCCCTGTCGTTCCGCAAGACGGTGGAGGTCCTCAGCGGCTACAACCTGGTGTGCATCGATGAATTCGAACTCGACGATCCCGGTGACACGGTGCTGATGTCGCGGCTGATGCGTGAACTATCCGATGCCGGAGTCAAACTCGCGGCGACCTCGAACACCCTGCCGGGCTCCTTGGGCGAGGGGCGCTTCGCCGCCGTGGACTTCCAGCGCGAGATCCAGGTGCTGGCGGACCAGTTCGATGTCCTGCGCATCGACGGCGACGACTTCCGCCACCGTGGCCTGCCCGAGGCGCCCCGGCCCGTGGATGATGCCGCCCTGGAGTCCACCGCCACCGAACTCTATGCCGATAAGGTCCTGGCCATCGATGACTTCGAAGCGCTGGTGAAGCATCTGTCGAGCGTCCACCCCAGCCGTTACCGGCAGTTGGTGGACGATATCGACATCCTGGTCCTCCACGAGGTCCGGACCATCACCGAACAATCGCTGGCCCTGCGCTTCGTCGTGCTGGCCGACCGGCTCTACGACAAGGACGTTCCCGTCCTGGCCAGTGGGAAACCGTTCAACGAGTTGTTCACCGAGGAGATGATGGCCGGGGGGTACCAGAAGAAGTACTCCCGTGCCGTGTCGCGGCTGACGGCCCTGGCCCGAGAAGGCCAGAAGGCCGAAGTGGCGATCTAGCCTCGGTTCACGAGGTGGTCGTGACGCCCGTGGTGGCGAGCACGATGAGCAACCGGTGCCGGGCAGCCACGGGATCGCCTTCCCAAGTACCCATGACCTCGACGTGCTCGAAGCCCGCAGCGCCCAACGCTTCGATCAGCTCGGTTTCGGTGCGGAAGTACAGGGCGCTGGTGAAGATCCTGTCGGTTCCGTTGGCGAAGAGGTTATGGCTGTCGAAGACGACGACGCCGGGGCGCACCGATGTGACTTCCAACCATTCGGTGAAGGTCCCGAATGCTGCCGGGCGGACATGGGTTGTTTGGTCCGGAGTCCAGTTCTTCCATTCGCGGTGGGCCGGGTTGCGCGTTTCGAAGGCCAAGGCCCCGCCCGGAGTGAGGCTGCGTCGAAGATGGTCGAGCGTCTCCACGAGCTCGTCCGTGCCGATGTGCATGAAGGCGTTCCCGGTGCAAAGCACCAGATCGGCAGGAGCCGAGGGGTCCAGGACACGGGCATCACCGTCGATCCACCTCACCGCACCCGCCCCGGGCCGGCGGCGGGCGTATCCGAGCATCGTGGGGGCTCGGGTCCACACCGATGACCTCGCGCCCGGGGGCCGTGAGGGTTCGGGTCAGCAGCCCGGTGCCGCACCCCAGATCGATGATCTTTCCGGCACCGAGGGTGTCGGCGAGCGACCGGTAGTACTCGTGGTCCCGCCCTGCCGGGTGAGCGGTTTCGTAGAGGGCCACGAGATCCTCGTCGCCCTAGGGGTCCACCATGATCTCAGCCTAATGGCGTCCCGGACGTTCTATCGCCCATCTGACCAACAGCCCCCCGGCCAGCCCCCAGAATGCGGCGCCGACCCCCAGGAACGCGACGCCGGAGGCGGTGATCATGAACGTGGTCAACGCCCCGAACCGGGAGCGTGGGTCCTCGAGGGCGGAAGAGGCCGCGGCACCCAGGGTGCCGAAGAGCGCCAGACCCGCGGCTGCGGTCAGCAGGCCCTCGGGGGCGGTGACGGCGATCGCCCCCACCACGGTGGCCCCCAGACCGAGGAGGAAGTAGAAGCCGCCGGCGGAGACCGCGGCGATCCAGCGGCGCGAACGGTCGGGTCCGGCTTCCTCGCCGGCGGCGAGGGCCGCGGAAATCGCGGCCAGGTTGATGGCATGCCCGCCGAAGAAGGCGGCGCCGAGTCCGGCAGCGCCGGTGGCCAGCATGGAAGCGGTCCAGGGGGTCTTGTAACCGAACCCGGACAGGACGGCCATCCCGGGGATGTTCTGCGAGGCCATGGTCACGATGTACAGGGGCACCGCGACGCCGGTGGCTCCGGCCCAGGTGAATTTCGGCAGGGTGAATTCCAGCCGGGGCCATAGATCGCCGGGCAGCGCCGTTCCGGTCTGGGCCGCGTTGAACAGGACGATCAGCAACGTGGCGGCCATGGCAGCCGGGACGGCCCACCGAGGCGCCCAGCGCATGCACACGAGCCAGACCAGGATGATCGCCCCGGCCATGAGCGGGACATTGGCCAGTGCGTGGAACGGGGCCAGACAGAGTTCGAACAGGACCCCGGCGAGCATCGCCTGGGCCAGGGGTGCCGGAAGCCTTCCGAGCAGCCGCCCGATGACCGGGACGGCACCGGTGAGGAAGATCAGCAGGGCACACATCACGAAACCGCCGACGGCCTCGTCCCAGCCGAGCCCGAGCCCGCCGGCGGCCGCCAGCAAGGCGGCACCGGGAGTCGACCAGGCGAAGGTCACCGGACGCCGCGTGGTGACCGCGATGGCAACGGTGCACAAGGAGAACGAGATGGTCAGCGCCAGTAGCCCGGAAGCGGCCTGCCCGGGGCTGGCGCCCACGGCGCTGAGCCCGGCCAGGACGACGGTGAAGGAGGAGGTGAATCCCACCAGGGCGGTGACCAGACCGGCAGTCAGTGGGCGGACGAGATCGCCCGGGGCGGTGGGAACTGGAGTATGGGACATGACCTCGACTGACGGTGGTTCTGTTTACGGAACGACTCTCAGCGTAGTCTGGGTCCATGTCAGCCGCAATCGATCCCCGCATGCTCCACGTCGGCAACCGGATCCGCACGCACCGGCAAGGTGCCGGGCTGTCGCTGACCGGCCTGGCCACGGCCGCGGGCATCGGCAAGGGGACGCTCTCCGAACTCGAGCACGGGCAGCGCAACCCGACCTTGGAGACCCTCTATGCCGTCGCCGGGGTGCTGGGAGTCCCGTTGGCCGGCTTCGTCTCCACCGATGACGGACACCAGCCGGTGGCCTCGCAGGCCACCGGGGGAGCCGGGCCGCTGCCGGGCGATGGAGCGATCTCGGTGGGAGGCGGCCCGGTATCGGCCCGGTTGCTGGAGGCCCGCCGGGTCGCCGACGGGTCGTTGATCGAAGTGTATTGGCTCACGATCGGTCCGGGCCGGAGGGTTTCCCCGGCCCATGGACGGGGCGTGGCCGAACGCCTGGTCCTCGTGGAGGGGGAGGCCGAGGTGGGGCCGGAGGGCCGGACCAAACGGATCAAGGCCGGGCAGGCCCTGTCATGGGAGTCCTCTGGTCGACATGTCTACTCATCGGACGTGGGTGCCGAAGGGGTGCTGACCATCATCAATCCGCCGATCCCCGGGGCCGCCGGGCGTTAACGGGCAGGTGCCGGCCCCGCCTCCCGGCGGGACCGGCACCTGTTTGCCGTGCTCGTGGGCCGGCAGGCGTCCTGTGGGGGACGCGTGGAATTCTAGGTCGGAGGATTCGAGTCGTTGCCGGCTGCCTTGTCGAGAAGGTGGTGGGCGGATTCCTGGAGGTGTTCCACCTGCTCGGAATACCTGCCACCGGTTTTCTCGTCGACGAAACCGCCGACACCGCCTACGGCCCCACGGAGCTTCTCGGCTCCGTCTTCGGCCACTGTCGCGGCCTTGTCCTTGAGTCCCTCGGCCTTGCCCTTGAGCTCGTCAAAAAAAGCCAAGTGCCACCTCCTCTCCTCCGGGAAGCCTTCGAGGCTTCCGTGTGATCACCATCATACCGGCGGACCGCCGGCCAATTCGAGGGGAAGGCAACAAAAAAAACCGCCTGGTCGACCCTGGGGTCATCCGGCGGTTCGTGGAGCGGACAGCGAGACTCGAACTCGCGACCTCCACCTTGGCAAGGTGGCGCTCTAGCCAACTGAGCTATGTCCGCATAAAAACGCTCCGCCGTGGCGGAGCAGTTTCAGTGGGCGATACTGGGTTCGAACCAGTGACCTCTTCCGTGTCAGGGAAGCGCGCTACCGCTGCGCTAATCGCCCTCTTCAGGGTGCAACATTACCGTATGCGAGGTGGGGACGGGATTCGAACCCGCGTATACGGCTTTGCAGGCCGCTGCCTAGCCACTCGGCCACCCCACCGTGACCCGGACCGGTTTCCCGGTCCCGGCTCGATCGACGAATCGACCGTTACAGTGACTTGCGAGCGGACAACGAGATTCGAACTCGCGACCTCCACCTTGGCAAGGTGGCGCTCTAGCCAACTGAGCTATGTCCGCATGTCGGAGAACTGCTCCGTTTCGGTCGCTTTTAGCTTTCCGAACCGGTGCGTTCCAACGAGTAAAAACTCTATACGACGATTCCCCGAAGTTCCAAATCGGGGATGTCATGGGAGCGTCGGAGGGCGGAATCAGGGGGACGAACGGCGCCTGGATCGCCGGTGCGGCACCCGATGCGTCGGACCGGCATGCCAGAATCGTGGGCATGACTTCACCTGCCCTGGCCCACCAGACCACGTACGGCCGCATGTACTCCCGCAAGATCAACGGCCTGCCCGAGGTCCCCTCCATCACCACGGTGATCGGCCAGGCGTCCATGTCCCTGGACGGCTGGATCGGGCACGTGGCCGCCACGGCGGTCACCCAGGACGACCGGCTCGGCGCAGCGGTCGGCAACAAGGCCAAGCTGCGCACCGTGGCGCGGGACGCCTCCAACGCCGCGGAAACCTACCGCAACGAGGCCGCGGCCCGCGGGGACCGCGTCCACAACTACTGCGAACAGGTGGCGCTGCGGGCCTTGGGACGTCCGCATTCCGCCGCCGAGGCACGGGAGGTCCTCCTGGAAAAGGACGAAGGCGGATTCGCCTCGCGCTTCGATGACTGGTGGGACGAATACCGGGTGGAACCGATCGCTGCCGAGGTCACCGTCTGGAACCACACGGTGGGCTATGCGGGAACCCTGGACCTGGTCGCCCGGATCGGTGGACGGCTATGCCTGATCGACTACAAGACCAAGGGCACCGATCGGGACGGGCGGGTCAAGGCATTGGATCCGAAGGTCGTCATGCAGTTGGCCGCCGGCTACAAGGCCGAGGAGGTCGTGGTCGACGCCGAGGCCGGAACCTGGGAGCCCTGGCCCTACGGCGAGGATCCGATGCTGCTCGGGGTGGCCGTGGGGCAGACCGAAGTGCGCACCCTGATGGCCCCGCCCGAGGTTCTGCCGGCCTATTGGAGCAGGTTCTTCGCCTTGCGCCGGGTCTGGGAATCGGGGGTGAAGGTCTCCGAGGCCGGGACCGCGCTGCGGGCCGTGGGACCGCCCCCGGCCCAGTAGACTGGTTCCTGCGTACCGGTGCTGCCGCCAGCAGGGCCACCGGACGACTTTCCACAGCACATTGCCGGGTATACGGCGTCAGGAGCATACAGTCATGACGATTCTGGAAATCCGCATCGTGGGGGACCCCGTGTTGCGGACCCCCGCGGAGGACGTGTCCAGGTTCGGGCCCGAACTGGCCCGCCTGGTCCAGGACATGACCGAAACGATGGACGCCGTCTCCGGCGTCGGACTGGCCGCGCCCCAGGTCGGCGTCGGTCTGCGCGTCTTCACCTACCGGGTCGGGGACCAATACGGCCACGTGGTCAACCCGGTCCTGGAAGTCGGGGGAGCCGACGAGGACGAAGCCCTCGAAGGCTGCCTGTCGGTCCCCGGTCTGGGATACCGCCTGCCCCGGCCCGGCTGGGCCCGCGTGAGTGGGGCCGATATGACCGGGGCACCGCTGGTCATCGAGGCGGAGGGCGTCCTCGCCCGCTGCCTGCAACACGAAACCGATCACCTCGACGGCCGCCTCTACATCGACCGCCTGCGTGGAGCCGATAAGAAGGAGGCCCTGAGGCGCATCCGGGACTCCGGCTACGACGACGTCGCCTCGGAAATCCGCGGCAGCCGGGCCACTGCGGTGGGATCGAGCTTCGGCGGCGGGACCTTCGGGGCAGCTCGATGAGGGTCTTGTTCGCCGGAACGCCGCAGGTTGCCGTGCCGTGCCTGGACCAGCTCATCTCCGACGGCCTGGAAGTAGTGGCCGTGCTGACCCGCGAAGACGCCCCGCTCGGACGCAAACGCGTCCTCACGCCCTCGCCCGTCGCCGCTCGTGCGGCCGAACTGGGGCTGCCGGTCATCAAGGCCAACAGGATCGACGAGGACGTCATCTCGGCCATTGCCCGGACCGAAGCCGAGATCGCCGCCATCGTCGCCTACGGGGGACTGGTGCCACCGCGGGCATTGGAGGTGCCCCGGCATGGCTGGGTCAACCTGCACTTTTCGCTGCTGCCGGCCTGGCGCGGCGCCGCCCCGGTCCAGCACGCGATCATCCATGGCGACGATGTCACCGGGGCGGTGACCTTCCGCCTCGAGGAAGGCCTGGATACCGGCCCGGTGTACGGGATGCTGACCGAGGACATCGCCCCGGAGGATACCGCGGGGGCCATGCTGGACAGGCTCTCCCACAGCGGATCCGTCCTGCTCTCGCAGACCCTGCATGGGATCGACGCCGGCCGCTTGTCGCCGGTACCCCAAAGCGGGCCGGTGACGCTGGCCCCCAAGCTGGGCCTCGAGGACGCGCATGTCCACTGGGCGGAACCGGCGCTGGCGATCCGGCGGCGCATCAACGGCACGACCCCCGAACCCGGTCCCTGGACGTTGTTGGACGGCAAGCGGTTCAAACTCGGTGCCGTCGGCCTCGAGCCCTCGGTGACGGATCTGGAGCCGGCCGTGCTCCGTGTCCTGCCCGGCCGGACGCCCCGAGTCCTGGTCGGAACCGGTTCACATGCCCTGGAACTGCACCAGGTCCAACCGGCGGGCAAGAAGATGATGAAGGCCTCCGACTGGGCCCGCGGCCTGGATATCGACGACGAAGGCGCAACAGGGAAGCAGGTCTCCTTTTCATGAGCAAGGACCCACGCGGTGAACGCCGCAACGACGCCGGACGCCAACGCAACCGGGGCGGTTCGGGCCACCGGAACTTCAGTGCTTCGGCACCCTCCCAACGCCGGCGCATCGCCGACCCCGCCCGACTGGTCGCCTACGAGGTCCTGCGGGCCGTCGCCGAGCAGGACGCCTACGCCAACCTGGTCCTGCCCGGCCGCCTGCGCGAACACGGGCTCAGCGGACGGGACGCCGGATTCGCCACCGAACTGGCCTACGGCGCCCTCCGGGGTCGCGGATTCTACGACGCCGTCCTCTCCCGTTGCGTGGACCGTCCGCTGGAAAAACTGGATCCGGCGATCCTTGACGCGCTCCGGCTGGGCGCCCACCAGCTGCTGGCCATGCGCGTTCCCCACCACGCGGCACTGGATGAAACCGTCGGCCTGGCCCGGGCGGTCATCGGCGCCGGTCCTTCCGGGCTGGTGAACGCCGTCCTGCGCAAGGTCGCACGGAACGACGCCGACGCCTGGAAGACGCTGCTGTTGGACGGTGTCCAAGACGAGATCTCGAGGCTGGCCCTGGAATACAGCCACCCGGAATGGGTGGTCAGGGCCCTGCGCCAGGGCCTGGTCGCCCACGGCCGGGATGCGGCCGAAATCACCGACCTGCTTGCCGCGGACAACCTGGCCCCGGTGGTCAACCTGGTGGCCCTGCCGGGAGTCGGATCCCTCGATGAAGCCTTCGACCACGGCGCGACCCCGGGACGACTGGCCCCCGATTCGGCCTACTACAGCGGGGGAGACCTCTCCAAGCTCTCCTCCATCCACCGCGGAACCACCCGGGTCCAGGATGCCGGCTCGCAATTGCTGGCCCGCGCCCTGGCCTCCGTGGAGATCGAGGGACGCGACACCGACTGGCTGGACCTCTGCGCCGGCCCGGGCGGCAAGGCCGCCCTGCTGGCCGGTCTGGCCGCGCAGCAAGGCGCCGAACTGACCGCCAACGAACCGGCCGAACACCGTGCCGATCTGGTCCGCAAGGCCCTGCGGCCGGTGGATCGACAGGCCTGGAACGTCGTGGTCGGTGATGGGCGACGCTATCTGGGGATCCCGGCCGATCAGCGCTTCGACCGGATCATCGTCGATGCCCCGTGCAGCGGGTTGGGCGCATTGCGGCGCCGGCCCGAAGCCCGATGGCGCAAGACCCCGGCGGACGTGGCCGAACTGACCACCTTGCAGGATGAATTGATCGATGCGGCGCTGAAGGCCCTGCGGCCCGGCGGCGTCCTGGCCTACGCCACCTGCTCACCCCACCCGGCCGAATCGTTGGCCGTGCTGGAGGACGCCCTGCGCCGGACCCCGACAGCCCGGCTCCTCGATACCGCCGCCGCCGTCAATGCCGTCTCGCTCGAAGGCGGCATCTCCGGTACTGACCATGCGTCGGGAGGGAACACCGTCCAGCTGTGGCCGCATCTGCACTCCACCGACGCCATGTTCCTGGCCCTGATCACCCTCGACGCCGATGTCGAGCCGACCGAACAGCCCGAGTAGACGAAAGGTAGACCCATGTCCCCCTGCCGGATCCACCCCAGCATCCTCTCCGCCGACTTCGCCAACCTCGAGGCCGAGCTGCACCGCATCGGGACCGCCGATGCCGTGCACGTCGATGTCATGGACAACCACTTCGTCCCGAACCTGACCCTGGGCCTGCCCGTGGTCAAACGCATCGCCGACGTCAGCACGCTCCCGGTGGACGTGCACCTGATGATCGAAGACGCCGACCGGTGGGCCCCGGACTACGCCGACCTCGGGGTCGACTCCGTGACCTTCCATGCCGAAGCCTCGGCGGCCCCGGTCCGGCTGGCCCGCGAACTTCGGGCGCGTGGATCCAAGGCGGCCATGGCCCTGCGCCCTGCCACTGCCGTTGAACCGTATCTGGACATGCTCGAGGAACTGGACATGTTGCTGCTGATGACCGTCGAACCCGGTTTCGGCGGCCAGTCCTTCCTGGACCTCATCCTGCCCAAGATCCGTAGGACCCGGGCCGCCATCGAGGGCTCCGGATTGCCGCTGGTGCTGCAGGTCGATGGGGGAATCACCCGCGAAACCATCCTGCGTGCCGCGGAGGCGGGAGCAGATGTCTTCGTGGCCGGTTCCAGCGTCTACGGCACCGAGGATCCCGCCGCGGCCGTCGACGCATTACGACATGTCGTCGAACACACCGAGTCGGGGCTATAGTTTAGGGACATAAGTAAACAACACGTGCTCCGGGGTCGGTGTAAGTCCGAACCGGCGGTTATAGTCCGCGACCCGAGGTGCCTCACGGCGCCGAGGTTGAACTGGTGGAATTCCAGTACCGACAGTTAAAGTCTGGATGGGAGAAGCACGTACAGGGCTGGTCTGGTGACCGGTGGCGTCCTCGACGCCCCGTCCGCCGATGCCTCAACTGTCGTTCCCCCGGAGCCGCCGCGGCTCATGAGGAGGAATGATGGAATCCCTGCGGTGGCTCATTGATATCTTCAACGCCAATATTCCGGTCGGCAACAGCTCGCTTCTGGTGCGGGAAGTCGTCGGCAACATCTTCGGTCTGGCCAGCGCCGTCGGCGGCATGCGCCGCAAGGTCTGGGCCTGGCCGGTCGGCATCGTCGGCAACCTGCTGCTGTTGACCGTCTTCGTCGGCAGCATCTTCGACACCGGCCACGCGGCCAACCTCCTGGGCCAGGCGGGTCGGCAGATCATGTTCATCGCCGTCTCGGTCTACGGCTACCGCCGCTGGAAACAAGCCAGCGGTGATGGAACGGGCACCGCGGTCACCCCCCGGTGGGCCACCGGCCGCGAGCGCTGGGCGCTCGGCGGGATCATGATCGTGGGAACGGTCGCGCTGACCCCGCTCTTCCGCATCCTCGGCTCCTACGAACCCGTCTGGGCCGATGCCTGGACCTTCGTCGGTTCGCTCCTGGCGACCTGGGGGATGGCCAAGGGATGGGTCGAGTTCTGGCTGCTCTGGGTCGTCGTCGACGTCGTCGGGGTGCCGCTGCTCTTCAGCGCCGGCTACTATGCCAGCGCCTTCATGTACCTCTTCTACGGCGGCTTCACCCTCGCGGGGTTCTTCGTCTGGTGGAGGGCCCGGAACCGGGAACAGGCCCTGGTCCAGACCGCCATGCCCGATCCGATCACGCGGACCTCAGCATGAGCGGGCAGACGGTGGGCCCCCCGACCAGCCGGGCCGAACAGGAGGGGATGGAACTGGCCCTGGAACTGGCCTGCCGCGGCATCCGCGGGGCCAACCCACTGGTCGGTGCGGTCATCCTGGATGAAACCGGGCGCCCCGTCGCCAGCGGCTGGCACCGCGGGGCGGGCACCGCCCACGCCGAAGCCGCGGCCCTGGACGAGCTGGGTCCGGTCACCTCCGAACAAGCCTCCCGGTTGACGATGCTGGCCACGCTGGAACCGTGCTCCCACCGGGGCCGGACCGGATCCTGCGCCGAGGCCATTGCCGCCACCGGAATCGGCCGGGTCGTCCATGCGGCCACGGATGGCACCGCACGGGCCGGTGGCGGGGCGGAAATCCTTTCGGACGCCGGGGTCGACGTCGTGTCGGGGCTATTGGGAGCCGAGGCCCGCTTGCTGAACCACCGGTGGATTGGCGCCCGGGCCGCCGACCGGCCCTTCACGAGCCTGCATCTGGCGCAGAGCCTGGATGGCCGGATCGCCGCCGCCGACGGAACCAGCCAGTGGATCACCGGTGCCGGTTCCCGCGATCACTCCCATCTGATCCGGGCCCGTAGCGAAGCCATCATCGCCGGAACGGGAACGATCTTCGCCGACGATCCCCGACTCACCGCCCGGACCCCCGCAGGGACCGCAGCACCACGCCAACCGCTACGTGTCGTCATGGGCCACCGCGAACTGCCCGGCGGGGCAGCGGTGGCCGCCGATGACCACCACGTCCAGCTCCGCACCCACGATCCGGCGGCGGTGCTGGCGGCCCTATCCGCACGGGGCATCGACCACGCCATGATCGAGGGCGGTGCCTCGATCGCCACGGCGTTCCTGGCCGCCGATCTCGTGGATGAGATCTGGCTGTACCAGGCCCCGATCTTCCTGGGAGCAGGACGCCATGCCGTGGGTGATCTGGGGATCGGCACGCTGGCGGAGGCCGGACACTTCCGATTCGACGACGCCGGTGGGCCGGCCCACCAACTGCTGGGCTCCGACGTCGTCCTGCATCTTGAACCACAACCAGGGCCCGCAGACCGGGCCTCCGAGCACGAAGGGACCCGCTAATGTTCACGGGCATCATCACCGGATTAGGGAATGTCGAAGAGATTTCCGCGGTTCCGGGACAGGACGCAGCGATCCTGCGCATCAACGCCCCGGGGCATGCCTCGGATCTGGGCCTCGGCGGATCCCTGGCCGTCAACGGCGTGTGCCTGACGGCCACGGCCATCACCGGCGATGCCGTGGACCTGGATGTCATGGGCGAATCCCTTCGACTGACCACCACCGGCACGCTGGCGGTGGGGGAGCAGGTCAACCTCGAACGCTGCGTGCCCGCTGGCGGGCGCCTGGACGGTCACGTCGTCCAAGGCCATGTCGACGGCACCGGAACCGTCCTGGAACGCGAGGACGAAGGCAATTGGGTGCGCCTGCGATTCGGGTTGGACCGCGAACTGGCCCGCTATGTGGCCCGCAAGGGCTCGATCGCCGTGGACGGGGTCTCGTTGACGGTCACCACCGTCTCCGAGGCCGCGGAGGCCGAACAATATTTCGAGGTCGGGGTCATCCCGACCACGCTGAGGGAAACCGTCCTGGGGCAGCGCCAGCCCGGGGACACCGTGAATCTGGAGGTCGACGTGATGGCCAAATATGCCGAGCGGCTTGCCGCATTCTCCGAAGGAGCCCGGCGATGAGCCCCCGGGAGCAGGGCGAGTCCCTGCTGGACCCGGTGGACGCCGCCGTGGCGGCGATGGCTGCCGGACGCCCTGTCGTCGTGGTCGATGACGAGGACCGCGAAAACGAAGGCGACATCATCTTCGCCGCCGAATTCGCCACCCCCGAACTGCTGGGCTGGACCATCAGGTATTCCTCCGGCGTGCTCTGTGTCCCGCTGCCAGGGGACCGGGCCGACCAGTTGGGGTTGCCCCCGATGGTCGAGGACAACCAGGACGCCAAGGGCACCGCCTACACGGTCTCCTGCGATGCGGCGGCGGGAATCACCACCGGCATCAGCGGGGCGGACCGGGCCCTGACCGCGCGCCTGCTCGCGGATCCGGCCAGCGACGGGACGGTGATCAACCGTCCGGGACACATGTTCCCCCTTCGGGCCGTCGACGGCGGTGTGCTGGTGAGGCGTGGACATACCGAAGCCAGCGTGGACCTGTGCCGTCTGGCGGGCGTGCAGCCGGTGGGAGTGATCGCTGAACTGATCCACGACGACGGGTCCATGATGCGTCTACCGGCCTTGCGGGTCTTCGCCGATGAATTCTCGATCCCGCTGATCAGCATCGAGGACCTCGCGGCCCGGCTCGAAAGCCAGCAGGATGCCGCCCCTGAACCGTCCACCCCCTCCGCGGTGCTCGGGGGACCGGTGGTCGCCGTGCCCACGGAGCACGGGACCTTCGCCGCCCAGGCCTGGACCGAACGCCAGACCGGGTTGGAACACCTGACCCTGACGGCGCCCACCCCGCAGCATGCCAGCACCGAGATCCCGCTGGTGCGGTTGCACTCGGAATGCCTGACCGGAGACGTCTTCGGGTCCTATCGGTGTGATTGCGGGGAGCAGCTCAACGCCGCCCTGGCAGCCATTGCGGTGGACGGGGGAACCATCATCTACCTGCGCGGCCACGAGGGCCGGGGGATCGGGTTGGCCAATAAGATCCGCGCCTATTCGCTGCAGGACGGTGGCGCCGACACGGTCCAGGCCAATGAACAGCTGGGACTTCCCATCGACGCCCGTCGGTACGACGCGGCTGCGGCGATCCTGCACAGCCTGGATCTGGACCGGATCAGACTGATCACGAACAATCCGTTGAAGGCCCAATGGCTGCGGGAATCGGGGGTCGACGTCGTGGAATTGATCCCCAGCACCATCGTCGCCCGCCCGGAAAACACCCGGTACCTGCAGACCAAACGCGAACGCATGTCCCACCGCATCCTGGCCGAGGCCTTCGCATCGGCGGACCCCTCGCAACCCAGCACACCCACCACGAAGGAGCACCACTGATGAGCGGACACGGAGCACCCGATACCGGAGCCGATGAACTGAAGGCAGCAGGAAAAGCCGGACTGCGTGCGGTGGTCGTTGCCGCCAGCTGGCACCAGCAGGTCATGGACGGACTCGTCGACGGCGCGTTGCGGGCCGCGAACGAGGCAGGCCTTCCAGAGCCCCGCCTCGTCCGGGTCCCGGGCACCTTCGAGCTGCCCGTCGCCGCAGCCCGGCTCGCACCGGACTACGACGTCGTCGTGGCCCTGGGCGTGGTCATCCGCGGGGGGACACCGCATTTCGAATTCGTCTGCCAGGGGGCGACGGCGGGATTGACCGAGGTCTCGATCAGGACCGGCGTCCCGGTGGGCTTCGGCGTGCTGACTTGCGATACGGAGCAGCAGGCCCTGGACCGTGCCGGGCTGGCCGGTTCGGTGGAGGACAAGGGACATGAAGCCATGTCGGCGGCGCTGTTGACTGCCCTGGCACTGTCCGCGGAATAGTGTTCCCGGCGCCGCCCCGCACCGTCGGTTTCGTCACATTGAAACGTCGGAGTCGGGGCGGCGCTTCGCCAACGGCTAGGCTTGAAGGGTGAAAACCTTTGACACCCTCTTTGCCGAACTGGCCGAAAAGGCACAAACCCGACCCTCGGGTTCCCGCACCATCACGGAGCTGGATTCGGGTGTCCACGGCATCGGCAAGAAGATCGTGGAAGAAGCAGCCGAAGTCTGGATGGCCGCCGAATACGAGACCGACGAGGAAGCAGCCGAGGAGATCTCGCAGCTGCTGTACCACCTGCAGGTCATGATGCTGGCCAAGGGACTGTCGCTGGAAGACGTCTACAAGCATCTCTAGCCGCCCGACCCCGCACTCGGCGGGGTCGGCGGCCCAGGGAGCCCAGACCACCGAAAACCAGCACAGAAAAGAGCACCGCCATGTTGCGAGTAGCCGTACCGAATAAAGGCGCCCTCTCGGAGGCCGCCACCGCCATGCTCAACGAATCCGGGTACCGCCAGCGCCGCGACAACCGCGAACTGGTCATGGTCGATCCGGACAATGACATCGAATTCTTCTATCTCCGTCCCCGGGACATCGCCGTCTACGTCGGACGCGGCATCCTCGACGTGGGCATCACCGGCCGTGATCTGTTCGTCGATGCCGGGGTCAACGGAGATGCCGAGGAACTCCTTCCGCTGGGACTCGGCGCCTCGACCTTCCGCTTCGCAGGACCCGTCGGGGACTTCTCATCCGTCGAACAGCTCGAAGGCAAGCGCGTGGCGACCAGCTACGACGTGTTGCTGAAGAGCTACCTCGAGGAACGGGGGATCGACGCGGCCGTGGTCCGTCTGGACGGCGCCGTGGAATCCTCGGTACGACTCGGTGTCGCCGACGCCATCGCCGACGTCGTGGAAACGGGCAGCACCCTGCGCGCGGCCGGCATGGAGACCTTCGGCGAAGCCATCCTGGAGTCCGAGGCCGTGCTCATCGGACGGACCGGCGAACACCCCCACGGGTTGGAGATCCTCACCCGCCGACTGCAGGGCGTCCTGGTGGCCCGCCGCTACGCGATGCTCGACTACGACATCCGCAAGGACCTCGTCTCCCGGGCGTGCGCCTTGACTCCGGGCCTGGAATCACCCACGGTCTCCCCGCTGCACGACGGCGACTGGGTGGCGGTGCGTTCGATGGTGAAACAGGCCCAGGCCAACAACATCATGGACGAACTCTATGAGCTGGGCGCCCGCGCCATCCTCGTGACCAACATCCACGCCATCCGTATTTAGGGGATCCACCCGTGACTGTAGCCATCCGTGTCATCCCCTGCCTCGATGTCGATGCAGGACGTGTCGTCAAGGGCGTGAACTTCGAGGGCCTGCGCGATGCCGGGGATCCCGTGGAACTGGCCCAGCGTTACAACGCAGCAGGAGCCGATGAACTGACGTTCCTGGATGTGACCGCCACCTCCGGGGACCGGGAAACCACGTTCGACGTCGTACGCACCACCGCCGAAGAGGTCTTCATCCCGTTGACCGTCGGCGGCGGGGTCCGCTCGGTCGAGGATGTCGACCGCCTGCTGCGCGCCGGGGCCGACAAGGCGTCGATCAACACGGCGGCCGTGAAGCGTCCGGAGGTGATCCGGGAGATCACCGAGCGATTCGGCTCCCAGGTCCTGGTCCTCTCGGTCGACGCCAAGCGCAGCAGCGACCCCTCGCTGCCCTCTGGTTTCGAAGTCACCACCCATGGGGGGCGGACCGGTACCGGGATCGACGCCGTGGACTGGGCCCGTGAGGCGGCCGACGGCGGGGTGGGTGAGATCCTGTTGAACTCGATCGACGCCGACGGGACCAAGAACGGATTCGACCTCGAAATGATCTCCGCCGTCCGCGCGGCGGTCAACGTGCCGCTCATCGCCTCCGGCGGTGCCGGGGCACCCGCGGATTTCCCGCCGGCAGTGGCCGCCGGAGCCGATGCGGTGCTGGCGGCGTCGATCTTCCATTTCGGCCCGGTCGATATGATCGCCCAGGTCAAACAAGCCATCAAGGAGGCAGGTTATCCTGTTCGCTGAACCAGAAGAGCTAGACCGGCTGATGGATGCCGCCTGGCCGGCTCTTGAAAAGAGCGCCGTCGGAGGGTGGACCCTGCGTTTTTCCGCCGGCATCAGCCAGCGCGCCAATTCCGTGCTCCCGGTTGCCGCACCCAATGACCTCGATGCCGCTCTCGAGGAGGTCGAGACGCGCAGTGCCGCGCGCTGGCTGAACTCGACCTTCCAGATCTCCCCGTCGGCCCAGCCCGCCGATCTGGATGCCTATCTGGCGGCCCGCGGCTATACCGTGGGCACGCCGACCCTGGTCCAGGTCATGGACGGCTCGGAACTGGACCGTTTCGCCGAGATCGTCCCCGACGTACGCCTGGAATTCACCGACGAACCCCCGCAGGACTGGCTGGAGCTGTTCTGGTACCAGGACGGCCCCGCCGCCGAGGACGACCGGGCGGTATCCCGCCGCATCCTCACAGGGGTGCCGGCGACCTACATCTCGTTGCGGGTGGACGGACGCATCGAATCGATCGCCCGGTTGGCCATCGTGGAGAACCACGGCGGCATCTACTGTGTCACCACGCGCCCCGAAGCCAGGCGCCGGGGGTATTCGCGGCTGGTGATGGAAGCCGTCCTGCATGAGGCCTACCGCCGTGAACTGGACGGTGTCTGGCTGCAGGTCCGGGAGTCCAATGTGGGGGCCATCGTGCTCTACAACGCCTTGGGCTTCAGCACCGCATCCACCTATCATTACCGCACCCGCGCCCTCTAGGCTTCTTCAGCACCACGGCGCCCCCTGCCGGCGGCGGTCATGTCGTCGGTGGCGGGAGCGAGGGGGCATCCTTCGCCCACGATCCTTGGCCAGTGGCCGGGACACCCGGCCCATGACTGGTGTTCCGGGGCAACAACTCGTTGTACCTTTCGGACCATCCGGACGCCCGATGGCCGTTCAGGTCCGTATCGAGGTGGTCCAGATGCGTGTGCCAGCCCGCCGCATGCCCAGGCAAGTCTTCCGGGCGTAGTGAAGCGTGGGTCAAGACCACCCGGGTGCCGGTGCCGGTATCGGAGCGGTGGACGTCCACCTGCGTGGTCCCCTCACCGGGGGATTCCCAGGTGGCCGTGAGCTGGTCGGGTTCGCGGCAGGTGGTGATCCGGCCGGTCGTGGTCTCGTCGTCCCCGAAGTCAAGACCGTATCGGCCGTGCTCCCGCATATCACCGGTCACGGCGCCCAGCCACCGGGCCAGCCGTTGGGGGTCGGTGAAGGCCTGCCAGAGGTCTTCCCGGCCCAAGGCATAGTGGCGGACGAATCGTACGCTGCGGTTCTCCGCATCGATGGCACCTTCGGAATCCGTGGTCATGAGATGTCCTCCTCGTTGAGCTCGTCCGCTGCGTTTGCGGGTCTTCCCCGGAATAGTTCCGTGTCCAGGGCGTCCAGGCGTTGGTGCCAGAAGCTGCGCACGTCCTGAAGCCAGGTGGCGACGTCATCCAAGGTGGCCCGATCCAAGTGATATCGGCGCTGGGCGCCGTGGTTGGTGCACACCGCCACCCCGGATTCACGCAATAGGCGGAGGTGGCGCAATGTCGCCGGTTGGCTGATCCCGAACTCGACGTGCAGCGCCTGGGCGATTTCTCCCGCGGGCCGTTCACCACCGCCGAGCAGCTCGACGATGCGACGACGGACCGGGTCGGCCAACACCTGAAAGACATCCACTCATCGAACATTGTGCATTTGGTTATATAACACAAGGGTTAATTCCTGGAATCGAAACGGGTCCTCCTGGCCACCAGCATCCAGGCTGTGCCATGGGACGGCTGCGTGTTAGTTTCAGGGAATGTCCCAGCCGAACGGAAATATTTACGAGGCGGAGATCGCCGGGCTCCTCGACGACATCAGCTCGCCCGACCCCCTCATCAGGGACGGGGAGTCGCTGGGCCGGCTCTACGAAATACTGGATTCGCCGGCTGTTTCTCCGGCACAACGCAGGCGGGTCGGCTCGACCGCGGTGCAACGACTGGCCGACCCTCGCGTGGAAGTGCGGAGCTTCGCCGCCTTGGTGCTGATCCCACTCATCCTCCACGACGCTGCTGAACCCGGGTGGTTCGACGATTTCGCGACCTGGTACGCCACCGAAGAAGAAACCACCGGATATGACGACGTCCGCGGTTGGCTCCATGCCGTGGCCCACGGGGCGGACGTGCTCGGTGCCTTCGGATGGATGGCCCGGGAATCACCGCGGCCCGCCCTTGACCTGGCGGCCCTGAGGATGCTGCACCAGGGCCCGGGGATCTGGCGCGACCAGGAGGACGACCGGCTGGGGTATGCCTTGGCCATCACCCTGGCGAATCCGCGTCTCACCCCGGACGATGCCCTCTCCTGGCTGGATCCCCTCGAAGAAGCATTCCTGCGGGCCGACTCCGGGCCCGTGCCCGCCTTCGTCTCCAACTCGATCCGGACGCTCCGCGTGGTCCAGCTGCTGACGGACGAAAAAATGTCGTACCAGGGCCGGAGGGTTCGTGTCCGGCATTCCACCGCGGTAGGGCAGCGGATCCGCGATGTCCTCCATCTGGCCTCCCCATGGATGTGGAACCCGGCCGGGGCATCGGGGCAGCAGTGACCGCAGGATGGCCGCGGATCCCCCTTTCCCCGCGGCGGCCCCGGCGGTAACCTGCAGGAATGGCAACCGGACCGGAGATGCTCGACTGGCTTCTGGACTCGGATCCTGCCTTGCGTTGGCAGGTCCAGAGGGATGTTGCCGGCGCGCATCCGGCGGTGTGGAAGGAAACGCGATCACGGATCGCCACCGCGGGTTACGGTGCCCGCCTGCTCTCGAAGCAGGACCCGGATGGCCAATGGGCCGGGGGAGCCTACTTTCCTGCAGGGTTCTTGGGCAGTGCCGAGGCCAGGGAACCGGGACAGCCCTGGACGGCGACCACCTGGGCGCTGAAGGACCTGCGCGACTGGGGGCTGGAGGCCGGCGTGTTGGCAGGAACCGCCGAAAAACTCGACAGGAACAGCACCTGGGAATATGACGACCTGCCCTATTGGGGCGGCGAGGTCGATGTCTGCATCAATTCGTTCACACTGGCAAACGGCGCGTGGCTCGGGGCTGATGTCTCATGACTCATCGAGTGGTTTCCTGCCTACCGGCTGGCCGATGGTGGCTGGAATTGTGAAGCAGAAGAAGGGAACTCGATTCGATCGTCCGTGCACTCGACGCTCAACGCCGTGCGCGGCCTGCTCGCCCACGAGCAGCTGACGGGCGACACCTCGCTGCGGGCCGCCCGCCACGGGGGCGAGGAGTACCTGCTGGAACGACGACTTCTCTACCGGGCCACGACCGGGGAACCCATCGGGGATTTCGTCTCCGAGTTCCTCCATCCGAGCCGCCACCGGTACAGCGCCCTTGCCGCACTGGAACATTTCCGGGAGGTGGCACTGCTGGAAGGCACCGCGCCGGATCCCCGGCTGGCCGACGCAATCGAGGTGGTCCGTGCCGCCCGGACGGCAGACGCGACGTGGCGCCAGGCGGCGCGGCTGCTCGGCGCCACGTGGTTCGACGTCGATGTGCCGCCCGGTGAACCGTCGAAATGGTTGACCTGGTCCGGCCTGCGGGTACTCGATTGGTGGGAACCAGACGCCGGGGAGCGGGACTGATTAGGGGCGTTCACCTCGGGGCCCAGCCGGGGTATGCTCCGAGAAAAGCCATCCGAGGAGGGGCAATGCCACTGAATGTGTGGGTCCGAAGAGTCCAGGAGGAGCCCGGCCACAACGACGGCACCAGGGTCCTGGTGGACCGGATCTGGCCGCGGGGGGTGAAGAAGGCGGATGCCGCGCTCGACGATTGGAACAAGGACGTGGCCCCGTCGACGGAACTACGCAAATGGTATGGGCACGATCCGGAGAAGTTCGAGGAGTTCGCCAGGAAATACCGTTCCGAACTCGATTCCGACGAAGGCCGGGCCGCACTCGAAAAGCTGAAGGACAGCGTGCGCGGCAAACGGCTCACGCTGTTGTCCGCCACCAAGGACATCGACCATAGCCAGGCGGCCGTCCTGGCCAGGATCCTGGAAGAATCCTAGAAGCTACTGTTCGGAGCTGGAGAAGAGGGCCAGCGCGTCGGGGGACCCTTCGAAGGTCACCAACGCGTGTTCGCGTCGTCCGATGGCATGCATCAGCAGCTCTCCGGGGTCCCCGGTGATGGCCACGGAGGTGGACGCCTTGCGGACGACGTGGCGTTGTCCCTCCGGCCGGCGCAGGATGATGCCCACGTCGGTGCCCCGGTAGAAGACCGCCGCCTGACGGATCAGGGACTCCCACAGGACATCCGCGTAATCGGTGTCCAGCACACGCGGGGCCCACCGATCCATGGCCCGGCGGACGTCCTCGGCATGGACGAAGAATTCGATGAGGTTCGCGGCATGGCCCACGGACGGAAGGGCCAACGGAGACAGCGCGGAGGGGCCTCGGCGGAACCGGTCCACCAACTCCGCATAATGTCCGGGATCCTCGGCCCGACGGGCCGCCTGCTGCAATCGGCGTTCCATGGGGGCACGAAACGCCCCGATGGCGATGCCCGCAGCCCAAAGGCTGTGTTCGCGCAGAACCAGATGTGCCGCCAGGTGTCGTGTCTTCCAACCGGCGCACAACGTCGCCTCGTCCGGGCCGGCTGCCAGCAGGACTTCGGCGAGGACTTCACGGGACGGGTGTACGTATCGCATTACCCCGAAGCTAGCACGTTCCGGGGCCTACGGCCCGGTACCCGAGTCACCGACTGCGTGGCGCGAGTCCACGGCCAGTAGACTGGAGGCGATGCCGCAGAACCCAGCCCCCCGGAGTCCGGATCCCGCACTCGATCCCGAGATCGCTGCGGGCCTCAAACGAGACGCCGACGGCCTGGTGGCCGCCATCATCCAACAACACGACACCGCCGAGGTGCTGATGCTCGGATGGATGGACGACGAGGCCCTGCGCCGGACCCTGACGAGCGGGCGGGTCACCTTCTGGTCCCGATCACGCCAGAGCTACTGGCGCAAGGGCGACACCTCGGGGCACCAGCAACTGGTGCGCTCGGTAGCCCGCGATTGCGACGGGGATGCGCTGCTGATCCAGGTCCATCAGATCGGGGCCGCCTGCCATACCGGAACGCGGACTTGTTTCGACGGCCGGGCCCTTCCCGCCGTCGAAGGACCGTCCGCGGCCAACGTATGAAGCTTCCAACGACGCAAGGAAATCCAGTACAGCATGCATGAATTCGGGGTTGTTTCCCCCACTCTCGAGGAATTCCGTGAACTGGCGCGGGGTCGCAGCGTCATCCCGGTGAACCTGCGCGTCCTGGCCGATACCGTCACGCCCATCGCCGTCTACGAACGACTCGCGGGCGGCCGGCCGGGCACCTTCCTGCTGGAAAGCGCCGCAGCGGGGGGTGTCTGGAGCCGCTATTCCTTCATCGGATGCGGTTCCTCGGCGACGTTGACCACCCGTGGGGGCCAGGCCCACTGGATCGGGACCCCTCCGGCCGGGGTCCCGACCGAGGGGACCCCGGTGGAGGTCCTGCGGGATACGGTGGCCCGGTTGCGCACCGAACCCCTCGACGGACTGCCCCCGTTCACCTCGGGAATGGTCGGTTTCATCGGGTGGGACAGCGTGCGCCATTGGGAGAAGCTGCCCGACCCCCCACCCGATGACCTGGGCCTGCCGGAGCTGGCGATGAACCTCGTGGCGGATATGGCAGTTCTGGACAACCGCGACTCCACGCTCACCCTCATCGCCAATGCGATCAACCAGGACGGGGCCGACACGGGGGTCGATGAAGCCTACGCCGACGCCGTGTCCCGGCTGCACGTCATGCTCGGGAACTTGACCGACACCGCGCCGGGATCGGCGACCGTCTTCTCCGGGAACCGGATCCCCACCGCCGAGCTCATGGCGGCAGTCACCGAAAGCTGGGATGAAGACGGCTACCGCCAGGCCATCCTGCGCGGGAAGGAAGCAATCGTCGATGGGGAGGTCTTCCAGGTGGTGGTCTCCCGACGGTTCGAACTCGACTGCGCCGCTGACCCGCTGGATGTATACCGGATCCTGCGCACCACCAACCCGAGCCCGTACATGTACCTCTACAACCTCGAGGATGCCGACGGCGATACCTACGCGGTGGTCGGATCCTCGCCGGAGGCGCTGGTCACCGTCAACGAACGTCACGTCGTCACCCACCCCATCGCCGGCTCACGGCCCCGCGGGGAGACCTACGAAGACGACGCCCTCCATGAGAAGGACCTGCTCTCCGATGAGAAGGAGCGTGCCGAGCACCTCATGTTGGTGGATCTGAGCCGCAATGACCTCTCGAAGGTCTGCGAGCCCGGGAGCGTCGAGGTCACCCAGTTCATGGAGGTCGAGCGTTTCAGCCACATCATGCACCTGGTTTCCAACGTCGTCGGACGCCTGGAACCACAGGCCACCGCCTATGACGTGTTGGCGGCCACCTTCCCCGCAGGCACGCTGTCCGGGGCTCCGAAACCCCGGGCCCTTCGACTGCTCGACGAGTTCGAACCCCACCGCCGAGGCGTCTATGGCGGCGTCGTGGGCTACCTGGATTTCGCCGGGGACATGGACCTGGCCATCGCGATCCGCTCGGCCCTGTTGAAGGACGGAAGGGCCTACGTCCAGGCCGGTGGCGGGATCGTCGCCGATTCCGACCCGGATGGCGAGTCGTTGGAAAGCATCAACAAGGCGGCGGCACCGCTTCGGGCCGTCTGGGCCGCCCGGACCCTGCAGCCGGCTGTCCCCGAGGAGGACGCATGAGCCAGACCAACACCCCAACCAGCGACCAGGACCCTGAACGAAAGGTGATCGGACGCTGGATGTCCAAACGCATGGTCGTCTCCGCCGGCGTCATCGGGGCCATTGCCGCCCTGGCGATGAGCACCCGGACCTGGGTCCGGGTCATTCCATCCAGCGGCGCCATCAACGTACAGCCCTTCGATGTCTCCGGTGATGATGCCGCAACGGCAGTGGCGGCTCTGGCCGTGGTCGTGCTGGCAGGTTCGGTCGCCGCGGCGATCGCCGGACGGATGGCCCGATGGATCATCGCCGTATTGATCCTCCTCTCGGGGTTGGGGATCGCCGCTTCGGCGATCAGCGCCCTCTCCGACCCGGTCGCCGCCTCCGTTTCGACGGTGGGCGCGGCCGCAGGGACGCTGAGGGTCAACGGTGACTACCAATTGACGTTCTGGCCGTGGCTGACGGTGGTCATCGGAGTCTGGATCATGGCCACCGCCGTGTGGTTGGCCGTGGCCGGGCACCGGTGGAAGACGAGCCGGAAATACACTCCCGCACCGGCCACGCAGGCCGTTGCCACCCCGGTTGCGGACACGGTCGCCGGGGACGCGGCCCCGGCCACGGCGCAGCGCCCCGGGAGCGGGGCTCCGACCTCGTCCGAGGAACAGCCCGAGGACGAGGAGTCGATGGACGAAATCGACGGTTGGGACAGCCTGACCCGGGGCGAGGACCCCACGGGTTAGCCACACCCGGGTACGCGTGGGGCAACATGGCCTCATCGCAGCCAAAAGAATGGCAGAATGGAACACAGTTTGGCCCCGAATGAGACCGGGGATACTTGAGGCACTGAGGAGTAGATCAGATCATGGCAAGCAACACGACCGTCCAGACAGAACACGGCCCGGACCCGGTTCTCACCGAGCCCGTGGGACACGGAAACAGCATCGCCGCCTGGACGGGCGTCGGAATCATCTTCATCGGCTTCCTGATCGGCAGCATCTCCTTCGCACTCTACGCCGAGGTCGGTGTCTACATCGGCGTCGCCATCATCATCTTGGGCCTGATCGCCGGCTTGGTCATGCGCATCATCGGGTTCGGCGTCGGCGGACACCGGTCCAACAACGACGGACACTAGTCGTGAGTGTTCTCGAGGACATCATTTCCGGAGTTCGCGAGGACCTGCACGATCGAAGGTTGCGGGTCGGCGACGCCGCCATCAGGGCCCGTGCCCAGGCGGCACCGCCAGCCCGCGACGCCCTCGCCGCCCTGGGGGGCCACCTCGATCCCTCCCGACGCGACCAGGTGCTCCATGTGATCTCCGAGGTCAAACGGCGCAGCCCCTCCAAGGGGGCGCTGGCCGATATCCCCGAACCGGCCGTTCTGGCCCGTCAGTACCGCGATGGGGGAGCATCGGTGATTTCGGTGCTCACCGAACAACGCCGTTTCGGCGGGTCCCTGGCCGATTTCGATGCCGTCCGGGCCGCCGTGGACACCCCCCTTCTGCGCAAGGACTTCACCGTCGATGCCTACCAGATCCACGAGGCCCGCGCCCACGGCGCCGATCTGGTCCTGCTGATCGTTGCCGCCCTGGACGACGAGGAACTGGGCAGCTTCCTCGACCTGACCCACGACCTGGGCATGAACGCCCTGGTGGAGACGCATACCGCCGAGGAAGTCGAGCGGGCCGTGCGCGTCGGCGCCCGCATCATCGGTGTCAACGTCCGCAACCTCAAGACCCTCGACGTGGACCGGGAAACGTTCGCCCGGCTCTCCGGGGACATCCCGGACTCGGTGGTCATCGTCGCCGAATCGGGGATCCGTGGCCGCGAGGACGTCGCGCTCTACGGCTCCCACGGGGCGGATGCGGTGCTGGTCGGCGAGGCACTGGTCAAGGACAACGACCCACTCACCGCCCTGCGCTCGTTCATCGAGGTCGGCAGCGCGGCCAAGCCCCCGCGTGGACGCTGACCCACCCCGGACAGCCCTCACCACGCCTGAACGAAGGAAGGCCACGCATGAGCCAGACCCCAGAAGATCCCGCGGCTTCCGCGGAGCACCCCGCCGATGCCTTCCTGGCCGAGGGCAGGAGCCTGCGCCACGCCCCGGGCCCGTACTTCGGTGATTTCGGCGGCCGTTGGATGCCCGAGTCGCTGATCGCGGCCCTGGACGAACTGAACGATACGTTCGAGAAGGCGAAGGCCGACCCGGAGTTCATCGACGAAGTCACCGAGTTGAACCGCAACTACTCCGGACGTCCCTCGTTGCTGACCGAGGCCAAGCGCTTCTCCGAACACGCCGGGGGTGTGCGGGTCTTCCTCAAACGTGAGGACCTGAACCACACCGGTAGCCATAAGATCAACAACGTCATCGGCCAGGCGCTCCTGGCCAAGCGGATGGGCAAGACCCGCATCATCGCCGAAACCGGGGCCGGTCAGCACGGGGTCGCCAGTGCCACCGCCGCCGCCCTCATGGGCATGGAATGCGTGGTGTACATGGGGGCCGAGGACACCCGTCGGCAATCCCTGAACGTGGCACGGATGCGTCTGCTGGGCGCCGAGGTGGTACCGGTGACCGCCGGTTCCCAGACGCTGAAGGACGCGATCAACGAGGCCCTGAGGGATTGGGTCGCCAACGTCGACAACACCCACTACCTGTTGGGAACAGCTGCCGGGGCCCACCCGTTCCCGGCCATGGTCCGCTACTTCCACGAGGTCATCGGCGAGGAGGCCCGCGAACAGATCATCGCCCAGACCGGCCGGCTGCCCGATGCCGTCTGCGCCTGCATCGGGGGCGGCTCCAATGCCATCGGGATCTTCCACGGATTCCTCGACGACCCCTCCGTGGCGATCTATGGCTTTGAAGCGGGAGGCGATGGCGTCGACACCGACCGCCATGCGGCCACCATCACCTTGGGGCGTCCGGGCGTGTTGCACGGAGCCCGCAGCTACCTCATGCAGGACGAGGACGGCCAGACCATCGAATCGCACTCGATCTCGGCGGGACTGGACTACCCCGGCGTCGGCCCGGAACACTCCTACCTGCATGACATCGGCCGGGTCACCTACGAACCGATCACCGATACCGAGGCCATGGATGCCTTCAGCCTGCTCTCGCGGACCGAAGGCATCATCCCCGCGATCGAATCGGCACATGCCCTGGCCGGGGCCTTGCGCGTCGGCCGGAAGCTTGCCGAAACGGCGGCGGATCCGCAGGAGAAGACGATCATCGTGAACCTTTCGGGACGCGGTGACAAGGACGTGGGAACCGCTGCCGAATGGTTCCAGCTCATCGACCCGGACGAAGGGGCAGCCGAATGACCCGCATGACCTCCGAAGCAGCCATCGAGCGGGCCCGCAGCCAGGGCAGGCCGGCGCTGATCGCCTATCTGCCCGCCGGGTTCCCCGACATCCAGACCACTATCGATGCCGCGGTGGCCGTTGCACACAACGGTGCCGACATCATCGAGATCGGCATCCCGTACTCGGATCCGGTCATGGACGGGGCCGTCATCCAGGCCGCCACCGTGCAATCGCTGGCCCAGGGTTTCCGTGTGGCGCAGGTGTTCGACATCATCCGCGGCATCACCGAGCGCTGCGATGCCGCAGTGATGGTGATGACGTACTGGAACCCGGTATTGCGTCTGGGCGTCGACGAGTTCTCGCGTCGCTTGGCAGAGGCCGGAGGCGCCGGGCTGATCACCCCGGACTTGGTCCCCGATGAAGCCTCCGAATGGTTCGAGGCCTCCGATAAATACGACCTCGACCGGGTGTTCCTCGTGGCCCCGAGCTCCACCCCCGAGCGGATGCGCGCCACGGTCGAAGCCAGCCGCGGCTTCGTCTACTGCGTATCGATTATGGGGGTCACCGGGGCCCGCACCTCGGTGTCCTCCGCCGCGCAGGCCGTCGTGGAGGCCGCCCGGGAGGCCGGGGCACCCCGGGCCTGCGTCGGGCTCGGGGTTTCCAAGGCCGAGCATGTGCGTGAAATCGGCGCCTACGCCGACGGTGTGATCGTGGGGACGGCCCTGGTCGCGGCCCTGCGCGACGGAGGAGTCGACGCCGTGGCCGCATTGGCCGCCGAACTGAGCGGACGCAACCCGGTGGCGGCCTCCTGAACCAAGGGAGGACGGGACCATGCCGTCGTCGTCCCGGTCCGGGGCTTGGCTGCTACGTCACATGTGGGCTGCCGTAGATACTTCGGGCCGGGATCTGCTGTAGAGTTCCACAGTGAGGACGGTCGTGTGACCGGCGTCATGGCTTTCGAAGAGGAATCCATGGGGAATGCGAATAGGCCACCGGCCTGAATGATGCGTTGTCCCGCCGTCTTCACGCTTTCGGATCCGGGAAACACCGGGCCGGAACCCGCCGGCCTGGATGAACGGGCCGGGATCGATTTTGATGACCGGGGCAGTGTCGCCCGAGACGGTTACTACATGACCAACACGCCAGGCGTGTTTGCGACCGGGGATTCCGGACGTGGGCAGGCGCTGGTCGTGTGGGCCATTTCAGCGGGTTGCTTCTGCACCGCCGCGATGGACGAGTACCTGATGGGTGTGAGCCGGCTGCCCGCCCCCGTGGCGCCGCGCGTTCGCCCCATCGACATGATGTGAGGGTCGCGGATTCGTCCGCGTCCCCGTTTTCGGACGAGATAAGGCGGATAGGCTTTCGGTATGAGACGCGCAAAGATTGTGGCCACTTTTGGGCCGGCCATTGGAACCTTCGAGAAGACGCTCCAGGCGCTCCAGGCCGGTGTGGACGTGGCCCGGCTGAACATGAGCCACGGCGAGTATTCAACCCACGCCGAGAACCTGGCCAACGTCCGTCAGGCGTCGGAGAAGCTCGGGCGCCCGGTCGGCGTGTTCGCCGATCTCCAGGGCCCGAAGATCCGGCTCGGACGGTTTTCCGACGGCCCGCACCTGTTGGAGGTCGGTGACCGGTTCACCGTCACCATCGACGACATCGAGGGCACCAAGGACATCTGCTCCACGACGTTCAAGGGCCTGCCCCAGGACGTTGAGGTGGGAGATCGCCTGCTCATCAACGACGGCAAGGTCGGCCTGCGTGCGGTCGAAGTCGATGACCGCAAGGTCGTCACAGAGGTCATCGTCGGTGGAGAGGTGTCCAACAACAAGGGCATCAACCTCCCCGGCGTCGCGGTCAACGTCCCGGCACTGAGCGAGAAGGACGAAGACGACCTGCGCTGGGCCCTGCGCGCCGGGGTGGACATGATCGCCCTGTCCTTTGTCCGCAACGCCTCGGACATCGAACGGGTCCACGAGATCATGGACGAGGAAGGCCGCCGACTTCCGGTGATCGCCAAGATCGAAAAGCCGCAGGCCGTTGATCACCTCGAGGAGATCATCGACGCCTTCGACTCGATCATGGTGGCCCGTGGCGACCTCGGGGTGGAACTGCCGCTGGAACAGGTTCCTCTGGTCCAGAAACGTGCCGTGGAACTGGCGCGGCGCTGGGCCAAGCCGGTCATCGTCGCGACCCAGGTGCTCGAATCGATGATCGAGTCACCCACGCCGACCCGCGCCGAGGCGTCGGACTGCGCCAACGCCGTTCTCGACGGTGCCGACGCGGTCATGCTCTCGGGGGAGACCTCGGTGGGCCAGTACCCGATCGAGACCATCGAGACGATGGCACGGATCATCTCCGCGACCGAGGACCACGGATTGGAGCGCATCCCCGCGCTCGGCACGCTGCCGCGCACCCGCGGCGGAGCCATCACCCGCGCCGCCGTGGAGATCGCCGACCAGCTGGACGCCAAGTTCATCGTCGCCTTCACCCAGTCCGGTGATTCGGCACGTCGCCTGTCGCGGCTGCGCCCCTCGGAGCCGGTGCTCGGCTTCACTCCGTTGAAGCACACCTACAACATCCTGACGTTGGTCTGGGGCGTGCAGCCCCGCCTCGTCGACTACGCCGACCACACCGATAAGATGACGGCCCAGGTCGACCAATCGCTGCAGGCCGAGGGGCTGGCCGAGGTCAACGACATGGTCGTGATCGCCGCCGGTTCACCTCCCGGGCAGGCCGGTTCCACGAATTCGCTGCGGATCCACCGGGTCGGGGACATCGCCGACGCCGGCCAGCTGCTGGAAGGCAGCAAGAACCAGGCACCTTTCCGGGAGAAGGTCGGCCCCTGGCGGACCAAGGCCCAGGCGGCCGAAGGCCAGCCGGCCAACCCGCCGAGGCCCGACGGCGACTAGGCCCAAAGGGCCACAGACAACTGAAGTCCGACGGTGGTGGGGCCCCCCCCGGGGGGCGCCC
>NZ_JBQSYU010000023.1:0-56419 GCF_052379645.1 Arthrobacter sp. 179 | reverse complement strand
GCCCCCCCCCCCCCCCCCCCCCCCCCCCCCCAACCCCCCCCCCCCCCACACCCCCCCCACCCCCCCCGCGCGGCGCCCCACCGGGGGGCGCCCACCACCGTCGCACTTCGTTGGTGCCAGGCAACTTGCACCTTTTCAGGAAGAAGCTGCCGGTCGGCTACTTCACCTGGGCGATGATGGTCTCGGCGACCTCGCGCATGCTCAGTCGCCGGTCCATCGACGTCTTCTGGATCCACCGGAAGGCCTCGGGTTCGGTCAACCCCATTTTGGTAGTCAAGACGGATTTGGCGCGCTCGACCAGCTTGCGGGTGGCGAACTGCTCCTGCAGGTCATCGACCTCGCGTTCGAGGGCGATGACCTCCTCGTGGCGGGACAGGGCGATTTCAATGGCCGGGATCAAGTCGTTCGGGCTGAACGGCTTCACGACGTAGGCCATGGCACCGGCTTCGCGGGCCCGCTCGACGAGTTCCTTCTGGCTGAAGGCGGTGAGCAGGACGACGGGGGCGATCCGCTCCTTGACGATGATCTCCGCGGCAGAGATCCCGTCCATCACGGGCATCTTCACGTCCATCAGGACAAGATCGGGGCGGTGCTCACGGACCAGGTCCACCGCCTTCTCACCGTTATCTGCTTCGGCGACGACCTCGAACCCCTCACCCGTGAGGATCTCGACGATATCCAGCCGGATGAGGGTCTCGTCCTCGGCGACAACTACCCGGCGGGCCGGCGAGGGAGTTGCCTCGGCTGTGTCTTCTGTCATGGTGATTCTCCTGGCTGCCCCGGGAAATCGGGGCGGTGGGTTCTCGGATTCAGTAACAAGCCTATCGGCATGTAGAGTTGTTTAGCGCACCGCGTGACTGTGATGTTCTGCCCGTTTGATTCGGGCGGTTTGACAAGTCCGCGGGGCGAGTTGGGCCCGAGTGGCGGAATGGCAGACGCGTCGCACTCAAAATGCGATATCGAGAGATGTGTGGGTTCGAGTCCCACCTCGGGCACCGATCGGCCCCGACCCCCGGATGACCGGGGATCGGGGTCTTTTTCGTGGGCGGAGCCCCTGGCCTTTCCGGGTCTCCGGGGCGCTGGAAGTGGCGATCTTCAGACACCGCTGCGTGACCTTGTCTGCCGGTCGGTGCAGCAGCACAGGGCCGGCGACGCACGCGGCATGCACGAACCCAGCGAGGTGCTGGAAGGCCGGCAGGTTCTGGGCGGATGCCTCGCGGTCATGGGAGTGGGCAGCGGTCCCGCGTCTCACTGACCGCATACGGCCGGCGCGGTATCGGTGATGGACAAGTGCCCCGGGGGGAGCTGCTGCATGAGTTGGACCAAGACTTTGCCGCCCTTCTGCTCGTGTGGGCGCGCCACCATGATCACCCGATCGCCATGGCTGGTGGTGGTGTTTGAACATCGCGGAACCGTCGAGACGTCTTTCTCCGCCCCCGGCGTTTGGGCTGGGTGCTGACGCCCTGCAGTTCTGAACCGGACGGCGGGTACCTCGGCGAGCCAGGGGAGCGTCAGTCGTCCAGGATCATGGTCTTGTTCCTGGAGTCCTGTGGCGGGGCATGCTGGCCGACGCTGGTCGGAGGGGGCCTGGAGGCTCCCGGGGGGCGGCAGCGGCGGAAACCGGCTCCGTAGTCGGGAGCGCCCCGGGGGATGCGACGGCGACGAGGGGGAGGTCCTGCTCTTGGCCCCACGCCGTCCAATAGGCTGTGGGGCGGGTGGCAAAGGAACGAGTCAGTTCTTCGCGGGTGCCACCGACGAGGCGGGTGAGTCGTTCGGCGAAGTGTGGTTCGATCGCCGCGACGGCAACGAATCCGTCGGCTGTTGCGTACACTCCATACGCAGGTATCGCACCGCCGAGGACGGCACCGGGAGAGGTGAGTCCGTGCCGGGTGCCGGCGGCTGCGGCGTGCGCCGCCTCTTCGAGGACCACCTTCTCGTGGACGCCCTGAAGGCCCTGGTCGCGCTGACGCAACGCCGAAAGGGTGGCGACCACTGCGCGTTCGGAACCCAGGATGTCGGCGACCGGTACCAGCGGCAGGGCCGGGGGAAGCAGTGTTCCATGCTCGGCCTGGTAGGTGAGGTCGTGACCTGGCTGCTCGGCCCGGGCGCCGTCGTGCCCGACGATTTCCACCAGGGCGATGCCGCGGGTCTTCAGTATCTCGCCGAGATCAAGCCGGGCGAGGGCCGAGGGGCGCATCGACGTCAGCAGGACGTCGGCATCGGTGAGAAGTTCTTCGAACTCCGACCTGCTGGCCGGGTCCTTCAAGTCCAGGGGGACGACGTCCTGCCCCGTGACGAGTTCCTCATACCAGTGGGGGGCGACGCTCCGGAGCGGGTCGCCCTGCGGTGGTTCGACCTTGATGACGGTTGCTCCGAGCTCGGTCAGCCGGGATGCGGCCAACGGCCCCGGGAGGTTGATGGCAACCGAGACCACGACAATGCCTGACAGCGGGTGGGACATGAACTCTCCTAATGACTGTGACCTGAATTACTCTTTGTACAGTTGTGCAGCATGCAGTTCGATCGTTCAATGGTTTGTGGTCTAGCATAGCCCTGTGGATAGAACGAAGGCATCAAACCCGGCAGGCCTGTCGACGGCATGGTCCTCCAACGACCTGACCTCCAAGGCCCGGATCCGCAATGCGGCGCTCACCCTGTTTGCGCAGCAGGGGGAGGACGGCACTTCCATGCGGGCGATCGCCACGGCAGCCGGGGTGACCGTTGGGCTGGTCACCCATCACTATGGGACCAAGGACGGGTTGCGGGAGGCCGTGGACACCCTCGTCGTCGAGCTCTTCGCCGATACCCTCGCAGCCTTGCCGAACGAGGGGGGCCCTCGCCGGGTCCTCGGCTTGCGGGACGAGGCCGTGGCCGGGATGCTGCACGCCAATCCGACGATCGTCGACTATCTGCGGCGGTCCCTCCTGCACGGACCGGGACGCCCCGGCGACATCCTGAGCCGGCTGGCCGCGTTGACGGCCGAGCAGACCCGCGTCCTGCGGGACGCCGGAGTGGTGTCGACTGATCGCAGTGTCACCGAGCAGACGGTCACCACGATCGTCCGCCAGCTCGGGCGGCAGCTGCTGCAACCACTGGCCAATCGCATCGTCGACGAGTTCGGCGAACCCGGCGAAAACGCCCCGGAACTCTATGTGGGCGTCAAATCCTGATCGGCAGGCACCGTCCCCCCGGTGGGACCCCGGACTCCGTGCCCGGCACCGTATGATCGCCCTGTAAACGTTCAAAGGAGAATGATGTCAGCACGGATTACGCCCGCCACCGCTTCCGATGTCCTGGACCTCGATGGTCTGTTGAGCGCCCCCGAGCTCGAACTGCGCTCCACGGTCCGCGCCTTCGTGGACTCACGGATCCGACCGAACATCGCCACCTGGTACGAGGAGGCCCGTTTCCCCGTGGAACTGGCCCGTGAACTCGGCAGCCTGGGCTTGCTGGGCATGCACTTGGAGGGGTATGGCTGTCCGGGCCGCAGTGCCGTCGAATACGGGATCGCGGCGATGGAACTGGAGGCCGGTGATTCGGGTCTGCGGACCTTCGTCTCGGTCCAGGGGTCCTTGGCCATGTCGGCGATCCACCGGTTCGGTACCGAGGAGCAGAAGAACAAGTATCTGCCGTCGATGGCCGCCGGAGAGGTCATCGGCTGTTTCGGACTCACCGAGCCCACCGCCGGATCGGACCCGTCGGCGATGGCCACCACCGCGGTGCACGACGGCGATGGATGGGTCCTCAACGGCGCCAAACGGTGGATCGGGTTGGCTACCATCGCCCAGATCGCCGTGATCTGGGCCATGACCGACGAGGGGGTCCGCGGTTTCCTGGTGCCCACCGACGTCGCAGGCTTCACGGCCACCGTGATCGAACCGAAGCTGTCGATGCGCGCCTCCATCCAATGCGATCTGACCTTCGAGGACGTGCGGTTGCCGGATTCGGCGTTGCTCCCCGGTGCGAAGGGGCTGCGCGGCCCGTTCTCCTGCCTGAACGAGGCCCGCTACGGGATCATCTGGGGCGCGATGGGAGCTGCCAGGGATTCCTACGAATCCGCCCTGGAGTATTCCAAGGAGCGGATGCAGTTCGATCAGCCGCTGGCCGGGTACCAGATCACCCAGGTCAAGCTGGTGGATATGCTTCTGGAGATCCAGAAGGGCACGCTGCTGGCCATCCATACCGGACGGCTCAAGGATGCAGGAACCCTGGAGCCGGTGCAGATCTCGGTCGGAAAGCTGAACAACTGCCGGGAGGCGATCTGGATCTGTCGGGAGGCGCGGACGGTCCTGGGCGGTAACGGGATCACCTTGGACCATGCGCCGATGCGCCATGCGAACAACCTCGAATCGGTGCGCACCTACGAGGGGACCGACGAGGTCCACACCTTGATCCTGGGCAACCACATCACCGGCATCCCGGCCTTCAGATGAGGACCGGCGGTGGGGCCCCGCGACTGGTTCGGGGCCCGACCAGCTATTCGAAGGGCGAGGGGTCTCCCATGCCGACCCGGACGATCTCGGGCACCCCGCTGGAGAAATCCACCACGGTCGTCGGTTCTGTGCCGCATTCACCGGAGTCGATGACGGCGTCGACCTGGTGGTCCAGGCGTTCCTTGATCTCCCAGCCCTGGGTGAGGGGTTTCTCCTCGTCGGGCAACAGCAACGTGGTGGACAGCAGGGGCTCGCCCAGCTCCGCCAGCAGGGCCTGAACCACCCGGTGGTCCGGTATGCGGACCCCGACGGTTTTCTTCTTCGGGTGCAGCAGGCGCTTGGGGACCTCGGAGGTGGCCTTGAGGATGAAGGTGTAGCTCCCCGGCGTGGCCGCCTTCAGACTTCGGAAGACCGCGTTGCCCATCTCCACGAAACGTCCCATCTGGGCGAAGTTGCTACACATCAGGGTGAAGTGGTGTTTGTCATCAAGCTGTCGGATGGTGCGGATCCGATCCAAGGCCTTCCGGTTGCCCAATTGGGCGCCGAACGCGTAGCAGGAATCGGTGGGGTAGGCGATCAGCGCACCGTCCTGCAGCAGGTCAACGACCTGTCCGAGGGCACGGGGTTGCGGATCCTGAGGGTGGACGTCGAAGAATCTAGCCATGACAGGAGACTACGACCCGCAGGCGGAACTTGCACGCGACGCCCCGCCGTACGGACCGCGGAGTTGACTGGCGCCCCGCCGGCCCTAAGATGAATGTGCGCCGCGGGTGACGAATGTGTGACCATGGTATGACTTCCGGGTCGAACTACTCCCTGCGGTACGACCGCGCTCTTTTGCCATCTCAAGATTGGTTCCTAGATGGATCTCACACTCATCGTTGTCCTGGTGATTGCCCTGGCTCTGTTCTTTGATTTCACGAACGGGTTCCACGACACGGCCAACGCCATGGCAACCCCGATCGCCACCGGCGCCATCAAGCCCAAGACGGCAGTAGCCCTCGCCGCGGTCCTGAACCTGGTGGGTGCCTTCCTCTCCACCGAGGTCGCCACCACGATTTCAGGCGGACTGATCAACGAAGGGGACAACGGGTTCTCCATCGGACCCGAAATCATCTTTGCCGGCCTCATGGGCGCCGTCGTCTGGAACATGCTGACCTGGTTGCTCGGTCTGCCCTCCAGCTCATCCCACGCCCTCTTCGGCGGACTCATCGGTGCCGCGATCGCCGGTGCCGGTTTCTCCGTCGTCAACTACGGAACCGTGATCTCCAAGGTGCTGCTTCCGGCCTTGCTGGCTCCGTTGATCGCCGGCCTGGCTGCCTACCTATGTACCAAATTGGCCTATTGGGTGACCAAGCGCCCTTCGGGCCTCTCCTCGCCCAAGCGCGGAGGTTTCCGTGTCGGTCAGGTCTTCTCCTCCTCGTTGGTGGCCCTGGCCCACGGCACCAACGATGCACAGAAGACGATGGGCGTCATCACCCTGGCCCTGGTCGCCTCGGGGCTGCAGGAATCGGGAAGCCACGTCCACTTCTGGGTCATCGCCGCCTGCGCCTTGGCCATCGCTCTGGGCACCTACGTGGGCGGCTGGCGCATTATCGCCACCATGGGCACCGGCCTCACCGAGGTCAAGCCGGCCCAGGGCTTCTCCGCCGAGGCCTCGACCGCCGCGGCCATCCTGGCCTCCTCGCACCTGGGCTTCGCCCTGTCGACCACCCAGGTGGCCTCCGGTTCCGTGATCGGTTCGGGTCTGGGACGCAAGGGGGCCTCCGTCCAGTGGCGTACCGCCGGGAAGATCGCCACCGGGTGGCTCTTCACGCTGCCGGCAGCTGCCGTCGTCGGCGCCTTGGCCGCTACCCTGACCTACTTTGGGAACGTCGGTTTGGTTCTGGTGGCCGTCATCGGTTTCGGCGTCGTCCTGTTGATCTGGTGGCTCTCCCGCAAGGACATCATCGGCCCGCATAACGGGGTTTCCGATGTCGATGAAGCAGGTGGTGCCATCAGCATCCCCACGAAGAAGCAGCGTCGCAAGATGCGTAAACGCCAACGTGAAGCCGAGCGGGCCGAGGCCGAGCGCATGGCCCGCGAACTCAAGAAGGCTCAGAAGAACAAGAAGAAGGAAGCCAACGGCAAGACGAAGGTCCCCACGGCGTCGGGATCGAAGTCCCGGGCACAGGAAGCTTCGGCGCCGAAGCGCGAAGCACGCGGAACAAAGGAAAAGCGATGAACATCGAATGGCTCTCCTTCCTGACCGTCACGCTCGTGACCCTGATCGGCTCCCTCTCGCTCGTGGCGCTCTACTCCTTTGCCGTCCGGCTCAAGGCGATCGCCGAAGACGAAGTCCGGGGTGCCGGTCTGGCGAAGTCCGGGGCCGTCGTCTGCTTCGTGCTGTGCGGCTGCCTGGTGCTGCTGGGCATCTACCTGATCGTGCCGCAGCTCGGGGGCTCGGGCGGTCACTGACGCACGCCCGGCGGGGCGACGGAACCGGTATGGCACCATGGGGCCATGACCCGCTTCCGCTATTTCGTAGCCGCCAGCGTCGACGGATACATCGCCGACGAGCACGACTCGCTGGAATGGCTGACCACCTACGACGACTACCATGTGGGGTTCCGCGATCCGGCAGCTGCCTTCCTCGAAGAGATCGGCGCCGTGGTCATGGGGGCCGACACCTACCGTTGGCTGAGCACCCATATGGACGACACCGGAGCCCCGTGGCCGTATGAGAACACCCCGTGCTGGGTCTTCACCCACCGGGAACTGGCGGCCGTGCCCGGCGCCGATCTGACCTTCATCCGCGGTGACGTCGGGGAATGGGCCGGCGATATCGCCGCGGACGCCGGAGACCAGGACGTCTGGGTACTCGGGGGCGGCGGGCTGGCCGGACAACTGGTGGACTCCGGTCATCTCGACGAGCTGATCCTGTTCACCATTCCCCTCCTGCTGGGCGGCGGACGGCCTTTGGCGAGCCTGCGCGCCCCGATGGGACTGAGTCCCACCGGCAGTCGTGAATTCGGCAGGGGAGTGCGTGAAACCCGGTACGACGTCGGCAAGCCTCCCTCCGTGCCCCACACCGGCTCCTAACCACCGATTGGCGCGACGGCGCCAGCGGTCCTAGGCTCGATCACTACCTCCGTATGCAGCGAAAGGACACGACCCATGAAACTCAGCCACCTGCCATTGCGTCTGACCACCGGCGCCTTCATTCTCAACTCAGGGGTGGGCAAGTTGCAGTTGGAGCCCGAAGCGGCGGCCGGACTGCAGAAGATGGGTGCCTCCGCCTTTCCCCAGCTGGCCGACCTCGACCCGGAGCAATTCGGCAAGGTGCTCAGCACGACGGAGATCGTCCTGGGGTCCTCCCTGCTGCTGCCGTTCGTACCGAGCCGCCTGGCCGGCCTCGGACTGACTGCCTTCTCGGCCTCCATGGCGACGATGTACTTCAAGACCCCGGGGATGACCCGCGATGACGGGCTGCGCCCCACCCAGGAGGGCACGGTCATCGCCAAGGACTTCTGGATGCTCGGCATCGGGCTGGCCCTCATCCTCGATTCGGCGCGGAAGAAGAAGCGCAAGACCACCTAGGACCCACCAGCCTCAGTTGGCCGCATCCCCCGGAGGACCCGTGGGGATGCGGCCGTTTTCTGCCACCAGTCGCAGCCAGCGGCGGGTGCGGCGTCGACTCCCGAAACGCACTGTCTTCATCGGGCCGTCGGCGGCGAGGAACGCCTTGACGTGCGCGCGCTTGGGCGCGAAGGAACGCCCGTGCCACAGCAGGATCGAGTCGTTCGAGAACAACTGCTTCCAGGTCTCCGTGTTGCCGTTGCAGACCGGTTCTTCGGTAACCACCCGACGGATGCTGCGGGGATGAGGACCCGGCTCGGGGCGTCGGATGTGGTGGCGGCCGGTGCGTCCCGGCCATCGGTCACGAGGGGCCCAGGATCATGTTCGTGATCCGGGCGGTGCAGACCCGTCGGCCTTCCTCATCGGAAATGATGATTTCGTGGGTCGTGGTGCTGCGCCCCAGATGGATGGGGGTGCACACCCCGGTGACCAACCCCGAGATCCCGGCGCGGTGGTGGGTGGCATTGATGTCCACCCCCACCGGGCGGCCCGTGGGGCCAGCATGGACGGCGGCGGCGAAGGAACCCAGCGTTTCGGCGAGCGCGACGCTCGCCCCGCCGTGCAGGATCCCGGCCACCTGCTGGTTCCCCTCCACCGGCATCGTGGCCACCACCCGTTCGGCGGTGATGCCCTCGAACATGATGCCCAGCTTCTCCACCAGGGGCCCGACCCCGTGCCCGCTGAGCATCGGCCACATCCGTTCCGGCACCTGATGCCGTGCGAGCTGCTCCTCGAAGGGGTTCGATCCGGCGTCATGCCCTGCGTTGGCGGCCGGGCCGCGTGTGTCTTTGTCCGTCATGGGAACTAGGCTGGCACCTGTGAGTCAATCAACCAAAACCGCTGCCAATGACCTTTCCCGTCTGCTCGTCATCGACGGCCACTCGATGGCCTTTCGTGCCTTCTACGCGCTGCCCGCGGAAAACTTCGCCACCGACACCGGACAGCACACCAACGCGGTCTACGGTTTTGTCTCGATGCTCATCAAAATGATCGAACAGCGCAAACCCACCCACGTGGCGGTGGCCTTCGATCTTGACACCCCCACCTTCCGTTCCGAGGAGTACAGCGAGTACAAGGCAGGCCGGAGCAAGACCCCGGAGGAGTTCCACGGCCAGATCGATCTGATCCAGAAGGTCATGGAGGCGATGAACATCCCCTCGATCACCATGGACGGCTTCGAGGCCGACGACATCATCGCCACCCTCGCCCGGGTCGGCGAAGATGAAGGCTGGGACGTGCTGGTGGTCTCGGGGGACCGGGACGCCTTCCAGCTCATCACCGAAAAGACCACTGTCCTGTACCCGAAGAAGGGCATCTCCGACATCCCGCCGATGGACGCCGCGGCCGTGGAAGCGAAGTACTTCGTCCAGCCGGGGCAATACCCGGACCTGGCGGCACTGGTCGGGGAATCCGCGGACAACCTGCCCGGGGTACCCGGGGTCGGACCCAAGACCGCCGCGAAGTGGATCAACCTATACGGCGGACTCGAAGCCATCTTGGACCAGGTCGATTCCATCAAGGGCAAGGTCGGCGAATCCCTCCGGGCGCATCTGGACGACGTCCGCCGCAACCGGCGGTTGAACCGGTTGCTCACCGACCTGGATCTGCCGGTCGAGCTCGGGGCCCTGGAACTGGAACACCCGAACCAGGACGCCATCGAGGAACTCTTCGACGCACTGCAGTTCAACACGCTGCGCAAGCGCCTGTTCGACCTCTTCGGAGCCGACGAGTCCGAACCGGAGCCGGAGATGCAGGTCCCGGCCCCGACCGAGCTGGACGACGCCGAGGCATTGACCGGGTGGTTCCGCGCCCACGGGGGACACCTGATCGCCCTGCAGCTGGATACGGTGCGCTCCGCCGGCGGCGGGGACGATGCGGTGGGTATCGCGCTGGCCGCCGACGCGGCGACCGCCTACATCGGGTTGGAGGAACTCGACGAGGCAGCCGACGGGGCCCTGGGCACCATCCTGGCCAGCGGTCACTACCCACTGGCCCTGCATGACTTCAAGACCGGCTACAAACTGCTGGCCGATCGCGGGATCGAACTGCGCGGGGTCGTGGACGACACGATGATCTCCGCCTATCTCATCCAGCCGGATCGGCGCAGCCACGAACTGGCAGATATCGCCCAGCACCATCTGCGACTGACCCTCAAGGCCGAGGAACAGGCGCAGGAAGGACAGCTGGCACTGGAACTCGAGGGGTCGGGCCAGGCCGCTGCGGCCGTGCGGGCCGCCTACATAGTGCGGGAACTGAGCCTGTACCTGGCCGGGCAGGTCCTCGAACGTGGAGCGACCGGATTGCTGGCGGAGATGGAATTGCCGTTGTCGGTGGTGCTGGCCGAGATGGAACGCACCGGAATCGCCATCGACGCCCGACAGCTCGATGACCTGCTGGCCGATTTCACCACCACCATCGATGCGGCAACGGCCGAGGCCTATGCGGCGATCGGTCATGAAGTGAACCTCTCGTCGCCCAAACAGCTGCAGGTCGTGCTGTTCGAGGAACTCGAACTGCCCAAGACCAAGAAGATCAAAACCGGATACACCACCGACGCCGATTCACTGGCCGACCTGCTGGCCAAGACCCGGCACCCGTTCCTGGCCTCGCTGATGGCCTACCGCGATGCCACCAAACTGCGGCAGACGGTCGAGGGGCTGAAGAAGTCCCTCGCCGAGGACGGACGGATCCACACGACGTACGCCCAAACCGTTGCGGCCACCGGGCGGCTGTCTTCGCTGAACCCGAACCTGCAGAACATCCCGGTACGCAGCGAGGCCGGACGGCGCATCCGTGAGGTCTTCGTGGTCGGCGACGGGTACGAGACCCTGCTGACCGCCGACTATTCACAGATCGAAATGCGCATCATGGCCCACCTCTCCGGAGACGAGGCACTGATCCAGGCGTTCAAGGACGGGGAGGACCTGCACCGGTTCGTCGGTTCACATGTCTTCGGTGTCGAACCGGCGGAGGTCAGCGGGGAAATGCGCGCCAAGGTCAAGGCCATGTCCTATGGTCTGGCCTACGGGCTCAGCTCCTTCGGCCTGTCCAAACAGCTCAACGTCCCCGTGGACGAGGCCCGTGGGCTGATGAAGGACTACTTCACCCGCTTCGGATCCGTCCGCGACTACCTGCGCTCGGTCGTCGACCAGGCCCGCCGGGACGGCTACACCTCCACCATCGAGGGACGCCGCCGCTACCTGCCGGATCTGGCCAGCGACAACCGCCAGCTGCGGGACATGGCCGAACGCGCTGCGTTGAACGCGCCCATCCAGGGGTCGGCGGCGGATATCATCAAACGCGCCATGCTCGGGGTCGACGACGGGCTGCGCGAACAGAAGCTGGGTTCACGCATGCTCCTGCAGGTCCATGACGAACTCGTCCTGGAAATCGCCCCCGGCGAACTCGAGGCAGTCACCGCCCTGGTCCAGGACCACATGGGCTCCGCGGCCGAGCTCTCGGTCCCACTCGATGTCCAGATCGGCACCGGGCACAGCTGGCAGGAGGCAGCACACTGATGAATGATTCGACCCCCCATACCAACGGCTTGCGCCATGAGATCTTCGACGCGGGGATCCTCCCCGCCGCCGGCGAAGTCGAGCCGGCCCCTGACACGCGTACCGCCAACTGGTTCCGCGCGGTCCGTACCGGCTTCCACGCCCAGCCCTACACCACCGCCGAGGCGGCACGCATCGCCGCCACCTACCGGGTCGATGGGCGTCGGCTGTTGGGGGTGTACGACGACGATGCCCCGGCGCCGTCGCTGGACCCGGCCATCCCGGTGGCCACCTTCGCCGAATTCACCAAGACGCTGAACACCGGCGCGGGGCGGATGATCGACAGCCACCTCATCACCGTGGTCACCGTCCGGCCCAGCCATCGCCGCAGGGGCATCCTGCGGACGATGATGACCGATTCGCTGGACCGCGCCCGTGCTGCGGGTCTGCCCATGGCGGCACTGACCGCGACGGAGGGCACCATTTACGGCCGGTTCGGTTTCGGGCCGGCCACCACCCTGGACACGGTCAAGGTCGACGTGAAGGGCGGGTTGAACGTGGTGGCTCCGCCCGAAGGCACGGTCCTCACCGTGGATCCTTCCTCCCTGCTCGAGCTGGCCCCCTCCCTGTTCGAGGAGTTCCACGCCACACACCGCGGGTCGATCGGACGCCAGGAGGCCTACACCCTGCGCGCCACCGCCCGGCTGGCCCCCGAGGAGGCCAAGGATGATCCTGCCCTGCGGGCGGCGGTGTATCTGGATGCCGAGGGGGTCGCCCGGGGTTTCCTGACGTATGCCTTCGCCGGTTGGGAGACCACGCCGCTGACCATGGAGGTCCGCGATCTGGTGGCGACGACCGCGGCCGCCCGGCGTGAACTCTGGCGCTACCTTGGGGCCCATGACCTCATCGAGCGGGTCGTCTATGACTCTGCAGCCCCGGATGACCCGTTGCCGTGGTCCCTGGACGATCCGCGCAAGGTCGCCGTCACGGAGACCGAGGACCTGTTGTGGCTGCGCATCCTGGATGTCCCCGCGGCACTGGCCGCCCGGGAATACGCGGCGGACGGGGCCCTGCGGCTGCGGATCACCGACCCGCAGGGATATACGACGGGAAGCTACCAGCTGGTCGTGGAGGGGGGAATCGGATCCGTCCGGGTCGAAACCGACCCCGATGAGCCGTCGGATCTGGAACTGGATATCGGCTTGCTGGGCTCGCTGTACCTGGGCGGAACCGGCGTCCGGACATTGGCAGCTGCCGGGCGGGTGCTGGCCAGGAACGAGGACGCGGTGGATCGCGCAGCCCGGTTGCTGGACCTGGGGCGGGCCCCCTACGCGATCAACGGTTTCTAGACCCGGTTTCCGGGCCTGGATCCGGCCGCGAAGCCACGGTGCGATCGGCGCCATGGCGACGCGCCCGACGTTTTGACCGCTCGTGGGCCGGGGACTAAACTAATAAGGCGACTGCCGGGGTGTTTCATGCCCTGTCTCGCAACAATTTCAGTTCCATCTTCGGAATATGCCGGGACTTCCGGCCTTCCGACTGACGTTTCTATCCACATCGGAGCCCCTACTACATGACCATCACCTCCAACGAGAAGACCGGTACCCCGCAGGTCGCGATCAACGACATCGGTACCGCTGAAGACTTCCTCGCAGCTGTCGACGCCACCATCAAGTACTTCAACGATGGCGACCTCGTCGAAGGCACCGTCGTCAAGGTCGACCGCGACGAAGTCCTGCTCGACATCGGTTACAAGACCGAGGGTGTCATTCCGTCCCGCGAGCTTTCCATCAAGCACGATGTTGATCCGGGCGACGTCGTCGCCGTCGGCGACAACGTCGAGGCCCTCGTCCTCACCAAGGAGGACAAGGAAGGCCGCCTGATCCTCTCCAAGAAGCGCGCACAGTACGAGCGTGCTTGGGGCGACATCGAAAAGATCAAGGAAGAGGACGGCGTCGTCACCGGCACCGTCATCGAGGTGGTCAAGGGTGGGCTCATCCTGGACATCGGCCTGCGCGGCTTCCTGCCGGCATCGCTGGTCGAAATGCGCCGTGTGCGCGATCTGGCTCCGTACATCGGCCAGGAGATCGAAGCCAAGATCATCGAGCTGGACAAGAACCGCAACAACGTGGTCCTGTCCCGCCGTGCCTGGCTCGAACAGACCCAGTCCGAGGTCCGCTCCACGTTCCTCAACAAGCTCGAAAAGGGCCAGGTCCGTCCGGGCGTCGTGTCCTCCATCGTCAACTTCGGTGCCTTCGTGGACCTGGGTGGCGTCGACGGCCTGGTGCACGTCTCCGAGCTGTCCTGGAAGCACATCGACCACCCGAACGAGGTTGTCGAGGTGGGCCAGGAAGTCACCGTCGAGGTCCTCGAGGTCGATCTGGACCGCGAGCGCGTCTCCCTGTCGCTGAAGGCGACCCAGGAAGATCCGTGGCAGACCTTCGCCCGCACCCACGCCTTGGGCCAGGTCGTCCCCGGCAAGGTCACCAAGCTGGTTCCCTTCGGTGCATTCGTTCGCGTCGAAGACGGCATCGAGGGCCTCGTGCACATCTCGGAGCTGGCCGTGCGCCACGTCGAGCTGGCCGAGCAGGTCGTCTCCGTGGGTGACGAGCTCTTCGTCAAGGTCATCGACATCGACCTGGAACGCCGCCGTATCTCGCTGTCGCTGAAGCAGGCCAACGAAGGGGTCGACCCCGAAGGCACCGAGTTCGACCCGGCGCTGTACGGCATGGCCGCCGAGTACGACGAAGAGGGCAACTACAAGTACCCGGAGGGCTTCGACTCGGAGACCAACGAGTGGCTCGAAGGCTACGAGACGCAGCGCGCCGTCTGGGAGCAGCAGTACGCCGACGCCCAGGCCCGTTGGGAAGCCCACAAGGAGCAGGTGGCCGCACACCTGGTCCAGGACACCACGGCACCCGAGGCCGGCGGCGGTGGAGCGGGCGAGTCCGCTTCCACCAGCTACTCCTCGGAGGCCCCGGCGGAGGACGCCGGCACGCTGGCTTCCGACGAGGCCCTCGCCGCACTGCGCGAGAAGCTCACCGGAGCCTAGGCTTCAGCCACCGGGCTGAACCAGCCAGGGCGGGGCCCGCACACCATGGTGTGCGGGCCCCGCCTTTTTTAATAGGCGGCAGCCTAGCTCCGGTTGGAGACGGTGACCGTGAACTTCGGGTTGCGGGCCACCTGACGGGTGGGGCCCACCAGCCTGGCCAGGTGCTGACGATAGCCCAACGGGGTGTTCCAGACGCACCATAATTCCCCGCCGGGGGCCAGGACGCGGCCGGCAGCGGCGATCAGCTTCAGGGCGATGCCCGCATGGATGGCGTTGCCGACATGGAAGGGCGGATTCAGTACGACCAGCTCCCGCGAGCCATCGGCCAGACCCGACAGGGCATCATCTCTGACCGCCAGGATCTGATGGGCCACATCGTTGGCTTCGGCGGTGGCGTGGGTGGAGGCGACTGCGGCGGCCGACTGGTCGCAGGCGAGCACTCTTTGTCCCGGGCGGGTGAGGGCCAGGTAGGCGGCAATGGTGCCGTTGCCGCAGCCCAGATCGACCGCTTCCTCCGCGTCCCGGGCTTCGGCCAGATGCGGCAGCAGGAAACGCGTGCCCGGATCAAGTTTTGCGCCCCCGAAGGTGGCGCCGAAGGCCCGCAGTTCAAGCGGCTGGGCAAGCCCGACGTCGTGGGCGGAAGCCAGCGGGAAACGTGGCACGGGTCGATCACCGTCCTGGCGGGGCGCCCTGGCGGTCAGCACGCGTGATTTCCGGGCCCCCAGGCCGGCGCTGACGTGGCTGAAATGGCGTTCGAGGACGTCGTTCATCGCCCGGGACATGTGTTTGGTCCGCCCCCCGGCCAAGAGAGCCACGTCGGGGTCCGCGTGCGCTGCCGCCCAGGCCGCGATCTCCTCCAGCGCCGCCAAGGACCGGGGCAGTTGCAGGATGACCAGCCGGGCCCCGGCGAAGAGTCCGGCGCCCAACGGCATCAGAGTGAGGCTGGATTCCCCCTGGCCGGGGGAGCCGACCCCGGTCCTCTCGGCATTGGCTTCGATGGCTTGTTCACCCGATAGCGCGTCCTGGTGGACCCGCACCCCGCGGGCCCCGGCGGCCACGGAGCCCAGGGCCAGGGCCCCATAGTGGTCGTTGACCACCGTCGTCGTCCCCTCCGAGGTGCCGAGCCCGTACCCGGCCGCGGTATCGAGCAGGAGGAGATCGGCGCCGTCGTACGCCTGCAGTTCGGGGGACTCCACATCGGGCCAGCGCCGGAGACCTTCGGGAATCGGGGTGTTCATCGTTGTCCCGTCACGGCAATATCCGTCCATTCGGTACCCTGCGCTACGGCTGTTCCGGCTCCCGCCGTCAGGGTGGCCAGCCGTTCCGCGAAGTCCGTCGCCGCAGTGGGTCCGTCGGGGACAGCCACCCGCAACGTGGCCGACGAGGGTCCGTAGTCGGTACCTAGAATCGTGGTGCCGTCCTGACGCAATTCGTTGTCCCACCGTCCGGACTCGGCATGGGGCGCGTCGATGGCAAATACTGCCAGGCGTTTTCTCACGAGAAGATCGGCGCTGTCCATGGCTCCGGAGACGGACTGGGAGTAGGCGCGCACCAGACCCCCCGCGCCCAGGAGCACACCGCCGAAATACCGGACGACGACGGCGGTGATGTCACTGACATCGCATTGTCCGGAAGGCATTTCGCGTTTGGCCAGGGCCTCGAGCATCGGCAGACCAGCGGTCCCCGAGGGCTCGCCGTCGTCACTACTGCGTTGTACCATCCGGTCGGGGCCCAGCAGGAACGCCGAGCAGTGGTGGCGCGCATCGAAATGCCTGCGGCGCAGTTCGGCGATGAAATCCCGGGCTTCGGCTTCGGTGGTGGTGCGTCGCAGGTAGGTGATGAACCGGGACCGTTTCACCTCGAGCTCATGCTGGTGATCGCCGGCCACCGTGGTGTATTGAACCACCGCACTCCCCGTTTCGCCCATCGGTCCAGTCTAATGCGAGTTCACGGGACCAGGGCTGCGGAGCACGGCCCGTCGGACTACCGGATGGTCACATCGCCCGTAGACTCTCCACCACCGGGTGGTCCGTCCGGCCCGCGCATCATGGGGCGTGGGCCTGGAGGGATGGCGACTGTGTCGTCCTGACTCCGGACAGCTCGGAGGAAACGGGGAAGTCGTGGACGTAGTGGTCATTGGCGCGGGCCTGGCGGGCCTGCACGCCGCCGGACTGGCAGCCGCCCAAGGACATGAGGTCACGGTGCTGGAGGCCACCAGTCGGGTCGGTGGACGGGTCGATACCGAGGTCATTGATGGTTTCCGGTGCGACCGCGGATTCCAACTCCTGAACCCGCGCTACCCCGAGGCGCGTCGCGCGTTGGATCTGCAGGCTCTTGGTCTGCAGGCCTGGGGACGCGGAGTCGCAGTGCGCGGCGACGAGGGGCTCCGCGTCCTCGCTGATCCGCTCCGCCATCCCTCCCGGCTCCGAGGGCTGGTCAGCGGTTTGCTGGCGCCCAGGGATCTGCCGGCTGCCCTGCGGTGGGTACGAAAGGCCGGCGATGACTCGCTATCGCTCCACGAATCCCTGGACGGAGCGGCATTCTCGACACCGTTGCGAGGGATCATGGGCCTGTTCTTCGCAGGAGTCCTCGGGGATCCTGATCTTGAGGTTTCCGCCCGCTTCGCCCGTCGGCTCGCCGGATACTTCGCGGTGGGAACCCCCGCCTTGCCGGGGCAGGGAATGGCGGCGATCGCGCATCAGCTGGCCACGCCACTGGCGGGGCGTATCCGGTATGGGCACGTGGCGGAGAGCCTGACCCGCCAGACAGGTCGCTGGACCGTCAGCTGTGGTGCGGGAGAACGCTTCACCGCCGACCGGGTCGTGGTCGCTGCCGGTCCGACGGCGAGCGCTCGTCTGCTGGGCGAGACGGCCCCGCCGATGCACTCCCTGACGACGTGGTGGTTTTCGACCGAACACCAGCCCAGCCGACTGCCGTTCCTGCATCTTGATCCGCGCGCCGGTGTCCGGCTCGCCCACACGTCGGTCGTCTCCAATGTCTGTCCTTCCTACGCTCCGGTGGGTCGGCACCTGGTTCAGGCGACCGCTGTGGGAGCACATGGTCTGGACGACGAATCGGCGCTGAATCAGGCCGCAGCCATCCTCGGTGTCCAGACCCCCGACTGGCAGCTGCTCGTTCGCCATGACATCAGGGACGCCCTGCCCGTCATTTCCCCGGGGCATGCCCCACCGACCAGTGCGTTGGACGGCGTCGTGCTAGCCGGTGATCAGAGCGAGGCTTCCATCCAGGGTGCGCTGGCCAGCGGGGCGGCGGCTGCCGCAACACTCGGCAGTGGAGGGCCAGGCAGCCCTGCTGCGTCGAAGACCCCCGGTACCTTTGAAGTGCGGCTGCGGCGTCCCGGTGATGCTGCCACCCTGTGGGCAAGACTCACGGATCTGGACACCCACAGTGCTGCCATCCCGTTCACTAACGTGACCCCGCGGGGTGCCCGGATGAGTGAGGGCCTGGCATTCGTCGGGCTGACCCGGCTGGGCCCTTTCGCCCTGTCGGACCGGATGCTGGTGCGCCGCGCCGAGGCACCCACGGGGAATCGTCGCGGCAGGTTGGCCGTGTCGAAATTCGGACCCGTGGCCGGTGAGGTCGAGGCCACTGTCGAACAGCAGGGCTCCGACGTGGAGGTCGTGTGGCGCCAAAGCCTGCGACCTTCCTGGCTTCCCCGCCCGCTCAGACCGGCTGCCGCGCTGGTCGCGAAGACCGCCTATGCGGTGGGCCTGCGCAAACTGCTCGCGTGACCTGTTTCCGGACCCGCCTGTGGACGCGGTGCCATAAGCTGGAGCCATGCTTGATGTTGGACTGACGGGCGGGATCGCCTCGGGAAAATCCGCGGTGGCCACGCGCCTGGCCGAACGCGGTGCGGTGCTGATCGATGCCGATGCCATTGCCCGCCGGGTGCTCGAACCCGGCACCGAGGGGCTGGCCGCGGTCGTGGAGGCTTTCGGCCCGGACCTGGTCGACGCCGATGGTGAACTGGACCGTGCCCGGCTGGGCGGCATCGTGTTCGCCGATCCGCAGGCCCGCGAGACACTGAACGGGATCGTCCATCCACGGGTCCGCGCCGAAGCAGCCCGGATCCGTGGTGAAGCCGCCGACCGGGAAACGGCGGACCGGCCCGTGGTCGTGGTCCAGGACATCCCACTGCTGGTCGAGACCGGGCAGGCCGCCTCCTTCGACGTCGTCGTCACCGTCCAAGCACCCCGTGCCGAACGGGTCCGCCGGATGGTCCAGGACCGGGGGATGGGCGAGGACGACGCCGTGGCCCGGATGGCTGCCCAGGCCACCGATGAACAGCGGGCCGCCGTCAGTGATGTGGTGTTGGAGAATTCCGGGACCCTGCAGGAGCTGCAGTCGGCGGTGGATGACCTCTGGACCGGGACTTTGCAGCGGCTGGCCGGACGCCCGGGCCCACGCGACGGGGATCCGGGATGAGGCGCAAGGGTCCGGCCGCGACCTACCGGTTCGGGTACGGGATGAAATGGGTGACGTGGCTGTTCATGGCCACCGGGGTGCTCTGGGTGGCGGCGATCGTGCTGTGGCTCGTGGCCGGTGGCCGCGTTGAATTCACGACCGGGTCGGCGCCGTGGAGCTGGCAGGTGCTGGTGCCGGCCTGGATGACGTTGGCGGGGATCGTGCTGGCCCTGGGGGGATGCGTGGTCTTCGCGCAGCAGATGTTCGTTGCCATCCTCGGCAGGTTCGAACACGACGGCTTATTGGACCCTCCTGGACGGTCGGGCAAACGCCAGCGCCCACCGGCCTGAAGCCCGGTGCGACTGCGGGTCCATCCCGGTCCGTGCCCTGCGGGTTTAAGCCCTGAGCCGTAGCCGTGCACAGCCCTCGACGCAGAGCGTAGCCTTGGACCCATGAGTCTTGCCCAGGAGATCAACCGCGTCGTCGCCCCGTTCGAGGTCATCAGCGATTTCGAACCGGCAGGAGACCAGCCGCAGGCCATCGCCGAGCTTGCCGAACGGATCAACGGCGGGGAGAAGGACGTCGTCCTGCTGGGGGCCACGGGTACCGGCAAGAGCGCCACGACTGCCTGGCTGGTGGAGCAGGTCCAGCGTCCGACCCTGATCCTGGTCCAGAACAAGACCCTGGCGGCCCAGCTGGTCAACGAGTTCCGGGAACTGCTGCCGAACAACGCCGTCGAATACTTCGTCTCCTACTACGACTACTACCAGCCCGAGGCCTACGTCCCGCAGACCGATACGTTCATCGAAAAGGACTCCTCCATCAACGAGGAGGTCGAACGGCTGCGCCACTCGGCCACCAACACGCTGCTGACCCGCCGGGACGTGGTCGTGGTCGCCACCGTCTCCTGCATCTACGGTCTGGGGACGCCGGAGGAATACGTCGCCGGCATGGTCACCCTGCGCAAGGGCATGGAAATGAACCGGGACGAACTGCTGCGCAAATTCGTGTCGATGCAGTACGCCCGCAATGACATGGATTTCCACCGCGGGACCTTCAGGGTGCGCGGGGACACCGTGGAGATCATCCCGATGTACGAGGAGCAGGCGCTGCGCATCGAGTTCTTCGGTGACGAGATCGAGCAGATCCACACCTTGCACCCCCTCACCGGTGACGTGATCCGCGAGGAGGAGGAGATGTACATCTTCCCCGCCAGCCACTATGTCGCCGGGCCGGAACGGATGAACCGGGCCATCAAGGACATCGAGGACGAGCTGCAGGTGCGGCTGGAGGAACTCGAGGGGCAGAACAAGCTGGTGGAGGCCCAACGCCTGCGCATGCGCACCACCTACGATCTGGAAATGATGCAGCAGATGGGGTTCTGCAACGGCATCGAGAACTATTCGCGGCATATCGACGGTCGTGGCCCCGGCACCGCCCCGCACTGCCTGCTGGACTACTTCCCCGACGACTTCCTTCTGGTCGTCGACGAATCACACGTGACGATCCCGCAGATCGGCGCCATGTACGAGGGCGACATGTCGCGGAAGCGCACCCTGGTGGAGCACGGTTTCCGGCTGCCCTCGGCCATGGACAACCGTCCGCTGAAATGGGATGAATTCCTGGAGCGGATCGGACAGACCCTCTATCTCTCGGCGACCCCGGGCAAATACGAACTCGGCAAATCCGACGGATTCGTCCAGCAGATCATCCGACCCACCGGACTGCTGGACCCGGAGATCATCGTCAAACCCACCAAGGGCCAGATCGATGACCTCCTCGAGGAGATCCGGACCCGGACCGCGAACAACGAGCGAATCCTGGTGACCACGCTGACCAAGCGGATGGCCGAGGACCTCACCGGCTACCTCAGCGAACACGGCGTCAAGGTGGAGTACCTGCACTCCGACGTCGATACCCTGCGCCGGGTCGAATTGCTGCGTGAACTGCGGATGGGGGTCTTCGACGTGCTGGTCGGCATCAACCTGTTGCGTGAGGGGCTGGACCTGCCGGAGGTCTCCCTCGTGGCGATCCTCGACGCGGATAAGGAAGGTTTCCTGCGTTCGGGGACCTCGCTGATCCAGACCATCGGCCGTGCCGCACGCAACGTCTCCGGCCAGGTGCACATGTATGCCGACCGGATCACCGACTCCATGTCCCACGCGATCTCCGAAACCAACCGGCGCCGCGAGATCCAGGACGCCTACAACCAGGAGCGCGGTGTCGACCCGATGCCGTTGCGCAAGAAGATCGCGGACATCACCGACCAATTGGCCCGCGAGGATGCCGATACCCAGGAGCTGCTGAATAATCAGCGGTTGGCCAAGGGGGCCCGCCGCTCCAAATCCACCACCGACAAGGCCGAATCCCAGGTCCGACAGGACGGGTTGGCGGCGGCGCCGGCCGAGGACCTGGTGGGGCTGATCACCGATCTGACCGAGCAGATGCACGGGGCCGCCGCGGAACTGAAGTTCGAATTGGCGGCGCGACTCCGCGACGAGGTCGGGGACCTGAAGAAGGAACTGCGTCAGATGCAGCAGGCCGGCCACGCCTGATCCGCGACAGGCCCCAAGCGCAGTGGGGTAGGCTTGTGCCCGGCGTAGGGGAGTATCCCGAACACTGTGGACGTCAACACGCCCGGCAATGCCGCCGGGCCGGGCACAGTGGCCGATCCCGATCCCGGGCGGCGGAGAGACTTGCGGCAATGCCCCCTGTCCCCTGCCGGCGCTTCCTGCGCCCCGAGAGGTTACCGTGTCGGACCATCTGACCACCCAATTCGAAGTCATTTCCCTGGCCGCCCTGGGCCTGATCCTGCTGTTCGACCTGCTCTATGTGGTCAAGCGTCCCCATGAGCCTTCGATGAAGGAAGCCGGCCTGTGGGTCGGTTTCTACGTCACCCTCGCGCTCGTCTTCGCCGGGGTGCTCTTCTGGCAGGCGGGCCCCGACTACGGCCAGGAGTTCGTCGCCGGCTGGATCACCGAATACAGCCTGAGCGTGGACAACCTCTTCGTCTTCATCATCATCATGGCCCGCTTCGCCGTCCCGCGGAACTACCAGCAGGAAGTGCTGATGTTCGGCATCATCATCGCGCTGATCCTGCGCGGCGGGTTCATCCTGGTCGGGGCGACATTGATCGAGCACCTGACCTGGATCTTCTACATCTTCGGCGCCTTCCTGCTCTGGACCGCCTGGAAGCAGGCCACCGACAGCGACGACGACGAAGGTGAAGGCGAAAGCAGCCTGGTCGCCAAGGTGACCGCCAAGCTCCCCGTCGCCAAGAAGTATGACGGAAACAAACTGCGCACCACCGTGGGTGGAAAACGCATGTTCACCCCGATGGTGCTGGTCTTCGTCACGATCGGCATGACCGACCTGCTCTTCGCCGTCGACTCGATCCCCGCCATCTTCGGCCTGACCCAGAGCCCCTTCATCGTCTTCACGGCCAATATCTTCGCCCTGATGGGATTGCGCCAGCTCTACTTCCTGCTCGGCGGGTTGATGGAACGACTGATCTTCCTCAAACACGCCCTGTCGATCATTCTGGCGTTCATCGGGGTCAAGCTCATCTTCCATGCCATGCACGAGAACGAGCTGCCGTTCATCAACGGGGGCCAGGGCATCGACTGGATCCCGGACATCAGCACCGGTCTGTCTCTGATCGTCATCGTCGCCACCCTCGTGATCGCCACCGTCGCCAGCCTGCTCAGTCCGGCAGGCAAGCGCGCGGCTGCCGAGGCGCAGGCCAGGAGCAATGCCGACAAACACGACGAGGACGACATCTAGCCCCCGTCCCGGGGCCGCCGCGGCACCCCGGCGTTGGTAGGCTACAGCGGTGAGCGAGAACCAGGGCGCCGTTCCGGTGCAGTCAATCCCCGGAAACCACCAACGCCGGGTGGTCCTCTCGCTGTCCCTCGGCCAGCTCTTCAGCGGCCTCGGAAACGGTTCGGGGTTGGCCCTGGGATCGCTCATGGCAGTGGATCTGACCGGGAGCAATGCCTACGCCGGCGCCACCACGATGGCGATCTCCGTCGCCGGCGCCCTGACCGCCCTTCCGCTGGCCGGATTGGCCATCCGGCGCGGACGACGGGTGGCGCTCTCCGCCGGCATGCTCGTCGCCGCGCTGGGTGCCCTGGGAATGCTCCTGACCCCGATCCTTGAGAGTTTCCCGCTGCTCCTGGTTTCGGCCGCGCTGTTGGGGGTCGGAAATGCCGCCAACCTGCAGGCCCGCTTCGCCGCGACCGACCTCGCCGAACCGGCCACGCGGGGTCGGGACCTCGGGCTGGTGGTCTGGGCCATCACCATCGGCGCCGTCACCGGACCGAACCTGATCGGCCCCGGCGCCGCCATGGGCCGGTCCCTGGGCCTGCCCGATGAAAGCGGACCCTTCATCTTCTCCATGGCAGGAATGCTGATCGCCGTCCTGATCCTCAATATCGGGCTGCGGCCCGATCCGCTGGGCAGCTCCCGGGAACCGGGCACCCCGGCACCGGTACGGCTCTCGCTGGGCGGCGGCCTGTCGGTGCTGCGGCATAATCCGGCGGCCCGGCTCGGGGTCATCACCATCGTGATCTCCCATCTGGTGATGGTCGCCGTGATGTCCATGACCCCGGTGCACTTCAAGGACCTGGACGCCATCGCCGCGGGGGCGAGCGGGGGAGCCATGGCAGGGCACCATGCGAGCCTGGATGTCCTGGTGCTCATCGGGTTCACGATTTCACTGCATATCGCCGGAATGTATGCCCTCTCGCCGTTCATCGGGATCCTGGCCGATCGATGGGGGCGCCGGCAGACGATGCTGGCCGCACAGGCGGTGTTGGCCTCCTCGCTGGTCTGCTGCGCGGTGGGGGCGGCAAGTCAGCTGGCCGTCACCGTGGGGCTGGTCTTTTTGGGGGTGGGCTGGTCGTTGGCGACGGTGGCCGGCTCCGCGTTCGTCTCCGAAAGCGTTGAGCTCGGCCACCGGGTCCCCGTCCAGGGACTGTCCGACGCCCTCATGGGGGCCGCCGGGGCCATCGGCGCCGCCGGCTCGGGCCTGGTGCTCGCCTTCTGGGGCTTCAGCGGGCTGAACGTGGCCTGCCTGGTGCTGGTGGTGCTGGTCGGGCTCGGGGGAGTCGCCGAACTGCGTCGGCACCGTAGGACGATCCTCGAGGTCGGGTACGACGACGCCGTCGCCGGCTGAGCCGCCGGGAACCCTCAGTCAGGCCGACTGATGGCCGGCTCCGCCGATTCCGCGTCGGAAGGGGACGTCATGCCCAGCAGCCGGGCGAAGATGCCCGCCCCGTCGTCGGCGATTCCGTCATGGTGGAAGTCGGCGGTCTCCCAGACGCGTAGGCCACGGACCTTTTCTGCCGTGGCGCGGCTGATGTCCCGGTCCACGTACACGTCATCGGAGTACACGGCGGCCGCCACAGGCACCGTGGTGGCGGCGAGCTGTTCGGCGTCGTACAGGGCCGGCCACTGCTCATGATCCGCGAGGATCCGGGCCACGTCCTCCAACGGTCGGAGGAGGGGATCCTCCCGGAAGTACCAGCTGTAGACCATCTCCCCGGTAAGCAGGGGCTCGGCGGAGGCCGGATCGAACTCGGGGAACTCGGCGGCGACGCGTTCGGCGGCCCAGCGGGTGGCCCGCCCGTGCGCGTAGATCGATTCGTGCAGTAGGGCGTAGAGCGGATTCGGGCCCCGGCTGGCCTGCTGGAACAGCACCCCCGTGAAGGCATCCGACAGCCGGGGGCCGTCGGGGGTGGGGATGAACGCCGATTCGAAGACGAAGTGGAGCTGGTCCATCCGGGTGTTTCCGCCCAGGAACTGGCCCAGGATCTGGACGAGGCCACCCGTGACGCCCCGTCCGTCGGGGAGTTGCTCATGTTCCTGCTCGACGTGGCGCATGATCCGGTTCAGGACCAGGCGGTCCTCGGGATACCGGGCGAAGTACTCGGTGTTGCGCGCGGCCATGCGCGCATACGTGGCCCGGTAGACCTCTTCGGGGTCGCCGTCGACCGGCCCCAGGCCCCCGGTGACCAGACAACGGTCCAGCGATCCGGGGGCCAGCGACAGGTAGGTCAGGGTACAGAATCCCCCGAAGCTCTGCCCGAAGGTGCTCCACGAATCGATGCCCAGTTCGGCACGGATGGCCTCGGCATCACGCACGATCGAATCGGCACGGAAGTGCGTCAGATAGGAGGCCTGCGCCGCGGCATCACCCCGCAGTGGCAATGATTGCCGGTTGGCGGGGGTGCTCAGCCCGGTCCCGCGCTGGTCCAGCAACAGGATCCTGAAGGTCTTCGCTGCCTCGGCCATCCATCCCGTCAGCGAGGAGACCCGGGGGCTGGCAGCTCCCGGCCCGCCTTGCAGATAGAGCAGCCACGGCAGCTGGCCGGGGTCCTCGTGCTCCAGGGAGGAGACCTCCCGGGCGAAGACGGTGATGGTCTCACCATCGGGCCGGCCATGGTCGAGCGGGACGGTGAAGTAGTGTTCGGTGGCGCGGAGGCCGCGGAACTCGTGGGTGGCGGACACACGGTGCATCAGGGCGGTCATGTGATCAACACTACCGGCCCCGGCGCCGGCCCCCGACGTCCAATCGACACCGGGGGCCCCTAGGCTGGGACCCGCCGTGGCCGCCGGTCGGAGGCCGAAGCACCAACCCGTCTTCCATCGGATGAAAGAGAGCCAAGCCCATGATGGGAGGCCACCATGCTGCCAGTGGTGCAGCGGTCTGGATCGCCGTCACCACCCAGCCGGTACTGGGCTTGGGTCCGGTGGCGGAGTGGCTCTCCTTCCTCCCTGCCCGCATCCCGTTGGGTTTCGGCCTGCTGGAGGTCTCTGACGCCGGGGTGCTCGCCGGGGCGCTGGTCTGCGCCGGGGCGGCCCTGCTGCCCGACGCCGACCACCGACACGCCAGCATCGCCCAGTCGCTGCCGCCGGTGTCGAACCTGATGTGCGCCGGGATCGGCCGGGTGGCCGGGGGACATCGCAACGGCACCCATTCCCTGCTCGGGATCGCCCTCTTCACCCTGATCGCCCATGCATTGGGCCTCTGGGAGGTCCATTCCCCCCGGTGGGGAACGGTCTTTCCCGGGGCGGGACTGTCGGCGGTACTGCTGATCGCCTTTGCCCTGAAGGCGTTGAAGTTCATCCCGGATGCCATGCGCAAACTGCCGTGGGTGGTGTCCATTCCCGCCGGGGCCTTCGTGGCCCTCTTCGCCCCCGAGGAGCAGTACTGGTTCGTGTTGGCCGTGCTGCTCGGAACGGCGACCCATGTCCTGGGGGACCTGCTGACCGTCGGTGGCTGCAACCTGCTGTGGCCGCTTCGACTACGCGCGCCAAGTAAGCTGCGCAGACTCCCGTTGCTGCGCCAGATCTGGCGTCCCAGCGGCAGGCTGGCCGTCCCGGTCCTGGGTGTGGCCGGGTCCTGGCGCGAATGGTTGCTCTGCGTACCGGTCTCGCTCTACGCATTCCTGGGGATCATGGCGCCCGTCCTGGGCATCGCCGCGGCCAGATCCCAGCCGTTGTATGCCGCGTTCCTTCCCTGAGACACCACCCCGGGGCGACGGCGCCGGGGCCCGGGCCCTAGTCGAGCCGGCCCACACCAGTGACGGTCACCACGGCGGTCCCCGCCTCGTCGGAGTCCGCCAGATTGATCACGGCGTCAATGCCCCAGTCGTTGTTCCCGGCAGGATCCTTGAAGATCTGCCTGACCTTCCATTCGGTGGGGGACGGGGTGATGATCAACAGTTGGGGGCCGCGGGCGGCCGGCCCGTCATCGATGTCGTCGTGTTCGTCGAAGTAGTCGTCCATGGCGTCCGCCCAGGCATCGGCGTCGAAGCCGTGGTGCCCGTCGAGCTGGCCCAGGGTTTGTTCCTGCTCATCGGCGAAGAGCTGGACACGACGGAACATCTCGTTGCGGACCATCACCCGGAAGGCCCGCTCGTTCGAGGTCAGGCGTTCGGGCTTCGGCGGGGTGATCTGCGCCGAGGGGTCCTGGGGCATCTCCCCGCTGGAGAGCTTCTCCCATTCGTCCAGCAGCGAGGAGTCGGTCTGGCGGACCAGTTCGCCCAGCCACTCGATGAGGTCCTCGAGATCCTCACGCAAGGCATCGCGGGGCACCGTCTGGCGCAACGCCTTGAAGGCATCGGTCAGGTAGCGCAGCAGGATGCCCTCCGAGCGCGCCAACGAATAGAAGGCGATGTACTCCCCGAACGACATGGCCCGTTCATACATGTCGCGGACCACGGATTTGGGGGCGAGCTCGAAATCACCGAGCCAGGGGGCCCCGCTGCGGTAGGTCTCGAAGGCCTCGCCCAACAGTTCGGCCAACGGTTGCGCATAGGTGACTTCGTCGAGCGCGTTCATCCGCGCCTCGTATTCCATCCCCTCGGCCTTCATCGCGGCCACGGCTTCGCCGCGGGCCTTCTTTTCCTGGGCGTTCAGTACCTGGCGTGGCTTCTCCAGGGTTGCTTCGATGACCGAGACCACGTCGAGGGCGTAGCTGGGTGAATCCCGGTCCAGGATCTCCAGGCTGGCCATCGCGAACGGGGAAAGCGGCTGGTTCAGCGCGAAGTTCTCCTGCAATTCAACGGTCAGGCGCAGCATGTTCCCGTGTTCGTCGGGCTCTTCCAGACGTTCGACCACCCCGGTGGCCAGGAGCTCGCGCAGGATTCCCAGGGCCCGACGCAGCAGGGCACTCTGTCGAGCCGGCGGCTCATGGTTTTCGGTCAGCAGCTTGCGGGCCGCGACAAAGGAGTTCCCGGGGCGCTCCAGCAGATTGAGCAACATCGAGTGGGTGACCTTGAACGACGAGGTCAGGGGCTCGGGGGTGGAGGCCACCATCTTGTCGAAGGTCTTCTCGGACCAGGAGACGAAACCCTGCGGCGGCTTCTTCTTGACCACCTGGCGTAGCTTCTTCGAGTCATCGCCGAACTTCGCGACGGCCTTGGTCATCGACTTCTTGTTTTCGATGGCGAATTCCGGGGCCTGGACGACGACGGTTCCCGCCGTGTCGTAGCCGGCTCGTCCGGCCCGGCCGGCGATCTGGTGGAACTCGCGGGCATTCAGCGGCCGGGTGCGGATGCCGTCGTATTTGGAGAGTGCGGTCAGCATCACCGTGCGGATGGGGACATTGATGCCCACCCCGAGGGTGTCGGTGCCGCAGATGACCTTGAGCAGGCCGGCCTGGGCCAGCTGTTCGACCAGTCGGCGGTATTTGGGCAGCATGCCGGCGTGGTGGACCCCGATCCCGTGACGGACCAGGCGGTTCAGTGTCTTGCCGAAGCCCGTGGCGAAACGGAACCCGGCGATCAGTTCGGAGATCCGGTCCTTCTCCTCCCGGGTGCACACGTTGATGCTCATCAGGGACTGGGCGCGTTCGATGGCTTCGAGCTGGCTGAAGTGCACCACATAGACGGGAGCCTGCTGGGTGGACAACAGTTCCTCCATGGCTTCCTGGACCGGCTCCTCGGAATAGTAGTAATGCAGGGGGATGGGGCGCTCGGCGTTGGCCACCGTCGTGGTGTGCCGACCCGTGCGCTGGGTGAGTTCGTCCTCGAAGCGGGTGACGTCGCCCAGGGTCGCGGACATGAGCAGGAACTGCGCCTGGGGCAACTCCAGCAGCGGGACCTGCCAGGCCCAACCGCGTTGCGGGTCGGAGTAGAAGTGGAACTCGTCCATCACCACAGGGCCCAGATCGGCGTCGCCCCCTTCGCGCAAGGCGATGTTGGCGAGGATCTCCGCGGTGCAACAGATGATCGGAGCGTCCTGGTTCACCGAGGAATCCCCGGTGACCATCCCGACGTTCTCGGCTCCGAAGATCTCACAGAGGGCGAAGAACTTCTCCGAGACCAGCGCCTTGATCGGCGCCGTGTAATAGCTGCGGTCCCCGCGGGCCAACGCATGGAAGTGGGCGGCGACGGCCACCAGGGATTTCCCGGAGCCGGTCGGGGTCGCCAGGATGACGTTGTTGCCCTCGACCAGTTCCATCACCGCCTCGTCCTGCGCCGGATACAGGGAAATCCCGCGATCCTCCGCCCAGGTCAGGAAAGCGGCATAGGTCGATTCGGCGGTGGCCCCACGCGGCGGGGAATCAGGCAGCAGGTCAGTAAGATTCATGGTCCCTCCAGCCTATCGTCCAGCGACCCCGGCGTCGGTGTGCACGCGTCGAACCCGTCGAGGCCGGAATAGGGTGGGGCCATGAAATGGAACCCCGCCAAGTACGTCCAATTCGCCACCCACCGCGACCGCCCCTTCTTCGAGCTGATCGCCCGGATCGAAGAAGACGCCCCGAGGCGGGTCGTCGACCTGGGTTGCGGTCCGGGTCCGCTGACCGCCGCACTGGCCGATCGGTGGCCCGACGCCCGGATCACCGGGCTGGATGCCTCACCCGAAATGATCGGGAAGGCCACCGCGGATCATCAGCGGCCCCGTGTGGACTTCGCCGAAGCCGACGCCGCAACCTGGACTCCCGAAGCGGAAACCGACGTCCTCATCAGCAATGCGATGATGCAGTGGATTCCCGGGCACGGGGAGCTCATGGCGGGATGGCTCGATGCCCTCAAGCCGGGCGCGTGGTTCGCGGCCCAGGTACCGGGCAACTTCGAGGCCCCCTCGCATGCGTTGATGCGAGGACTTGCCGCGGAAGCGCAGTGGGCGGACCGCTTGCAGGGATTGGTGCTGCGCAAGGACGCGGTCGCCGAACCGGAGACGTACCTGCGCCTGATGTTCGACCATGGTTTCGAAGCAGACGTGTGGGAGACCACGTACGAGCAGATCCTGCACGGTCCCGACCCGGTGCTCGACTGGGTCCGCGGTACGGCACTACGCCCGATCCTCTCGGTGCTGGAGGATGCCGACGCCGCGGAGTTCGAGGCGGAGTACGCCGCGCTGGTCCGTGAGGCCTACCCTCCCTTCACCGGCCCGGATGGCGGGGAACTGACGGTCTTCCCCTTCCGGCGCATCTTCATGGTCGGGCGCAAGGAGGACCGGCGGTAGGCATGGAGGCCCGCATGAGGCCGATAGGGCCGCGGTCTTGGCACCGGCCTAGCCGCCGGATTCGTTGCACTGCTGCGGATCCCCGTAGGGGCTACGTGCACCGTTGATCAGCCAGTTGAGTCCGTCCCAATGCATTTTGTACTCGATCGCCCAGTCTGAACAGTCCTGCTGGCCGTCCTTGCTGTCTTCAGTGTCCTGCACCGTTTGTAGCTGGACGAGGGCCACCAGGTCGTCGCCGTGTCCGCTGACATCAACGACGTTGAATCCGAGCCAGTACGACGAGGCCAGACCTGCCTGCCATGTGCCCAGTCCGCCCATGCCCTCCTGCATTTCAGGAGTGAAAAAATCGAATGCCGCCTCGTAGGCGCCATCGTTGATGCCCTGACCGTGGATCTGCAGGCTCTGGGCAATGTTCATGGCCTGATCGTGCTCTGAGTCGATGGAGACCTCGACCTCGACGCTCCGGGCCAGGGCATCTTCGCACTCGGCAGGCCGCACCGGGACGTTCCGTTGCTGCCATGCCTCGACTGCTTGTGCCGTACGGGGTCCGGAGACGGCATAGGCCATGCCAGCGACGGATCTCTCACTGCGGCGGTCCGGACGCATGCTCATGACCCCTGCAACCGAGCCGTCCCGGGTGATGAGAGGGCCACCGCTGTTCCCGGGGTTGACCGGTGTGTCTGTCAGGACGAAGTTGCCGGAGTCCACTTCGGATTCGGGCGCGCCTCGTTTCAGCCCGCTGACCGTTCCCTTGGAGAAGGAAAGGTCGTCGCCAAAGGGGAAACCCAGCGCCGCCACCTCGGTCCCGACGGGTGGATCCTCCTGCCGCAAGGTAAATACATGGCCCGGGGCGGTGTTGTTCAGGCGCAACAAGGCGAGATCAGCGTTGTTGTTCACTCCCATGACTTGAGCCCCGGAGAGATCGCCGTCGATCTGGGTCGTGACTGAAGTTGCCCCCTGTACGACATGGGCTGCCGTCACGAGCAAGTCATCCGCGACCAGGAAACCCGAGCCGGTCCCTCCACCGTCACAGGTGACGACCTGGATTTTTGCCAGGCCGCTGGTGACGTCCTGTGCCGTCTCGGGCCACGTCGCGACCGACTCACTCGAGGCGGCTGGTGTAGTGGGTGGGGAGCTTGGTGGTGGGGATGGAGTTTTCGGTTCCGGTGCGGAGGAGGTCGCTGGTGACGAGGGGGCCGCAGGTCTTGGCACATCGGCTTGGGGTGAAGCAGTCAGGGCCGCTCCGCCGCCTGATAAGGCACTGCAGCCGGTGATGGCAGTTCCGATGATGGTTCCCAACGCGATCAACTGATACGTTTTTCCGGTCCGGGGCTTCACGTCGGCTCACTCTCCTTGTCGTCGGAGCCGCCCGGGCAATCTTGGTGGACAGCGCGAAAGTTGACTTAGCTTAGAGCGTTCTGCCGGCTAGGACCAGTGTTCAAGGGATCCCGTTCTACGGGGGCTGGTGAAGGGCGCGGCCTTTAGTCAGCGGACCACGTGGTGACCGATGGTGGGAGGAGTGGCTGCGGAATCTGGGGGGCCCGACGCCGGGGGTATCTGTTGCCGCACGGAAGTGTCTGCGTATGGACGGCGCCTGCCCTGGGGTGCTGCCCTCGGGAACTTGAAGTATCACCGAGGCTTCGAAACCCCCGGAATGGGGAGCCGTGGGACGTCCCGTCCAGCTACAGTTCCATGGTCGGGAACCGTGGCCCGACCGGGAGGCCTCCGCGCAGTCAAACCTTCCCGTGCCGTGTCCGGGGTGGTAGAGCTGGGGTCAGCAGCGACGGAACACCGCACAGGAGGAACCGGCCATGGAAAACCCACTACCCCGCGCCTACCAGAGCTATCTGGAGGGGGCCGAACCAGCCTTCCTCGATACCGTCCGACCCGTCATGCAGGAATCCGTGGCCGAAGGCGAATACGGGGTCCTCGTGAGATTCCTCGGATCTGGCGTCCAGGCCCTGGTGTCGGAGACGGTCCCGTTCGGAGAGGTCCGGGAACTGCATAACGAGTAGGGGGCGCCAGCCAGCCGTCTACCAGCCGCGCTGTTTCCATTCAGCCAGTTGCGGGCGTTCCGCGCCCAGGGTGGTGCCCTTCCCGTGACCGGGATGGACGAATGCGTCATCCGGGTACTGCCCGAAGAGACGCTCAGAGACGTCCTCATGCAGGGAGGCAAACCGGGAGGGGTCGCCATCGGTGTTCCCCAAGCCTCCGGGGAAGAGGCTGTCACCGCTGAAGATATGCGTCGGGCCCGAGGGGTCCTCATACACGTAGGCGATGGAGCCGGGGGTGTGTCCACGCAGGTGCACGGCCCGCAGATCGAAGCCGTCGAAGTTCCCGATATCGTCCTGGCCCAGGACCACAGCGGGTTCGACTCCCGTGGCCGCCCGGATCCCTTCCACGTCGTCGGCCCCGCAGGCCGTCCGCACGCCGGTCTCATCGGCCAGCTCGCGCAGCGCCCGGACGTGGTCCCAATGCTGGTGGGTGGTGGCGATCAGCTCAAGGTGCGGGGTCACCGCCGCGTCCTCGGCGGCCTCACTGATCAGACCGCGCAGTGCCGGTGCGTCGGCGGCGGCATCGATCAGCACCTGCGCGCCGGTCTGCTTATGGGTGATGAGGTAGGCGTTGTTGTCCATCGACGAAACGGACACGCGGCGGATGGTGACCTCCGCCAGGTCATGCAACAGCGAATTCTCTGGGCTCATGCCGCCAGCCTAGGCGCTCGCCGGAGCGGGGGAAAAGCGCCGGCGGGTACTGTGGGGGGCACCCGAAGCCACGGCCAGCGATGACCGGCCCGGATCCCCGAGGAGACCCAGTGAACGACGACGTCTTGGATTTTGTCGCCATCAGCAAGGACGTGCCTGAGAACCCGTATGACCAGATCCGCCAACAGATCCTGGAGGCCATCGGTTCGGGGAAGCTGGTTCCGGGAACCCGGCTGACTTCGGTCCGGGCGCTCGCCGGACGACTGGGGGTCGCCGTGAACACGGTGGCCCGGTCCTACCGGGAACTCGAACAGGCAGGAGCAGTCCAGACCCGAGGGCGTCACGGGACCGTCGTCCTGGCCACGGGCTCCGAGGGCGACCGCAGACTCGCGTCCGCGGCCCAGGAACTGGCCTCGCAGGCCAGGACCTGGGGCGTGGGGGAGGACCGCGCCGTTGAATTTCTGCGGGCCGCCTTCCGCGTGCAGTGAACACCGGCGGTCCAAACCCGCTGAAACCCGCAAAAACATGAGTCTTCGAACGTGTGTTCGAGGCCGAATTCGACTACTCTGGACCCGTGGCTATTTCCTCCAGCGAATTGCAATCCGTTCCCAGCGTTTCCATGGAATCCATCGAGCGTGCCCACGACCGGTCGCGACTTCTCGTGAAGGGCGCCCGGGAGCACAACCTGCGCAATGTGGATCTGGATCTCCCGCGGGACGCGATGATCGTCTTCACGGGCTTGTCCGGATCGGGCAAGTCCTCCCTGGCTTTCGACACGATCTTCGCCGAGGGCCAGCGCCGCTATGTCGAATCGCTCTCCGCCTATGCCCGCCAGTTCCTCGGCCAGGTCGACAAGCCGGACGTGGACTTCATCGAAGGACTGTCCCCGGCGGTCTCGATCGATCAGAAGTCGACGTCGAAGAACCCGCGTTCCACGGTCGGGACGATCACCGAGATCTACGACTACATGCGCCTGTTGTGGGCCCGTGTCGGCCACCCGCACTGCCCGGTGTGCCATGAACCGGTCACCCGGCAGACCCCGCAGGCGATCGTGGACCAGCTGCTCGAGCTCGAGGAGGGGATGCGTTTCCAGATCCTCGCTCCGGTGGTCCGCTCACGCAAGGGCGAGTTCGTCGACCTTTTCAAGGAGCTGGCTGCCAAGGGCTATGCCCGTGCCCGGGTCGACGGGGACACCATCCAACTCAGCGACCCCCCGAAGCTGGGCAAGCAGTACAAACACACCATCGAGGTCGTCATCGACCGGTTGGTCGCCAAGGACGGCATCCGGCAACGGCTGACGGATTCGATCGAGACGGCCCTGGGCCTGGCCGACGGCCGCGTGCTCGCTGACTTCGTCGACCTGCCCGCCCAGGACGACGCGCGGGTCCGGGCCTTCTCGGAACATCTGGCCTGCCCCAACGAACACCCGTTGGCGATCGACGAGGTCGAGCCGCGCTCGTTCTCCTTCAACAACCCCTTCGGTGCCTGCCCCGCGTGCACCGGCATCGGGACCCGGTTGGAGGTCGACGAGGAACTCGTCGTGCCCGATCCGGGCAAGACATTGGCCGAAGGGGCCATCGCGCCCTGGTCGCTGGGCGTGGCCACCACCCAATACTGGAACCGGCTGCTGCAGGGCCTGGGCGACGACCTGAAATTCGATCTGGATACCCCCTGGCGCAAGTTCACCGACGTCCAGCGCGATGCGATCCTCAACGGCAAGGACCATAAGGTCGTGGTCCAGTACCGCAACCGTTTCGGACGGGAGCGCAAATACAGCACCGGGTTCGAAGGTGTCATCCAGTACATCCACCGCAAACACCTGGAAACCGAATCCGATCACGCCCGGGACCGGTACGAGGAATACATGCGGCAGATTCCCTGCCCCGTGTGCAACGGCGCCCGGCTGAACCCCGCCTCCCTGTCGGTGCTGATCAACGGCAAGTCCATTGCCGAAGTCTCCGCCATGCCGATGCGCGAATGCGCCGACTTCCTCAATGCCCTGGTCCTGTCGGGACGCGAAAAGCAGATCGCCCACCAGGTGCTCATCGAGATCCAGGCCCGGCTGCGCTTCCTGCTCGACGTCGGACTCGAGTACCTGAACCTCGAACGAGCCGCCGGAACGCTCTCCGGTGGGGAGGCCCAGCGCATCCGCCTGGCCACCCAGATCGGTTCGGGGCTGGTCGGCGTGCTCTACGTCCTGGACGAACCCTCCATCGGCCTGCATCAGCGCGATAACCGACGCCTGATCGAGACCCTGAACCGCCTGCGCGACCTCGGGAACACGCTCATCATCGTCGAGCATGACGAGGACACCATCCATCAGGCCGACTGGATCGTCGATGTCGGCCCGGGGGCCGGCGAACACGGGGGCACCGTCGTGCACTCGGGGTCGTTGGAAGGGCTGATGGCCAATACCGATTCGATGACGGGCGACTACCTCGCGGGCCGCCGCAGGATCGAATTGCCGGCCAAGCGCCGCAAGGTCGATCGCAAACGCCAGGTCACCGTCGTCGGCGCCCGGGAGAACAACCTGCAGGACGTCACGGTGAAGTTCCCGCTCGGGGTGCTGACCGGCATCACCGGGGTCAGCGGCTCCGGGAAGTCCACGCTGGTCAACGACATCCTCTATAAGGTGATGGCCAATAAGCTCAACGGCGCCAAGCAGGTGGCCGGACGGCATACCCGCGTCGAAGGCCTCGACCAGCTCGACAAGGTGGTCCACGTGGACCAGAGTCCGATCGGCCGGACCCCGCGTTCCAACCCGGCGACCTACACCGGGGTCTTCGACCATGTCCGCAAGCTCTTCGCCGAGACCAACGAGGCCAAGGTCCGTGGCTACCTGCCCGGGCGCTTCTCCTTCAACGTCAAGGGCGGGCGCTGCGAATCCTGTTCCGGCGACGGCACGCTGAAGATCGAAATGAACTTCCTGCCCGATGTGTACGTCCCCTGCGAGGTCTGCCACGGGGCCCGGTACAACCGCGAAACACTCGAGGTCCAGTACAAGGGCAAATCCATCTCCGATGTGCTGAACATGCCGATCGAGGAGGCGGCGGAGTTCTTCGCGGCCTTCACCCCGATCGCCCGCCATCTGAAGACGTTGGTGGACGTGGGGCTGGGATACGTCCGGCTCGGCCAGCCCGCCACGACCCTGTCCGGCGGCGAGGCCCAGCGGGTGAAGCTCGCGTCGGAACTGCAGAAGCGTTCGAACGGGCGCAGCATCTACGTGCTCGATGAACCGACCACGGGTCTGCACTTCGAGGACATCCGCAAACTGCTGCTGGTCCTGCAGGGGCTGGTCGACAAGGGCAACACGGTCATCACGATCGAACACAACCTCGACGTCATCAAGAGCACCGACTGGGTCATCGACCTCGGACCCGAAGGCGGCCACGGCGGGGGACAGGTCGTCGCCCAGGGCACCCCCGAACAAGTCGCCAAGGTCGAGGCCAGCCACACCGGCAGGTTCCTGGCCGAGGTCCTCGGCTAGGGTCCCGGCCGGCGTCCCGGCGCGGCGTAGGCGCCGCGTGAGTATGCCGTGGCGGGCATGCCTGCCGTGGAGCCCGGGTGGTCCGTGCGACAATATCCCGGTGATGATTCCTGCCCGCACCGTGCTTTTTGACCTCGACGGCACCCTCGTGGACCCCGCCGGAGGCATCACCGGAGGCATCCTGCATGCTTTGGAACGCAATGGGCTGGACCACCCGGGCGACGACGCCCTGAACCTGTTGATCGGGCCCCCGCTGGCCATCGGATTGCTGGGCCTCCCGGGCATGACAGAGGAACTCCTGCCTCGGGTCATCGCCGACTACCGGACCGAATATGACCGCCACGGCCTGGACGCCAGCCGGGTCTATTCCGGCATCCCCGCACTGCTGGGCCAGCTGCGTGAGGCAGGATGCCGTCTGGCGGTCGCGACCTCCAAGCCCGAACCGCTGGCCCGCCGGCTGCTGGCCGCCAAGGACCTGGATGCCTTCTTCGATTCCATCCACGGATCGGCCCCGGAAGAGGCCTCCACAGCCCCGGCAACCGCCGGGAAAGCCCATATCGTGGCCGCCGCACTCCACGCCACCGGCGGCGGGACCGGAGACACCGTCATGGTCGGGGACCGGCTCTACGACATCGAAGGAGCCCGGGCGAACTCACTGACCGCCCTCGGCGTGTCCTGGGGCTTCGCCGCCGACGGCGAGTTGGAAGCGGCAGGCGCGGCCGCCGTCGTGCACTCCGCCGAGGAACTGGGGCGCCTGCTGGGCCCGGCCACTGCCGGTACACAAGCGCACCGGGGGGCTTCCGCCTAGATGGGGATGTTCGAAGGAGTCCGCGCCGGTTTCCGCGGAACCATCCGTACGCTCTGCCGCCCGGAGATCATCGGGCTGGAGAACGTACCGACCGATGGTCCGTTCATCGTCGCCTCCAACCACCTGTCCTTCCTGGACAGCATCATCATCCAGGCGATCTGTCCGCGTCCTGTCGCCTTCTTCGCGAAGGCCGAGTACTTCACCACCCCGGGGGTCAAGGGACGGGCGATGAAGGCCTTTTTCGAGTCCGTGGGGTCCATCCCCGTCGAACGCGGGGAACAGGCCGCCAGCGTTGCCGCGCTGGACTCGTTGGTGGACCTGCTCGAATCGGGCCAAGGCGTCGGGATCTACCCGGAGGGGACCCGGTCGCGGGACGGGCGGCTCTACCGGGGGAGGACGGGGGTGGGCTGGCTGGCCCTGTCCACCGGGGCGCCGGTGGTTCCCGTGGGGTTGATCGGCACCGAACGCCTGCAACCGGCCGGGAGCAACAGGATCGTCCCGCATCGGTTCACGCTCTCGGTGGGGGAGCCCCTGCAGTTCGAGCATGTCGGGCGTAAGCACCCGCTGCCGCAACGACGCCAGGCCACCGATCAGATCGTCGATGCCATCGCCGGGCTCAGCGGGCAGGAACGGTCAGGCAACTACAACCAGTCGCCCTCGGCAGAGTAGCGTTGGGGGTATGGCCGATCCCAGCAGTTACCGTCCGCGGACCGGCGAGATACCCACGTCTCCCGGCGTCTACCGCTTCCGCGACCCCGCGACACGGGTCATCTATGTAGGCAAGGCCAAGAACCTCCGGTCGCGACTGAATTCCTATTTCGCCAATCCGACGACGCTGGCCCCCAAGACCCACGCCATGGTCCATACCGCGGCCAGTGTCGAGTGGACCGTGGTGGGCAGCGAACTCGAGGCGTTGCAGCTCGAGTACACGTGGATCAAGGAGTACGCCCCGCGGTTCAACATCATGTTCCGCGACGACAAGTCCTACCCGTACCTGGCGGTGACGATGGGGGACAAGTTCCCTCGCGCCCAAGTCATGCGGGGAGACCGCCGCAAGGACGTGAAGTACTTCGGTCCGTTCTATCCGGCCAAGGCGATCCGCGAAACCCTCGACACGTTGTTGCGGGTCTTCCCGGTACGCACCTGTAGCCCCGGGGTCTTCCGCCGGGCCCAATTGACCGGACGTCCCTGCCTGCTGGCGGACATCGGCAAATGTTCGGCGCCGTGCGTGGGCCGGATCAGCCCCGAAGACCACCGGAAACTGGCCGAGGAACTCTGCCAGTTCATGGGAGGCGAAGGCACCCGGTTCATCCGGGATCTGGAAGGCCGGATGAAGGCCGCGGTCGCCGAACTGGATTACGAACAAGCAGCCCGGCTGCGTGACGACATCGCAGCCCTGCGCCGGGTGTTCGAACGCAACGCCGTCGTGCTCTCCGAGGACACCGAGGCGGATATCTTCGCCGTCGCCGAAGACGACCTCGAGGCCTCGGTGCAGGTCTTCCACGTCCGCAACGGCCGGATCCGCGGGCAGCGGGGCTGGGTCGTGGAGAAGGTGGAGGACACCGACGGACCGAAGTTCATCGAACACCTGCTGCAGCAGGTCTACGGGGAGAACACCGGTGGGGACCGGATCCCCCGGGAGGTCCTGGTGCCGGTTGAACCGGAGAACCGGCAGGAACTGGCGATATGGCTGCGCGGGCTGCGCGGCAGCGCGGTGAACCTGCGGGTGCCCCAACGCGGGGAGAAGGCCACCTTGATGGGCACCGTGAAGGAGAACGCCGAGCAGTCCCTGCGCCTGCATAAATCACGCCGCGCCGCCGATATCACCACGCGCAGTGCCGCTCTGCAGGAACTCCAGGAGGCACTCGCGCTGCCGATACCGCTGATGCGCATCGAATGCTATGACATCTCCCATGTCTCGGGTACCAATGTCGTGGCCTCCATGGTGGTGGTCGAGGACGGCATGCCCAAGAAGTCCGAATACCGCAAGTTCTCCATCAGCGGTGAAGCGGCCCGGGATGACACGGCCTCCATGTACGACGTCATCACCCGCAGATTCCGCCACTACCTCGAGGACCAGGCGGCCATGGCGCCGGTGATTTCCGGAGAGATCAGCATTGAGGAACAGGGTGAGAAGGCCCCGCCGAAGAAATTTGCCTACCCGCCCTCCCTGGTCGTGGTCGACGGCGGTCCGCCGCAGGTCGCCGCGGCAGTCCGGGCGTTGGAGGACCTGGGGATCGACGACGTCTACGTCGCCGGGCTGGCCAAGCGACTGGAGGAACTCTGGCTGCCCGAGGATCCGTTCCCCGTGGTTCTGCCGCGGGCGTCCCACGGGTTGTACCTGCTCCAGCGCATCCGTGACGAGGCGCACCGGTTCGCCATCACCTTCCACCGGCAGAAACGTAGTTCGTCGATGGTTTCCTCGCTGCTTGACCAGGTTCCCGGGCTGGGGCCGGCCAAACGCCAGGCGGTCATCAAGCACTTCGGTTCGCTCAAGCGCATGCGGGCGGCGACCGCCGAGGACTTCACCCGGGTCAAGGGGGTCGGAACCGTCCTGGCCGGACACCTGGTCGAGGCGCTGGCCCTGCCGCAGGAGCCCGACGACACCGCAGAGGACGACGACGGTGCCACCCCGGCGGTCAACACCACCACCGGGGAGCTGCTCGACTGAGAACGGCCGTGTCGGAACACGACTAGACTGAAACCATGAGTATCGAGCTGAGCCCCGTCAAGCCCGAAGCATCAGAAATGCTGGTCGTGACCGGCATGTCCGGTGCCGGCCGCACCACCGCCGCCCACGCCCTGGAGGACCTGGGCTGGTACGTGGTGGAGAACCTGCCCCCGCAGCTGCTGGGCACCCTGACCGATCTGGTCGCCCGCACCCCCGGGTCCATCCCCAAGCTGGCCGTGGTCATGGACGTCCGGAGCCGGGCGCTGTTCGCCGAACTGCGCGAGAACCTGGGCCAGCTCAGGGCCGCCGGGATCGAATACCGGGTGTTGTTCCTCGACGCCAGCGACGAACTGCTCATCCGCCGTTTCGAACAGGGCCGGCGTCCCCACCCGCTGCAGGGGGAGGGGCGGATCTCCGACGGCATCACCGCCGAACGCGAGGTCCTGAAGGAAATCAAGGACCACGCAGAGATCGTCATCGACACCACCCCCTTGAACGTCCATGCCCTAGGCCGGTCGATCATCGAACTGTTCTCCGATTCGGGACCGGTGGTCCTGCGGCTGAACGTGATGAGTTTCGGTTTCAAATACGGCTTGCCCACCGATGCGAACTTCCTGGCCGATGTCCGGTTCATCCCGAACCCGCACTGGGTACCCGCGCTCCGCCCGCATACCGGCCAGGAGAAGGTCGTCAGCGACTACGTCCTGGAAGCCGACGGGACGGCCGACTTCATCTTCCACTATCTTGAAGCGCTCGAACCGGTCCTGGAGGGGTATCGCCGCGAGAACAAGCACTACGCGACCATCGCCATCGGGTGCACCGGTGGCAAGCACCGGTCGGTGGCCGTGAGCGAGGAGATGGCGCGCCGACTCAGGCAGATCCCCAACGTCACGGTCATGGTCAACCACCGCGATCTGGGCCGGGAGTAAGTCCATGACGTTCCTGACCGGACAGATGCCGATGCTTCCCCCACGTCCGGCGGGCAGCGGCGATGAGATGACCACCACCCGGGTCGCAGCACTCGGCGGCGGACATGGCCTTTCGGCCTCCCTCTCGGCGCTCCGGCGGCTCACGAATGACATCACGGCCATCGTCACGGTCGCCGACGACGGCGGATCCTCCGGACGATTGCGCCGCGAATTGGGCGTCCTGCCGCCCGGTGACCTACGCATGGCCTTGGCCGCCCTTTGTGACGAATCGGACTGGGGACGGACCTGGCGCGACGTCATGCAGCATCGTTTCGTCGGCTCCGAAGGGGTAGAAACCTCGCTGGAGAACCACGCGGTGGGCAACCTGCTGATCATCACCCTATGGGAGCTGCTGGGAAATGCCGTGGCCGGGCTGCGCTGGGCCGGTGCCCTGCTCGGGGCCCGCGGCGCCGTGCTGCCGATGAGTACCGTGCCGCTATACATCTCCGGGGAGGTCCTGGCCACCGCCGGGGACGGAAGCCTAGTCCGACGACGGATCCATGGGCAGGCGGCTCTGGCCGAAGCCGGAAACGACACCCTGGTCAGCAATGTGACGTTGGCCCCCACCGATGCCCCGGCCTGCCCCGAGGCGTTGGACGCCATCGAACTGGCCGACTGGGTCATCCTGGGCCCCGGCTCCTGGTACACCTCGGTTTTGCCGCATCTGCTCCTCCCGGAAATGCGTGAGGCACTGCAGAACACCCCGGCCCGTCGCCTGCTGACGATGAACCTGGTCACCGATACCCAGGAGACCTCGGGAATGACCGCCGCAGCACATCTTGACGTGATTGCCCGCTACGCCCCGGACCTGAGAATCGACGCCGTTCTGGCCGATCCATCGTCCGTCGATGACGAGCAGGCCTTCCGTGCGGCAGCCGGCCGGCTCGGCGCCGAGTGCTTTTTCGGTAAGGTGGCTACTGGGCATGACCGTGCCGTCCACGAGCCCCTGCGGCTTGCGGCGGAGTATCAGGATGTCTTTGAGGCGTTTGCCCGGAATACAACGCGACGTGAGGAAGAGTAGCCATGGCACTGACCGCTTCGGTCAAGGACGAGCTGTCCCGGCTGGACGTCAAGAAGTCCTCCGTGCGTAAAGCCGAAGTGTCGGCGACCCTGCGCTTCGCCGGGGGACTGCACATCATTTCAGGTCGCATCGTCATCGAGGCGGAAGTCGATCTTGCCGCCACCGCCCGGCGGCTGCGTCAGGCCATCTCCGAGGTCTACGGACACATCGCCGAGATCATCGTCGTCTCCGCGGGGGGCCTGCGCCGGGGCAGCCGCTATGTCGTCCGGGTGGTCAGGGACGGCGAATCGTTGGCCCGCCAGACGGGTCTGCTCGATGGCCGGGGCCGCCCGGTCCGGGGACTGCCCTCGGTCATCGTCAACGGTTCCACCGCCGACGCCGAAGCCGTCTGGCGCGGAGCCTTCCTCGCCCATGGCTCGCTGACCGAACCCGGCCGCTCGTCGGCACTGGAGGTCACGTGCCCGGGCCCCGAAGCGGCCCTGGCCCTGGTCGGGGCCGCCCGGCGGCTCGATATCGTCGCCAAGGCCCGCGAAGTGCGGGGGGTTGACCGCGTCGTCATCCGCGACGGCGACAGCATCGCCGCATTGCTGACCCGCATGGGCGCCCACGACACGTTGTTGGTGTGGGAGGAACGGCGCATGCGCAAGGAGGTCAGGGCGACGGCCAACCGGCTGGCGAACTTCGATGACGCCAACCTGCGCCGCTCGGCCCAGGCCGCCGTGGCGGCGGGTGCCCGGGTGGAACGGGCCCTGGAGATCCTGGGAGACGACGTCCCGGACCATCTGCAATATGCCGGGGCCCTCCGCGTGGCGCATAAACAGGCCAGCCTGGATGAACTGGGCCACCTGGCCGACCCCCCGATGACGAAGGACGCCATCGCCGGAAGGATCCGTCGCCTGTTGGCGATGGCGGACCGCCGGGCCGCTGAACTGGGAATACCCGGGACCGAGGCCAGCGTTACCGCAGATATGCTCGACGGCTGATCAAGCCGCTGGATTTCCGTCGCCGCGAGGCACGGGAAGCACTACCCACCAGCATGCCCGTAGAGCGGGCGTGTGAGAGACAAATGGAGGAGATCATGGCGAAGTACGAACTTCCTGACCTGCCGTACGACTACGCGGCGCTGGAGCCGAACATTTCCGCGCGCATCATGGAGCTGCACCACAGCAAGCACCACGCGTCGTATGTCGCCGGCGCCAACACCGCGCTGGACAAGCTGGCAGAGGCCCGCGAAAAGGGCGAGTACGGCAACATCCCGAAGCTGTCCAAGGATCTGGCGTTCCACCTCGGTGGGCATACCAACCACTCGATCTTTTGGCAGAACCTTTCCCCCGAAGGCGGGGACAAGCCCGAGGGTGAGCTCGCTGCGGCCATCGATGACGCCTTCGGCTCGTTCGATGCCTTCCGCAACCACTTCACCAACGCCGCACTGAGCCTGCAGGGCTCGGGCTGGGCGCTGCTGGCCTTCGAGGGCCTGGGTGAAAACCTGGTCATCGAGCAGCTCTACGACCAGCAGGGCAACGTGCCGGTGGGCACCACCCCGCTGCTGATGTTGGACATGTGGGAGCACGCCTTCTACCTGGACTACGTCAACGTCAAGGCGGATTACGTCAAGGCGTTCTGGAACATCGTGAACTGGGCCGACGTGTCGGCCCGCTTCGAGGCGGCGCGCTCCGGCGCGAAGTCGCTGATCGTTCCGGGCAAGTAGCCCGCGCCCCCGGGTCCTCGGACCCGGGGAAAAGAGCAGGTAATTTTGCTCACACATCAAAGGCCTTATGGCGTAAGATGTTATCAACGGCTTCAGTGGGCCCCGCATCCGGTTTTCCCCGGATCGGGAGCCCGCTGAACCGGTCGGCCCACAGGCCAAGGACACAACGGGGTGTCACAAAATTTCCATTGCCATCCCCGCGTCCATATCTCCCTACCCGGAGCACGGTGGTGGCTACCTTCCGGCAAGGAGAATATTCACGTGACTACCCGTGTTGGCATCAATGGCTTCGGACGCATTGGACGTAACTACCTGCGCGCCGCGCTCATGAACCAGGCAGACGTCGAGATCGTCGCCATCAACGACCTGGCTGACATCGACAGCCTGGCCATGCTCCTCAAATACGATTCGGTCCTCGGCCGGCTCTCCGAGGAAGTGTCCGTCGATGGGCAGGATCTGGTCGTTGGCGAACGCCGCATCCGCATCCTCGCCGAGAAGGATCCGGCCGATCTGGGCTGGGGCGCACTCGGTGCCGACGTCGTCATCGAATCCACCGGCCGTTTCACCAAGGCCGAAGGCGCCCGCAAGCACCTGGAAGCCGGCGCCAAGAAGGTCATCATCTCCGCCCCCGCCAAGGGCGAGGACATCACCATCGTGATGGGGGTCAACGACAACCTGTACGACCCGGAGAACCACGACATCATCTCCAACGCCTCCTGCACCACCAACTGCCTCGGCCCCATGGTCAAGGTCCTCAACGACCAGTTCGGCATCGTCGACGGGTTGATGACCACCATCCACGCCTACACCGCCGACCAGAACCTGCAGGACGGCCCGCATAAGGATCCGCGTCGTGCCCGGGCCGCCGCGCTGAACATGATTCCCACCTCCACCGGTGCCGCCAAGGCGATCGGCCGGGTCCTGCCCGAGCTCAAGGGCAAGCTCGACGGCTATGCAATGCGCGTTCCGGTCCCGACCGGCTCCTCCACCGACCTGACCGTGACCCTGGCCCGCGAAACGACCGTCGAGGAAGTCAACGCGGCATTCCGCGCGGCCGCCGAGGAGGGCCAGCTGGCCCCGTACCTGAAGTACAACGAGGACCCGATCGTCTCCAGCGACATCGTCACCGATCCGCACTCGACGATCTTCGACGCGCCGCTGACCAAGGTCATCGGCAGTACCGTGAAGGTCATCGGCTGGTACGACAACGAATTCGGCTATTCCAGCCGCCTGGTCGACCTGACCGAATACGTCGGCTCGAAGCTGGCGTAGTCGCGGCGATCCGATAGCCTGAAGTCATGACTTCCAACACTCTCGACGATCTGCTCGCCGATGGTGTCCGTGGGCGGCACGTTCTGGTCCGTAGCGACCTGAACGTGCCGCTCGATGGCTCCACCGTCACCGACGACGGACGTGTCCGCGCGTCCCTTCCCGTCCTCGCGAAACTCTCCGAGGCCGGTGCCCGGGTCCTGGTGATGGCCCATCTGGGCCGCCCGAAGGGGGCCCCGGAGCCGAAGTACTCCATTCGTCCCGCCGCCGACCGGCTGGACGAGCTCGCCGATTTCCCGGTCGAGGTGGCCCAGGACGTCGTGGGCAGCAGCGCCCGCGAACTGGCCTCGAAACTCCAGGACGGCTCCGTGCTGGTCCTGGAAAACGTCCGCTTCGATCCGCGCGAGACCAGCAAGGACGACGACGAACGGGCCTCGTTCGCCCGTGAGCTGGCCGACCTGACCGGCAGCAACGGTGCCTACGTGGATGATGCCTTCGGTGCCGTGCACCGCAAGCACGCATCAGTGGTCGACATCGCCGCACTGCTGCCCTCCTACCAGGGCGATCTGGTCAGGACCGAGATGGAGGTGTTGCGTCAGCTCACCGAGGGCCCCCAGCGGCCCTACGTCGTCGTCCTGGGCGGGTCCAAGGTCTCCGATAAGCTCGCGGTGATCGACACGCTCCTCGGCCGCGCCGACCACCTGCTGATCGGCGGTGGCATGGCCTTCACCTTCCTGGCCGCCCAGGGACACCCGGTCGGGAAATCATTGCTGGAGGAAGACCAGCTCGAAACCGTCCGCGGATACCTGGCCCGGTCCAAGGAAACCGGCTGCGACATCATCCTGCCCACCGACGTCGTGGTGGCCTCCAAGTTCGGGGCCGACGCCGAACACGAGGTGCGCCCCGTCGACGGGATCGAAAACGGTCGGTTCGGCGATACCGGACTGGGCCTCGACATCGGACCGGCCTCGGGAGAGGCCTTCGTCAGTTACATCCGCTCCGCCAACACCGTGTTCTGGAACGGCCCCATGGGGGTCTTCGAGATCGAGGCCTTCTCCGGGGGAACCCGGGCCGTGGCCCAGGCCCTGGCGGACTCCGAGGCGTTTTCCGTCGTCGGGGGCGGGGACTCCGCCGCAGCCGTCCGCACCCTGGGTTTCAGCGAGGACGATTTCGGCCATATCTCCACCGGAGGCGGGGCCAGCCTCGAATACCTGGAGGGCAAGGAATTGCCCGGACTCACCGCGCTCGAAGGGAACTAGCCACCTATGACCACCTCCACGAACGGTCAATTCGACCGGAAGCCGCTGATTGCCGGCAACTGGAAGATGAACATGGACCATGTCCAGGGCATCACGCTGCTGCAGAAGCTGGCGTGGACCCTCGAGGATGCCAAACACGACTTCAACCGGGTCGAGGTCGCCGTCTTCCCGCCGTTCACCGATCTGCGCGGCGTCCAGACGCTGGTCGCCGGCGATGACCTGCCGGTCGTCTACGGGGGCCAGGACCTCTCACCGGAGGATTCCGGCGCCTTCACCGGGGACATCTCCGGGGCCTTCCTCTCCAAGCTCGGCTCACGGTATGTCCTGGTCGGGCATAGCGAACGCCGGGCCATCCACGGCGAAACCGATGAGTTGCTTTCCCGCAAGGTCGCAGCAGCCTACAGGCATTCAATGGTGCCGGTGCTCTGCGTGGGCGAGGGCCTGGAGGTCCGGCAGGCCGGGCGCCATGTCGAGCACACGCTCGAGCAGTTGCGTGGCTCGCTGGCGGGATTGGATGCGGCCCAGGCCGCCGATCTCGTGGTGGCCTACGAGCCCGTCTGGGCCATCGGCACCGGGGAAGTCGCCGGACCCGAGGACGCCCAGGAGATGGCCGCGGCGCTCCGCGCCGAGCTCGTGAGTCTCTACGGAGCCGACACGGCAGCAGGAATCCGGCTGCTTTATGGCGGTTCGGTCAAGGCCGCCAACGCCGCCGCCATCATGCGTGGCAGCGATGTCGACGGGCTGCTCGTCGGGGGTGCCAGCCTGGACGCCGCGGAATTTGCTAACATTATTAGGTTCGAGCATCATCTGGTGACGGACTAACCGGCTGCGGCCGTTCTCGACCGAAAGGTAGTAGTGGACACACTCAAGATTGTCCTGCAGGTGGTGCTGGGACTCGTGAGCCTGTTGCTGGTCATGCTGATCCTGCTCCACAAGGGACGTGGAGGCGGCATGTCGGACATGTTCGGCGGCGGCATGACCACCAGTCTCGGGTCCTCAGGTGTTGCCGAAAAGAACCTCAACCGGATCACCGTCGTGCTCGGGGTGTCCTGGGGCGCGATCATCGTGGCGCTGGGCATCATCATGCGCTTGAGCTCGGAGATCTAGGACCCCGCAATCCCCGCGGGGGCATCCCGGGCCCAGGCCCGGCGCGCCCACCGCCGTAGAACCATGAAGAGGCGGCTTCCCCCACGGGGGAAGCCGCCTCTTTGGCGTTTCGTGGTGCCCGCAGGCTCAGCGTTCGGAAGCGGTCACGGAGCGCAGGTTGGTCTGGGCCAGACCCTCCCGCAGGACCTCGCCGAGGACCTCGTCGGGGTCCAGCCGGCGCAGTTCCTCCGCAAGACAGACCGAGGTGTTGCGCCGCGGCAACGACACCCGTTGGACGGGCTGTCCCGGCTGGTACAACTCGGCCACGTCGTCATGGGGGCGGGTCAGCACCACGTCGCCGTCCTCGCGGGAGAACCTCACGCTGCGCACCCCGGTCCCGTTGGAGGAGGAGGCGATCGTGACCGGGATGTCCAGCCGGAGCGTCAACCAGGCAGCCAGCAGCAGCACGCTGGGGCTCGAGGACGAACCCTTCACGGTGGCGGCCGTCAGGCAGGAGGCATCGAGCTGGTCTAGGACGGCGGCCAATTGGGCCCGCCAGAGGGTCAACCGCGTCCACGCCAGGTCGGTGTCCCCGGCCACATGGCTCTTCGCCAGGGCGAAGAGCGCCTTTTGCGGCTCATCGGCGGTCCGGCTATCGGTGATCCGGCGGTGCGCGATCCTGCCGATGGCCGTTTCGGAGGCACATTCGGGCATCCCATGGGGCCACCAGGCGACGATGGGGGCATCGGGGAGCAGGAGCGCGTTGACCAGTGATTCGTTGGCCGTGGCCAGGTCCCCGTCGGCATGGAGGACGATGACTTCCGAGGCCCCGGCATCACCGCCGACCCTGATCTGTGCCCCGAGGCTCGTCGGGGCGTCGGTGGCCCCTTCGACCACGACGATGATGCGGCACGGGTGCTCCCGGCTGGCCAGGTTCGCCGCGGCGATGGCCTCCTCCTCGAACCCGGACTGCGTGACCACCACAAGCGTCAGCACGCGGCTCAGGGCGACGACACCGCCGGTCTCGCGGAGGTTCATGACCTTCTTGGCCACCTTCGAGGTGGTGGTGTTCGGCAGGTCTACGATCATGGTCGCCGCCACGTCCTTCCATCTCGGGCCAGCAGTTCATCAGCCGAACTCGGGCCCCAGCTTCCGGGGGCATACGGTTCGGGCTGTTCGTCCAGGGACGCCCAATAGTCCTCGAACGGGTCGAGGATCTTCCAGGACAGCTCCACCTCCTGATGCCGGGGGAACAGGGGGGGTTCGCCGAGCAGGACGTCCAGGATGAGCCGCTCATAGGCTTCGGGGCTGGACTCGGTGAAGGAGTGGCCGTACCCGAAGTCCATGGTCACGTCCCTGACCTCCATTTGCGTGCCCGGGACCTTGGAACCGAAACGGATGGTGGCGCCTTCGTCGGGCTGAACGCGGATGACCACCGCATTCTGGCCGAACTCCTCGGAGGCGTTGTCGCGGAAGAGCAGGTTGGGCGCCCGTTTGAAGACGACGGCGATCTCGGTCACCCGACGCCCCAACCGCTTGCCGGCGCGCAGATAGAAGGGCACCCCGGACCATCTGCGCGTGTTGATGTCCACGCGGATGGCGGCATAGGTCTCGGTTTGCGATTCCGGGTTGAACCCTTCCTCGTCGAGGAAACCGGTGACCTCCTCGCCTCCCTGCCAGCCCCCGGTGTATTGACCGCGGGCCGAGTGCCGGGAGAGGTCCTCGGGGAGTTTGACCGCGGCGAGGACCTTTTCCTTTTCGGCGCGCAGGTGATCGGCGTTGAAGGAAATCGGTTCCTCCATCGCGGTCAGGGCCAGCAGCTGGAGCAAGTGGTTCTGGATGACGTCGCGGGCGGCCCCGACGCCGTCGTAGTATCCCGCCCGGCCACCGATGCCGATGTCCTCGGCCATGGTGATCTGCACATGGTCCACGTAGTTGGCGTTCCACAGCGGCTCGAACAGCTGGTTGGCGAAACGCAGGGCCAGCAGGTTCTGGACGGTTTCCTTGCCCAGGTAGTGGTCGATGCGGAAGACCGCGTCGGGGGGAAAAACGGATTCCACGATGGTGTTCAGTTCGCGGGCCGATTCCAGATCGTGGCCGAAGGGCTTCTCGATGACCACCCGGCGCCAGGGGGCCGGCTCCTGCGGCTCCGCGGAGGCGTCGGCGTGGATCTGCTCGTCCTGGGCCAGCCCGTGGCGGGAAAGCTGCTCACAGACCTGCTCGAAGGAGTTCGGGGGGATGGAGAGGTAGAAGACGTGGTTTCCGCGGGTGCCGCGGGAGATCTTGAGCTCATCCAGGGTCTCGCCGAGACGTTCGTAGGCTTCTTCATCGCCGAACCCGCCGGTGACGAAGCGGAAGCCGCCGGCTAGTTGGGCCCAGACGGTTTCGTTGAAGGGGGTCCGGGCGCTGGCCAGGACCCATTCCCTGGCCTGGGCGACGAAGTCCTCGGGCGACCAATCGCGGCGACCGAAGCCGACGACGGCGAAGCTGGGCGGGAGGAGCCCGCGGTTGGCGAGGTCGTAGACCGCGGGGATGAGTTTCTTGCGGGCCAGGTCGCCGGTGACGCCGAAGAACACCAGGGCAGATGGCCCGGCAATCCGGTTCAGGCGGCGGTCCCGACGATCGCGCAGGGGGTTGTGCGCGGTGGTATCTGCCATGGGGTGCTTTCTGTGGTGAAACAACGGGGGGAGCGGGCGGCCACCGGGGCCGCCCGCCCCCGATGTTACTGGTGAATTCCGGGCAGTGCGCTGATCGCGGCACGCAGCTGGCGGATTCCTTCGTCCCGGGAGCCCAAATGCAGGCGCAGGACCGGGCGGCCGTTGTCGGCGAGCACCTGGGCGTCACCGGTGGCCTGGGCGGAGATCAATTCACCGAACGTGAATGGACGGTCGGGGATGCTGATGTCCGTATCGGAGTCGGCGGTGATCTGCAGGTAGACCCCGATGCGGGGTCCACCCTTGTGGAATTGCCCGGTGGAGTGCAGGAAGCGTGGGCCCCACCCGAACGTCGTCGGACGGTTCGAGGCCACGGACAGATCCTCGCGCAGGGTCGCCAGATCGGCGTGCCCGATGCGATCCAGATACGCCTGGATGCTCAGGTAGCCGTCGGCCGGCAGGGCACCGAGCAGGTTGGCCACGGCGTCCGTGACGCCTGCCGCCCCCTCGAGCAGGCCTTCGGTGGCCCGGAGCTCGATGTCGCCGTCGACCAATTGGGCGGTCTCCGGCTCGGGGGTGGCATCGAGGAGCCCGCGGGCAGCGATCTTCGCCGCCTCGACATCCGGCTGGTCGAAGGGGTCGATGCCCAGCAGCTTGCCGGCCACGACGGTGGCGTACTCCCACAACAGCATCTGGCTGCCCAACGATCCCGAGACATACACATGGTGTCCCTGGGTGGCGATGACCGGGTCCTCGTCGTCGGAGACCAGGTGGACCAGGAGCACGTCGTCGGCCTGGTGGACCGTCTCCTCGGCCCCGGGTTCCACCACGACCGGTAGCAGGCCGGTGCCGTGCTTGCCGGTGGATTCGGCAATGAGCTGTTCGGCCCAATCGGCGAATCCGACGATGCCGGATCCCTCGTCGACGAAGACGATCTTATTGCGCAACGGCGTGGTCCCGGCCAGGGCCGCGCCCAAGGCGAGTCCGAGGTTGTCCTCGTCGTCGTCGGCCAGGAATTCCGCGGCTTCCTCCGCCTCGTCCAGCAAGGTGGCGATATCCACACCGGCCAGACCGGAAGGCACCAGCCCGAAGGCGGTGAGGGCGGAATACCGTCCTCCGACGTCCGGGTTGGCGTTGAAGACCGCCCGGTAGCCGGCCTTGCGCGAGGCCTTATCCATGGGGGACCCCGGGTCGGTGACCACGATGATGCGCGATGCCGCATCGATTCCCGCATCCTCGAACGCCTGGGAGAACACCCGTCGCTGGGAATCGGTTTCCACGGTCGACCCGGATTTCGAGGAGACGACCAGAGCCGTGGTGGCCAACCGGTCGGTCAGGGCATTGCCGACCATTTCGGGGTCGGTGCTGTCCAGGACGACGAGTTCGACGTCGGCGGTGGCGGTGATGACCTCGGGTGCCAGCGAGGAACCGCCCATTCCGGCCAAGACGATCCGGTCGATGCCGTCCGCCTGCAGTTCCCGGCGCAGATCCAGGATGGGCTCGACCAGGGGACGCGAGGTCTCGGCCAAGTCGACCCAGCCGAGGCGCTTGGAGGCCTCGGCCTGGGCCTCGGGACCCCAGAGGGTGTCGTCCTTGGCCGCGATGCGCGAGGCCGTCTTCTCGGCGACCAGGGCAGGGACATGCGCCTGGATGGCAGCTTGTGCGGCTCCGGTGGCCGTGAACCCCAGGGCACTCATGCCGACGCCTTTCCTGCTGCTTCCAGTGCCTGGCGGACATCGGCCAGCAGATCGGTCCAGGCGGCCTCGAACTTCTCCACCCCTTCGTTCTCCAGCAGCAGGACGACCTCGTTGTAGTCGATGCCCAGTGCGGCCAGCGAATCCAGGACCCGGTTCGATTCGTCGTAGGTGCCGGTGATCGTGTCGGCGGTGACCTCGGCGTGGTCGGCCGTGGCATCCAGCGTCTTCTCTGGCATCGTGTTCACGACCTGTGGGGCAGTGAGCCCGGTGACGTACAGGGTGTCGGGCAGCGCGGGATCCTTCACCCCCGTGGACGCCCAGAGCGGACGCTGCGGACGGGCGCCGGACGCGGCTAGGACGCCCCAGCGTTCGGAGGAGTAGTCCTCCTCGAAGACCTGGTAGGCCAGACGGGCGTTGGCCAGACCGGCCTTGCCCTTGAGCGCGGTGGCTTCTTCGGTACCGATGGCGTCGAGACGCTTGTCGATCTCGGTGTCCACGCGGGATACGAAGAAGGAGGCAACGGAGTGCAGTTTGGACAGGTCGTGGCCGTTTTCCTTGGCCTGCTCCATGCCCGAGAGGAACGCGTTGATCACGGCGCGGTAACGCTCCAGCGAGAAGATGAGCGTGACGTTGACGCTGATGCCTGCCGCCAGCGTCGCGGTGATGGCTTCGAGCCCTTCGACGGTGGCCGGGATCTTGATGAAGACGTTCTCGCGGTCGACCTTGGCGGAGAGCTTCTTGGCCTCGGCGATGGTGGCGGCTGCGTCATGCGCCGAACGGGGATCGACCTCAATCGAGACCCGCCCGTCGATGCCTTGGCTGGCGGTGGCCACGGGGGCGAAGAGGTCGCAGGCCCGGGTGACGTCCTGGGTGGTGATCTGGAAGACCGCTTCTTCGACGTCGGCGCCGGCGGCAGCGAGTTCACCCACCTGCTCGGTGTAGTCGGCGTCGCCCTTGGACAGGGCCGCGGCGAAGATCGAGGGGTTGGTGGTCACACCGACCACGTTCCGCTCGCCGATGAGCTTCTGCAGCGAACCCGAGGTCAGGCGGGAGCGGGAGAGGTCATCGAGCCAGATGGAGACGCCGGCATCGGAGAGGGCCTGGGTGTTGGGGTTGCTCATGAGATGGATCCTTCCAGGAGGGAAATGAGGTCTGCGCCGTTCCTGCGGGTTCGGGCCACGGGAACGGAAACCGGTCGGCCACTATTCCAGTGGCCGACCGGCGTCGTGCTATTTCGCTGCGTTGATCGAGTCGCGCGCCGCCTGGGCCACGGCCTCGGCCGTGATGCCGAATTCGGTGTAGAGGCGCTTGTAGTCTGCCGAGGCACCGAAGTGCTCCAGCGAGACCATGCGGCCGGCGTCGCCGACCAGTTCGCGCCAGCCCTGGGCCACGCCGGCCTCGACGCTCACCCGGGCCTTCACCGACGGCGGGAGGACGGAGTCGCGGTAGGACTGCTCCGCACGGTTGAACCACTCGACGCAGGGCAGCGAGACCACCCGGGCGGCAATGCCTTCAGCGGCCAATGCCTCGCGGGCATCGACGGCGAGCTGGACTTCCGAACCGGTGCCCATGAGCACCACGTCCGGGTCCACGACCTGGCCGTCACGCATGGCATCGACGAACACGTAGCCACCGTCGGCGACTCCGGAAGCCGGCCCGAATCCTGGCTGGTTCCTGTCGTAGACCGGCAGTCCCTGACGCGAGAGCACGAGCCCCGCGGGGTTGGAGGTGTTCTCCAGGACCGTCTTCCAGGCCCAGGACACCTCGTTGGCGTCCGCCGGGCGGACGACGTCGAGGTTCGGGATGGCACGTAGCGAGGCCAGCTGCTCGACCGGCTGGTGGGTCGGACCGTCTTCGCCCAGACCGATGGAATCGTGGGTCCAGACATAGATGGACGGCACACCCATCAACGCCGAGAGCCGGATGGCCGGCCGCTGGTAGTCGGAGAAGATCAGGAACGTACCGGAGAACGCCCGGGTCGGCGACGCCAGGGTGATCCCGTTGACGATGGCTGCTGCGGCGTGCTCGCGGATGCCGAAGTGCAGGACCCGGCCGAACGGGTCGCCCTTCCAAGAGTCCGTCTGCTTGGTTTCGGGGATGAACGACGGCGCCGATTTGATGGTCGTGTTGTTCGAGCCGGCCAGGTCGGCCGAACCGCCCCAGAGTTCCGGCAGGACATCGGCGATGGCATTGATGACCTGTCCCGAGGCGGCACGGGTGGCCAGATCCTTGCCCGCTTCGAACTCGGGGAGGTTGGCATCCCATCCCTCCGGGAGCCTTCCGGCCTGGATGCGCTCGAGCAGGGCGGCGTTCTCCGGGTTGGCTGCCTTCCAGGCGTCGAAACCCTTCTGCCATTCGGCGTGGGCGGCGGCCCCGCGATCGGCGACTTCGCGGGCATGGGCCAGGACCTGGTCATCGAGGGCGAAGTGCGCGGCAGGGTCGAAGCCCAGTTCCTTCTTCAGTGCCTCGAGTTCCTCGGTTCCCAGCTTCGAGCCGTGGATGCCACCGGTGTTCTGCTTAGTCGGCGCGGGCCATCCGATGATGGTGCGCAGCGAAATGATCGACGGGCGGCTGGTCTCGGCCTTGGCCTCGTTGATGGCCAGGTGCAGGGCCTCGACGTCTTCGACGTAGTTGCCGGTGCGGGTCCAATCCACGCGCTGGGTGTGCCACCCGTAGGCGGAGTACCGGCCGAGGACGTCCTCGGTGAAGGACACGTCGGTGTCGTCTTCGATCGAAATGTGGTTTTCGTCATAGATGACGACCAGGTTGCCCAGTTCCTGGTGGCCGGCCAAGGAGGAGGCTTCGGAGGTCACGCCTTCCTGTAGGTCGCCGTCGGAGGCGATCACGAAGACGGAGTGGTCGAACGGGCTGGTCCCTGCTGCCGCCTGCGGATCGAGCATGCCGCGCATGCGACGCTGGGCGTAGGCGAATCCGATGGCGGAGGCCAGGCCCTGTCCCAGCGGGCCGGTGGTGATCTCCACGCCCTTGGTATGGCCGACCTCCGGGTGTCCGGGGGTGAGTGAATCCCAGGTGCGCAGCGCTTCGATGTCCTTCATCTCCAGGCCGTAGCCGGAGAGGAAGAGCTGGAGGTAGAGCGTCAGGGAGGTGTGCCCGGGGGAGAGGACGAACCGGTCGCGGCCGATCCAATGCGGGTCGCTCGGATCGTGGCGCAGATGCTGCTGGAACAGGAGATAGGCCGCGGGGGCCAGGCTCATCGCCGTACCGGGGTGGCCGCTTCCGACCTTCTCCACCGCATCGGCTGCCAGGACGCGGATGCTGTCCACGGCCTTCTGATCCGATTCCGTCCACGACAATTCCCGAACATCTGACTGTGGCGCCACGTGGCGGCCCCTCTCTCTGGTCCTGTATTGGCGGTCGGTGCCGAGGAGTGGAGTCGGGGGAAGCACAGATGCTGCACGCCCACGTACGAATACTGAGCTCCAGCGCTCCGGCACATCGCTTCAACCATATCTCTTTGGGGGTGCCCGTGGCCTGTTTATTCCGATAATTTCCGGGGCGTTCGCGGCTGGGGGAAAGATGCCTGAGTTCTACAGCCGGTAAAAGGGTATGATTGGGGTTGTCTGTGTATTTCCCGCGAAGAACTGAGTGGCATGTCCGTGAAGACCGTACCGACCGACGTAGAGCTCGCACCTCGTGCGTCACGTCAAACCGATGAATCCCTGGGTGGTTTCATCGGACGCAAGGCCCGGGCCTATGTGGCCCTGACCAAGCCGCGAGTCATCGAGTTGCTTCTGGTCACCACGCTGCCGACCATGATCTTCGCGCAGCGCGGCTTCCCCGACCTGATCACGATCGTGGCGACCCTGCTGGGTGGCGCCCTGGCCGCCGGAAGCGCCGGCGCCTTCAACTGCTATTTCGACCGGGACATGGACCGGCTCATGCACCGGACCTCGAAGCGTCCGCTGGTCACCGGCGAAGCCACGCCCCGTGAAGCACTGATCTTCTCGTACGTGATCGGCTTGGCCTCGATCGGGATCCTCTGGGCCGGTGCAAACCTCTTCACCGCTGTCCTCGGACTCACCGCGATCCTGCTGTATGTGGTCTTCTACACACTGATCCTCAAGCGCCGCACCTCGCAGAACATCGTCTGGGGCGGAATCGCCGGCTGCATGCCCGTGCTCATCGGGTGGGCAGCGGTCACCGGGACCCTGGCTTGGCCGGCCATCATCCTGTTCCTGATCATCTTCCTCTGGACCCCACCGCACTACTGGCCGTTGTCGATGAAGTATGCCGACGACTACAACAACGCCCACGTCCCGATGCTCGGGGCCATTGCCGGGGCCCGGACCGTGTCCGTGCAGGTCGTCCTGTACGCCTGGGCCACCGTCGCCTGCTCCTTGCTGCTGGTTCCGATGGGTGACGCCGGTATCGTCTACACAGTGCTGGCCGCGGTTTCCGGTGGCTGGTTCATCTTCGAATCCCATGTGCTCTACCGCGAGGCACAGCGAGAACACCTGCCACGCGACATGAACCGCAAGGCGATGAAGGTCTTCCACATCTCCATCAGCTACCTCACGGTCCTGTTCGTCGGGCTGGCGATCGACCCGTTCGTCGGGACTCCGATCTTCGGCTAAATCTTTTGCTCAATGGCCGGCCCCTGCACTGCGGGGGCCGGCCGCTTGGCTTCTGCCTGCCGACGACTATGAGCAGCTAATTGTTCGAAATCGAGCGCATGTAATGTCAGGGGCTTCCGTGGTTTGCGTTGCGCAGCCGCCCGCGTTCAATGGCTCGATAGACAGTGGAGCGACCGACGCTAAACAGCTCAGGTAGCTCCGCCTTGCTGTGTTCCCCAGCGGCGTGCAGTTCGAGGAGGTGCTCTTCCTGCTTCGCTGAGAGTTTGGGCTGCTTGCCCCGCAGCCTGCCCTTGGCCTTGGCAACCTTCATTCCTTCGCGGGTGCGCATCCGAATAAGGTCAGCTTCGAACTCGGAGATCATCGCCAACACGTTGAACAGGAGTTTGCCCATTGGGTCGGTAGGGTCATGGACGGGACCGCCGATGCTGAGTTTGATTTCGCGTCTGGCGAGGTCATCGGCAATTTCGTGGGCGTCCCGGACGGAGCGGG